>JSZA02000222.1 GCA_000785145.2 Candidatus Thiomargarita nelsonii
TCGCAATTTCACATAATCCAGTAAGCCATCTAAATCCTCTTGGGTTGACCACAAGATACCCTGTTCTGACATTAACTCCAATGCGGCTTTAGCAAAACCATGATAACTAAAAAACCAGAGCCGCATGATGGTAGCCTTTCGATCCTTCTTCACGACTTCAGCTTTATCTAGTAATTGTTGAATTTCCTTTGGGCTAGCTTTACGTTGCGGTCGCCATTTACTTTCGGCCACCCATTGTTCAATGCCTGCTGCACCATGAAGGTCAATTTCAGTCTGGGCACCCGGTCCCAAACGTTCTCTTAAACGTATATAATTAAATCCGGGGATGTCAACCGCCTCTGCGACATGAAAATAAGCGCCCGGTAAGGTTTGTTCTTGAGCATTAAAGAGAATTTGAGCCATATAGACTTCGGCTAAATAACCTTTTAAATCACTCACTCGTTTTTGGAGAGATTGATATTGTTGTTGTAATTCATCTTTAACTTCAGCTTCATTTTTGCCTTCGACGGCAATACGTCCCCAAATTCGTAAAAATTCTAATAAAATCGGGTCTTTAACTTTCCGAAACCAGTTGCCTAATTCCAAATAATCCAGTAAATCACCCCGCGAGAGTTTGATTAAGACTTCACGAATTTGCTCCAGCGACACGGTTTGATAATCTCGTTCCAACAGTGCTTGTTGAATTTGGGTTAAATCAATTTTTTCACCTTCTTGAATGGCAGAGAGATATAAAATCCATTTAGTGATACCATACTCATTAATTCGTTCCAGCCAACGAGTCACTTGATCACTCAGTTCACTCCAAATAAATCCAGAAGATAAATCAATCGCTAAAATTTGATTCAGGATTTCTTCACTCGAAATGGGTTTATTTAGTTTGACTGCTTGTTTAATTAGAGCGGTGATATAAAACGGATTGCCACCACAACGTTCTGCAATTACTGGTGCCATTGGTTCAGCTATTTGGGTGTCATAATAGCTCGCCGCTTTACGTACCAATTCCGTGCCCCAATAACCGGTTAACGGTTCAATGGGGTGACTTTCAAACCGTCCAAATAACGAACCCCGTCCCAAAATTTCCCGCGCTAAAATACTCATACTCGAACCGGTCACAAAATGAGGGCAAGTGGGTGATTCCACCGCTTCCTGCATATAGCCAACCACGTCAAAATTATGTTGGGGTAAGCGGGTATTTTGAAATTCATCGAGGAACATAACGATGGTACTGTCATCATAATCCGACACTCGACGAGGTAGATAAAGTGCCTCTTGTTCCGGGATCGTGATTTTCTGTTTTTGGAGAC
Organism: Candidatus Thiomargarita nelsonii; assembly: GCA_000785145.2. Lineage (GTDB taxonomy): Bacteria > Pseudomonadota > Gammaproteobacteria > Beggiatoales > Beggiatoaceae > Thiomargarita > Thiomargarita nelsonii_B. The sequence continues at coordinate 1,305 of JSZA02000222.1, forward strand.
TCACTAAAAAGTTTAAGGCAATCTGAAAACCTTTAGTCACGGACAGTTTTTCACGAGCTATTGCTATCAACTCGTCATAATCAAGAATACCCTGCAAAATTTCCGGTTGACGCAAACGAAACGCCACATACCAACGGATAAAATTTTCCACATATTTTATGGAAAAATCCCAGCGATTTTCAAACGTATCCGGAAAGCTATAATATACCGGCACCACTGCTTGAGGCGCTTGATGATCCTGCTCAAAAAACAGTCGATTAACAACTCGTTTAAATAGCTCGGTTTTACCCATACGCCGCTGCCCTAACAGTACGGTTGAACCGGTACGACGAGTTTTCGCTTTTAAAGCGGTTTGATATAAATAGTCTAAAAATTCTTGACGATCTGTATAAACTTCTTCTGAGACTAAAGTTTCAATCGCCCAATTTGGTCGTGTCATAATAATATTTACCATTGGTTGGTCGTGATTTGATGTTATGACAATTCCGGCAACCGTCGCAATTTCACATAATCCAGTAAGCCATCTAAATCCTCTTGGGTTGACCACAAGATACCATGTTCTGACATTAACTCCAATGCGGCTTTAGCAAAACCATGATAACTAAAAAACCAGAGCCGCATGATGGTAGCCTTTCGATCCTTCTTCACGACTTCAGCTTTATCTAGTAATTGTTGAATTTCCTTTGGGCTAGCTTTACGTTGCGGTCGCCATTTACTTTCGGCGACCCATTGTTCAATGCCAGCCGCACCATGAAGGTCAATTTCAGTCTGGGCACCCGGTCCCAAACGTTCTCTTAAACGTATATAATTAAATCCGGGGATGTCAACCGCCTCTGCGACATGAAAATAAGCGCCCGGTAAGGTTTGTTCTTGGGCATTAAAGAGAATTTGAGCCATATAGACTTCGGCTAAATAACCTTTTAAATCACTCACTCGTTTTTGGAGAGATTGATATTGTTGTTGTAATTCATCTTTAACTTCAGCTTCATTTTTGCCTTCGACGGCAATACGTCCCCAAATTCGTAAAAATTCTAATAAAATCGGGTCTTTAACTTTCCGAAACCAGTTGCCTAATTCCAAATAATCCAGTAAATCACCCCGCGAGAGTTTGATTAAGACTTCACGAATTTGCTCCAGCGACACGGTTTGATAATCTCGTTCCAACAGTGCTTGTTGAATTTGGGTTAAATCAATTTTTTCACCTTCTTGAATGGCAGAGAGATATAAAATCCATTTAGTGATACCATACTCATTAATTCGTTCCAGCCAACGAGTCACTTGATCACTCAGTTCACTCCAAATAAATCCAGAAGATAAATCAATCGCTAAAATTTGATTCAGGATTTCTTCACTCGAAATGGGTTTATTTAGTTTGACTGCTTGTTTAATTAGAGCGGTGATATAAAACGGATTGCCACCACAACGTTCTGCAATTACTGGTGCCATTGGTTCAGCTATTTGGGTGTCATAATAGCTCGCCGCTTTACGTACCAATTCCGTGCCCCAATAACCGGTTAACGGTTCAATGGGGTGACTTTCAAACCGTCCAAATAACGAACCCCGTCCCAAAATTTCCCGCGCTAAAATACTCATACTCGAACCGGTCACAAAATGAGGGCAAGTGGGTGATTCCACCGCTTCCTGCATATAGCCAACCACGTCAAAATTATGTTGGGGTAAGCGGGTATTTTGAAATTCATCGAGGAACATAACGATGGTACTGTCATCATAATCCGACACTCGACGAGGTAGATAAAGTGCCTCTTGTTCCGGGATCGTGATTTTCTGTTTTTGGAGACTCACTAAAAAGTTTAAGGCAATCTGAAAACCTTTAGTCACGGACAGTTTTTCACGAGCTATTGCTATCAACTCGTCATAATCAAGAGTGGCTTGCAAAATTTCCGGTTGACGCAAACGAAACGCCACATACCAGCGGATAAAATTTTCCACATATTTTATGGAAAAATCCCAGCGATTTTCAAACGTATCCGGAAAGCTATAATATACCGGCACCACTGCTTGAGGAGCTTGATGATCCTGCTCAAAAAACAGTCGATTAACGACTCGTTTAAATAGCTCGGTTTTACCCATACGTCGCTGTCCTAACAGTACGGTCGAACCGGTACGACGAGTTTTCGCTTTTAGAGCGGTGTGGTATAGATAGTCTAAAAATTCTTGACGATCCGTATAAACTTCTTCGGCTACTAGGGGTTTGATTACCCAATTGGGTGCGGTTTGAGTCATAATAATATTACTAATCATATTGGTTTTTTTCTACCTTGTCCCGATTTTTGAACTATTATGACATAAAAAATAAAAAACTTGAACATCTAAGTACCGAACCATGAATTTTAATGTATTTTGGAGTCCAAAGCTTTAGCTTTGGACGTAGGTTTCCAAAGCTAAAGCTTTGGACTCCAAAATCAAAATCTCCGATTATTTTACCTATACCGTTTTGAAGCCAGCACATGAAAAATCACCGGTACCGCCAACAAAGTCAAAAAAGTCCCTGCCAATAAGCCGCCAATAGCCACTACCGCCAATGGTGATAAACGCTCAATTCCAACGGCTTGTTCCATCGCAATTGGTATCATTCCCACAGCAGAAGAGAGAGCCGTCATTAAAATCGGTCGAGTACGTTTACTTACCGCTCCGAGTAAGGCAGTATTAATATCTTGACCTTTTTGGATGGCGACTTTGGCAAAATCTACTAATAAGATGCCATTATTAACTACTACCCCCATAAGCAAAATCATGCCCATAAAGGCGGGCATTGAGCCGACTTTTTCAGCCAGCAATAAGCCCCATACGGCTCCGATTAAAGCCAATGGCAAGCTGGCTAGTATAGCAAACGGATCCAAAAAAGAGCGAAAAGTGATGGAGAGCATAAAATATAATAAAATCAGTCCCAGCGAAAATGAGGCGATGAGTCGCCCAAACGATTCAGACAATTGTTTATATTCTCCCTCATAATGAATCTTATATCCACGCGGTAAGACTAAATCTTCTAATGCCATCGCTACTTGTTCATGCAATCTCGTGATTGGGGTATTACGCCGCCAAGCGAGGACATCAATGGTGGGTTCTAAATATTGATGAGTTTCTGCCGTTGGGGCGGTGACAATGCGCGGAGTGGCAACTGAAGCGAGTGGAATGGTTTGTCCATCTGAGGCGCGAATATTGAGGGCGGCTAAATCTTCCGCATTAGCTCGTTGTGAGGCACGCAGGCGTACCCAAACCGGAATCGGCTCTTGCCCGGGCACGCGCAAGCGTCCGCCTTGTATGCCGCCGACTGCCATCGCCACTTGTTGGGCAATTTCATCCGCAGAGAGTCCTTGCAAACGTGCCAATTTTGGCGAGACATTGAGTTCAATCCGTTCTGATCTCCCTTGCCAGCTTCGCTCAAAGCCAGTGAGTCCTTTAATAGGTGCTAATTTGTCCATGACTTCATCGACGAGACGATCTAAAACGGCGGGATCAGGACCGCTTATCATTACATCAACGCTGGCACGGATAGATGAGAGTGGCGTTGAGGCAAATTCGGTGACATTCGCAGCTAAAAGTCCGGGAATTTGTTGTAGGCGAGTACGAATACCGTCTTCAATGGCGTAAATAGTGCGATCACGCTGAAAACGGTCAATTAAATTCAAAGTGATTTCGCCTTGCTCGATTCGCCTTTGTGCGCCAAAAGATTTTACGCCAGCTTCTGCTCCAATGACGGTGGAAGTGGATAAAATCCATTCGGCTGGTATTTCAGCCCGAATCGCTTGTTCAACTTGATGGGCTAAGTTGTCCATGCGATCATCATCAGTATCAGGCTGCGCTTCAAAGCGAATACTGATTATTCCTGTATCCATCATCGGCATTAATTCTCGTCCCAGCATCCGCATTTGTGAAGCTGAAGCTATAAAAACTATGGCAAATAGTAATAATACTAAAGCGCGATTTTCTAAGCCCCATTTGACTAAGGCTAAATAAATAAGTAATTGGCAATGATAATCCAACGACAAAGGCGGCGCGAGTATTGCCCAAAAACAGTAAAATAACTAAAATGGTCATTATCACCGCATCGCGCAGTGAATTGAGCATATTATCAACTGTTAGCCCGATTAAGCGTCCTTGAGTATCGGCAATTTCAATATTGAGATTAGGAAATTGATTCTCTTCTTTGTTCAATCAGATCGCGCACATCAATTTGTGCCAATAATTGCCCCTTTTTGACTTTAATCCCTTCGCGTGGTCCCATTTTTTCAATGATGCCTGATACTTGGCTACTCACTGTGATTTCGGTGCTACCAATGAGTTTGGCAAGAACGGGAAAACTACGAGTTAGGGTATCTTGTTGTACAGTGGCTAAATGTAATGCCCAAGGTAGGCGATCAGCTTTAGGTAAAGCGTCAAATTTTGCTGTCCGTATTTGGCGCAATTTGACAACTCCAATAATTAAGCCCACTGCAATGATTAGGGCTAAGGCGATGGATAGGATTTTTTTTAACGTTGCCATAATAGACTTATCCCGAATTAAAACTTTTTGATAAAGAAGAATATTATAAATAATAATTTAGTGCTTTGCAAAGGGTGCGATTAAAAGTGCATGGTTTTTGATTTTGCCGGTAAGCCTTGGGCTAAAAGCTAAAGTACCCTAAAGGGGGTGAATGTTGAGACAATTCGATATTACCAAAAACGGGGTTTAATCCAAGAGCCAGATAAACCCGCTTTCGGATACCGTTGTTATCCTGTTGAGACAATTTCTCGCATCCATTTCATCAAGCGGGCAAAAAATCTTGGTTTCACCTTGCAAAAAATTGGCTATGATTGAGGAACGTATCAATGATTTGCAAGCGATTTCTGAGGTACTGAAAGATTTGATTAAATCTTGTGAGTCACAAAAAACATCACAAACTTGCCCTATTATTTCAGCACTGAAATAACTATCACTGTAGCCTAACACCAATTCTCAATCTTAGCCTTTATCAAGTCACGAATTTTTCTAATTTCTACTAATTTTTCTTCGTCTGTACCTATCAACACTGAGGGATCAGGAAATCCCCAATGCAATCGCTTTGCACCGCCTGGAAAAATGGGACATTGTTCTGCACTGCTTTCATCACAGACTGTTACCACGTAGGCATAGTTTTTTCCCACTAAGTCAGCAGCCGCTTGCGTTTTTTTATGAGAAATGTCTATGCCCACCTCTTGCATGACTTTCACCGCGAGATGATTCAGTGTCCCTGGCGATAAACCAGCACTTTCTGCTTCAAATTTTTCTCCACAAAGGTGATTCAGCCAAGCTTCAGCCATTTGGCTTCTGGCACTGTTGTGAATACAAATAAATAAAACTTTGCTCATAACCAGGACTCAATTTTTTTCCGATCAGGAATCCCGCCCGCATGTACCACCTTACCATCAACCACAACGCCAGGCGTAGACATAATCCCATAAGACATAATCTGTGCCATATCCTCAACTTTCTCTAAACTGATTTCCACCCCTTTTTCTTGGGCGGCTTTTTCAATTCGAGCATAAGTCGTTTTGCAACTGGCACAGCCTGAACCTAATACTTTTATATTTTTCATGATTTTAAATGAGAAAATTAAATATCCAACCCACTAAGATAATAGAAACCGTCAAAATGCTGACAAATAACAACAAGCCAGGTAAGCGAATCACTTTACGCAAGATTAATAATTCTGGTAAAGAAATCGCTGCAATGCTCATCATTAACGCTAAAGTCGTCCCAATCGCAACGCCTTTGGTAAGCATCGCTTCGGCTAAAGGAATAACGCCTACCGCATTAGAATATAAAGGCACACCTAAAATCACCGCCATGGGTACCGCTAAAAAATTATCCTTACCCGCCAAACTTTCAACCCAACTTTCAGGAAAATAACCATGAAACAAAGCACCCGCACCAACACCAATTAATACCCATACCCAAATACGCCCAACAATTTCCTTGACTTCACCAACAGCAAACTCATGCCGCCCACGTAGCGAAGTATCAACAGCCACTTGTGCCGCTTGCCCCATTTTAATTTTCCAAACATAGTCTTCAACCCACCTTTCAGGATGAAAACGTTCCATCGCCGCTCCACCAACATAAGCCACTATTAATCCTGCCATCACATATAATAAAGTCAATTTCCACCCCATAATGCCCATTAAAAGTACAACCGCAACTTCATTAATCATAGGGCTGGCGATAAGAAATGAAAAAGTGACACCTAATGGAATCCCCGCTTCTACAAAACCAATAAATAGTGGCACCGATGAGCAAGAGCAAAATGGTGTCACTGCACCTAAAGTGATAGCCAGTGTGCGAGCCAGTGCTTTAGAACGCCCTCGTATATAGTCGCGTACCTTTTCTGGACTGAGCAGGGTTCTAAATAAGCCCATTATATATATAATAATAACAAGCATCACAAAAATCTTTGCGGTGTCCATCACAAAGAAATGCAGGGCGGCTCCTAAATGGCTTTCCAGTGATAAGCCGCCCAGTTGGTAAATTAATAAATTGGCGAATTGCTCAAACATCTGTTTTTTCCCAAAAAAACTTATATATCTATATATCTGGATATCCAGATATATAAAATCAAGTCCTCTTCAAAATAAAAAAAATTAGATTAGGGTCGATTGGGCATTGAGGCGAGATTTTTTTTATCTATGCAAAAGGGCGCACTCTCTTGGATAGCAGCCACGGTTGTTTGTAAAACCTCCATAAGCCAAGAGGGTAGTTTAGGATGTAAATCGTAAAAAATCCAAAGCCCTTCACGTCGATCTTGAAGTATCTTGGCTGCTTTTAAGGTGGCTAAGTGTCGAGATATTTTAGGTTGTGCTAAGTTTAGTGCATAACTCATTTCACAGACACACAGTTCACCTTGTTGTTGTATTAAAACTACACAACGCAAACGAGTTTCATCGGCTAAAGCACGAAAAAAATTTTCTGGAGACATATTTATTTTAAACACTCAAGCATTAAATTACTTTTGCCAAAAGGCTGGCATCAACAACACAAGTAAAGTATAAATTTCCAAACGCCCCAATAACATCGCAAAACTCAAAATCCACAAGCCAGTATCGCTGACACTACTATAAGTATCCATAGCCATGAATCCAGTATTGTGGAACTGATTGAATCGGTGGATATTTTCGCCCAAGTGGTGCCAGAAGATAAATATCGTATTGTTGATACTTTGCAAAAAGGCGGTCATATTGTGGGCATGACTGGTGATGGCGTTAATGATGCGCCAGCACTGAAAAAGGCGGATTGTGGTTTTGCCGTTTCCAATGCTACCGACGCGGCACGGGCAGCAGCAGATATTATTCTCACTGCACCGGGCTTGAGTGTCATTAATGATGCGATCAAACAAGCGCGTATCACCTTTGAGCGGATGAAGAGTTATTCTATCTACCGGATTGCTGAAACGATTCGCATTATTTCTTATTAGTACTGAGGACTGGTTTTTTAAACCGCCTTATCCTTCAAGTCTTCTTGTCCATGCGAGCATTTGGACG
>JSZA02000220.1 GCA_000785145.2 Candidatus Thiomargarita nelsonii
GACTTTTGCAAACGTTGTTGTATTTGGTCAATAGTTTCCATGTTGCTCGCCTTTTTAACAAAAATAATTTTCTACTTTTTCTACTACATTTTTTCATATTCACGTTGATTTTCGGCGAAAAAATTTAATTCTCATTCCTTAGCGGCAATAATTAGCAGAGCCACGTAGGGAATAAGATTGAAGAATAGAAAAAAGATTTTGAACAAGCCAAGGAATGAGTAGATAACCACATTGAAGGTTTCTCGGGGAATGGGAAACCATTTGCTTTGTGTGCGATACAGCAAATCCGGTGCCAATAGACAGATTGTAGTCCAGAAGAGCAACAGGGCTCCATTCATGATTGTACACCACATAAAAAATGTTGTTACTGTTTGAATATCCATACTGTTTATCCTGTCTCTTTCTAACTTAAAATGAGTGTATATTATACCATTTTTATAGTTTATAATATTTTTAATGTTGTTATTATAAAATAAATATCAATGAATATAGAAAAGTTAGGTTTTAATAAATGGTTTCATGAGAGAACGGATTCTGCAAAATTAACGGATTATCAAATAGCCAGAGTCATCACCGTCAATAAGGAAAGTTATATCATTAACAATGGCAAAAAGGATGCTTTGATGATGATTCCTTTGCGATCATTCATGACATTTTTCCAAGAAAATCCTTACTAAAAAGGAAAACATCAGGAAAAAAAATAGAATTTCAATTAATTGCGGCTAATATTGACACCGCCATGATTATTCAATCACTCGACTCTAATTACAACATCAGACGAAGTCATATTCATCCCATCGTGTTATTATATTGTTTGCTCGGATCATCAGGCGTAGGGAAAACGACTTTATTAAATCATCTGATAGGAGAAGCGTTATTTGAAACGCAAATGGTCAGAGAAAAAGACGGAAAAGGGAGACACACAACAACACATCGTCATTTGACTCATTTGAAAAACGGTGCAATGATCATAGATACCCCCGGCATGAGAGAACTTGGAAATATTGCACTATAGTATTTCAGAAAATAGGAGTCCAAGATTTATCTTGGGACAGCCAAGATAAATCTTGGACTCCTAGCAAAATCTTTATCTGAAAAGCTATATCTCGTTTGAGATTTTTAATTGGTTAAAAATGGATTATACTATAGCATTTCAGAAAAATGTCACGCTATGAAAACCAACAATCTATATAAAAAATTGGAACAATCTATTGCTGGAGAAGTGCTAGTAGATTTAGCTTCCAGACGACTTTATGCGACAGACGCTTCGATCTATCAAGAAATGCCTAGAGCCGTTGTCCGCCCAAAAAATAAAAATGACTGTATAAAAATTGTAAAATTTGCCCATCAACATCATATCCCGCTCATTCCTAGAGCAGCAGGGACAAGTACTGCCGGTCAATGTGTAGGTAACGGCATGGTTGTTGATGTTTCGCGTTATATGACTCAGATTCTCAGTGAGATCAAAAACAATACGATCCGCGTACAGCCCGGCGTTATTCTTGACGATTTGAATGATTTTGTCTCTCAAAAAAATCTGATATTTGCCCAAAACATCTCTACCTCTAATCGCTGCATGATGGGGGGTATGATTGGCAATAATGCCTGTGGCTCACATTCTCTCCTCTATGGTACCACCCGCGATCATGTTATCGAAATGGAAACCGTGTTATCAGATGGCTCGGTGGCGCGATTTGGGCCATTAGATGAATTAGAAAACAAACTCAAGCAAGCTGGCTTAGAGGGTGATATTTATCGTTCAATCTACCATGCGATTGATACCGAAAGCATCAAAAAACATTATCCTCACCCAGAAATTATCCGCCGCAATACCGGTTATGCCTTGGATTATCTTGCTAATCATCAGCCTTGGAATAAATCCGGCAAACCTTTCAATCTAGCCCCCTTTCTATGCGGCTCAGAAGGCACACTGGTTTTGCTGACTGAAGCCACATTACAATTGGTGCCCATACCCAAACAAAAACTCTTAATCTGTGTACATTTCGTCGATTTAGTCAAATCCATGCGTGCCACCGTGGCAATGCTGCCACACAATCCCGCTGCCATAGAATTAATTGATCAAAGAATATTAGAATGCACTAAAGATAATCTGGAGCAGTCTCGTAATCGTTTTTGGATTCAGGGAAATCCACGCGCCGTCTTAGTCATTGAATTGTTTGATGATGAGCCTTCGATATTAGAACAACGCGCCCAACATCTCATACAAGACTTACAACAACGAGGGCTTGGTTATGCTTATCCAATCATCAGAGATGAGCAGATGAGCAACGTCTGGGCAGTACGCAAGGCAGGGCTTGGGCTGTTGATGGGCATACGCAGTGAAAAAAAGGCCGTTAGTGTTATTGAAGATACCGCAGTCGCAGTGCCAGATCTGCCCGCTTATCTGACTAAAATCCAACAAATTATGGAAAATCACAAGACGCCGTTTATTTGTTATGGACATGCCTCAGTGGGATTATTGCATTTGCGCCCAGAATTGGATCTCAGGGAGGACAAAAAAACGTTTTTGAGTATTGCCGATCAAGTAGCCGATTTAGTGGCTGAATTTAAAGGCTCATTATCGGGTGAACATGGTGATGGTCGAGTACGTGGTCCTTATATTAAAAAAATGCTGGGTGATGAGGTTTATCAAGTGCTGCTCCAAATAAAACAAACTTTTGATCCCAAAAATATTTTCAATCCGAACAAAATTATTACTGATCTGCCTATCGATCAAGATTTGCGAATTGATGCACCAAAAACGACAATCAATACCCAATTTAATTGGGACAAAGACCTTGGATTGAGAGCCGCTACCGAAAAATGTAATGGCTCAGGGACTTGTCGAAAAAGTACAGGGATTATGTGCCCGTCGTACATGGCAACCAAGGAAGAATTTTATTCGACACGAGGGCGGGCTAATTTGCTCAGACAGGCACTCAATTCGCAAGAATTTGCCAGCGACGATCTGAAACAAACGTTGGATTTGTGCCTGTCTTGTAAAGGCTGTCAATCAGAATGTCCCGCGAACGTAGATATGGCGCGATTTAAAGCCGAATTTTTGCATCACTACCATCACAAAAAAGGGATTGGACTCAAAACCAGATTATTGCGCCATTATGCCTTAATGCTCCGTTTGGGGGCTAAGTTTCCTAGATTCAGTAATCGCCTTGCTAATAGCGCTTGGTTAAAAAAACGCTTAGGGGTGGCGCGTCAATTACCGGTTATTAGCAGCCAATCCGTTTGGTGGAATCGACATAAAAACGCTCAAAAGAGTCCGAATGGACAAGTGATTTTGTTATGTGACATTTTCACTCAATACCATGAACCCCAGATAGCTCAAGCTGCGATCCAATTTTTGGCGTTTAACGGCTATTCCATCATCCCCATTTTTTTAACGGACTCTCCCCGTTTATTGATTAGCCAAGGTTTGCTCAAACAGGCTAAAAAAGCACTTGGACAGATTATTGTGCATTGTTATGATTTGGTTAATAAATCGGGAATGAAGATGATTGGCTTAGAGCCCTCAGAACTGTTGACGCTACGGGATGAAGCCATTGATTTAGTTGAAGCACGAGACAAAATGCGTACTTTAGGTGAAAGTGCCAAACTGTTTGAAGAATTTATCCTCCAAGAATTGTCGGTGGGAAATATTGACATAACACAGTTTAGCTATAAAAAACAAGAACTTATCGTACATGTTCATTGTCACCAAAAATCACTGGTTGGCATTGACAGTACTATTCAAGCCCTCAAGCAATTACCAGGTGCCAGTGTCACGGCGTTGCAAACGGGCTGCTGTGGTATGTCAGGCGCGTTTGGTTACGAACACAGTGAACTTTCTATGAAAATTGGCGAAATGCAATTGTTTCCCGCTATTCGACAAGCACCAGATAATGCAGTCATCGTAGCGACTGGTACGAGTTGTCGTCATCAGATAGCTGACGGTGTGGCGACCACTGCATTACATCCTGCCCAAATTTTTTGGAATTATGTGAGTCCAAATACTCGTTTATAAATGCACGGCTACACTTGACATCGGTGCGTGGGACGCACCCTACGCTTCAATGCCATTAAGTCTCGCGACAATCCCATACAATGTCGGAGGGTGGCTATTGCTCCGCGTATCCACATGATTAATCTATAAATATCGGTGGATACTCTACAGGCGATATCCACCCTACATGGTCGGCACGATATGGCATTGACCCTACGCTTGCTATTTACCGCAATCGAAGCCGTGCTACGTTCCTGCGCCAATTGTTTATGGTAGAGGGCAATGAATAGAATGAGGCAAATGATAGATGCGATGGTCAAAGCAGTAATCATGGCAACACTGAATTGCCGATTTAAACTGCCGGCAATCCAAGAGACAGGATTTATAATTCGTTTGACTGTGCTTTCTGTTTTTTTTGTGCATGTCTCTCTTGTCATATAGTTAGTTACTTATGGCTTGTTGTTGATGACCTCCAAGATAAATCTTGGACTCCTACCAAAATATTTATCTGAAAAAAAAAAAGAACTTTAATGCTAGATGAGCTGAAATAATGCGTCCTCAAGCTTTGGCAGAGGGTTTTTTTTGCCTCACCGAAATGCAATAACTCACAATCGTCTTGCCATCAATGATATCGGTATCGAATCGTGCTTCGGGCTTGACGCGGTGATCAAACACAATGTAGTAACCCTCTTGAACACCTTCTAACTTGAGATATTTTGCCAGTTGACGTTTACCCGCTTGATAAAGGCTTTTGCCTCCCCAGATTTTTGTTTCTATCGAAAAAACCGGTGTCTTCCTGGAGATATTATCGCTCTAACCCATTGAACAAAGGCTGGAAAGTCTGCACAATACAGTATTGATAAATGGGATTGGCAATTTCGCAAAATCCATCACTACCGGCCTTTAAAACGCCATAAGTTACCAGTTCGCTGATAAACTCATTACGGATATTGAAGGGTATGCCGGCATCATACGAGCATATGTCCATTAAAAGAGTTTCAAAGCGCGGATGTCGGCGAATATTGGTGGTTAAGTGGGAAAAATGGACATTTTGTTCATTTAAAATCTGTTGATGAGCACTTTCAAAATGGGCTAAAGAAATCGTTTCTGAACGATCGTGAGTCAATATCTGCGCTATGCGGTTAACAAGAAACGGTTGCCCTGCTGTTTGTTTATGAAGATTATCAATGACAGGCGGTGCAAAGGCTTGTCCGACTTCTTCTGTATATTGCCCTAAGAGAGTACGCACTTGGGAAACAGTGAAGTTGGAAAGTGCAAATTCGTCTTGAATGTTAAAGGGAGAAATTGAACGATCATAGTTCAATTGAGTGATGCTCTTGACACCCACAATACCAACACTGTACGGACAACGATTAGGCTCTTCTGAGAGGTAAATATCACGCAAAGCATGTAGAAAATCACTGACGACGGATTGATGAATCCCGTCAAACTCATCAATGATGATGGTAAGCCGGCTGTTTTTGAGGTAGTCACCCAGTTGTTCAAAAAAACTGATCATGGAAGAGTGACAAGTAATGGCATAGTCTTCCAAGAATTGCTGTAATGCTGTATGGCGGCGGGCAAGCAAAACCTTTTCTAGTTCTTTACGAATAGTTTTTTTTAAACGACTATAAAAAGCCTCTTGAGAAAGGTTTTTACACGTTTCAAAATTCAGCTTAATCGGTACATAAGCATCGTCGCTTGCAACCAAGGCATCTAAGGCCCAACGAAAAAACGTCGTTTTTCCAGTTTGACGTGGCGCGAAAATGACAATATATCGCCCGTCTTTGATACGTTGAACTAAATCGGCAATTTCTTCGGTGCGTGGAACAACATAGTTGCGAGTCGGATCGACTGGACCACGAGTTTCAAAAGTACGTAAACGAGTTGACATAGTTTGATACCTTTAAGATTTTGTCTAAACATGATGATGCTTAATGATAGACTTTTCAACAAAAAAAAGAAGGGGCAATGCCATATTTTTAAATATTATTCTTATTATTTACTAACTTTAATGCCACTTTCACGAAAAGCTTTATTGCTATAGACTGACATTTTGGCAGAACACCTAAACGGAGTAATTTCCATAACCTTATTCTGTGTTTCTGCCATTCTGTCAATTTGGCATAAGAAAACGGCATAACCTGACCGAAGAAACGGGCCAAGTTAGTGACGAGGATGCTGCGGCGCTTAAAGATATTGGTATCGAAAAGGAATGGATTGATGGTGTCGCACATCCTCGTCTGTTCATGAGGTTCCTTGATGCCATTGGTATTGACGACAAATATCGCAATGAGCATCCGCTTGCTGATGAAACTGAGAACTGGCGGGACATGTTTTATGACCTGTGCGCGAAAGGCGGTGCCGCTCAATCCTTAGGTGCTATCGGTTTGGGAACCGAGAATGTGGTAAAATGAAAAAGGACAAAGCACCCGCAACCATCGTCATAGTTATGAGACCATTATCTATGTACTCAAGGGTAATGGCCATAGCATTGTTGAAGGTAAGCGCGTGGACTGGGAAGCGGGAGATGCGATTTTGGTGCCACGGTGGGGTTGGCATCAGTACTTCAATGACAGTGATGGTTTGGCGTTGAGAGAAGAGCAATAAAAAAAAATTTGGTCACCAGCACTAAAAATCCGCCGCAATACCGGTTATGCCTTGGATTATCTTGCTAATCATCAGCCTTGGAATAAATCCGGCAAAGCTTTCAATCTAGCCCCCTTTCTATGCCAATGCCATTAAGTTAAGCTCTTATAGATTAATCAGGTGGATACGCCCTCTATTTATCCACACTAGATGTATGGAAATTGGGTGCCCATACCCAAACATAAACTCTTAATCTGTGTCGATTTAGTCAAATCCATGCGTGCCACCGTGGCAATGCTGCCACACAATCCCGCTGCCATAGAATTAATTGATCAAAGAATATTAGAATGCACTAAAGATAATCTGGAGCAGTCTCGTAATCGTTTTTGGATTCAGGGAAATCCACGCGCCGTCTTAGTCATTGAATTGTTTGATGATGAGCCTTCGGTATTAGAACAACGCGCCCAAGTTCTCATACAAGACTTACAACAACGAGGGCTTGGTTATGCTTATCCAATCATCAGAGATGAGCAACGTCTGGGCACTACGCAAGGCAGGGCTTGGGCTGCTGATGGGCATACGCAGTGAAAAAAAGGCCGTTAGTGTTATTGAAGATACCGCCGTCGCAGTGTCGGATCTGCCCGCTTATGTGACTAAAATCCAACAAATTATGGCAAATCACAAGACGCCGTTTATTTGTTATGGACATGCCTCAGTGGGTTTATTGCATTTGCGCCCAGAATTGGATCTCAGGGAGGACAAAAAAACGTTTTTGAGTATTAAGGAAGAATTTTATTCTATGGCGCGATTTAAAGCCGAATTTTTGCATCACTACCATCACAAAAAAGGGATTGGACTCAAAACCAGATTATTGCGCCATTATGCCTTAATGCTCAGGTTGGGGGCTAAGTTTCCGAGATTCAGTAATCGCCTTGCTAATAGCACTTGGTTAAAAAAACGCTTAGGGGTGGCGCGTCAATTACCGGTTATTAGCAGCCAATCCGTTTGGTGGAATCGACATAAAAACGCTCAAAAGAGTCCGAATGGACAAGTGATTTTGTTATGTGACATTTTCACTCAATACCATGAACCCCAGATAGCTCAAGCTGCGATCCAATTTTTGGCGTTTAACGGCTATTCCATCATCCCCATTTTTTTAACGGACTCTCCCCGTTTATTGATTAGCCAAGGTTTGCTCAAACAGGCTAAAAAAGCACTTGGACAGATTATTGTGCATTGTTATGATTTGGTTAATAAATCGGGAATGAAGATGATTGGCTTAGAGCCCTCAGAACTGTTGACGCTACGGGATGAAGCCATTGATTTAGTTGAAGCACGAGACAAAATGCGTACTTTAGGTGAAAGTGCCAAACTGTTTGAAGAATTTATCCTCCAAGAATTGTCGGTGGGAAATATTGACATAACACAGTTTAGCTATAAAAAACAAGAACTTATCGTACATGTTCATTGTCACCAAAAATCACTGGTTGGCATTGACAGTACTATTCAAGCCCTCAAGCAATTACCGGGTGCCATGGTTACGAACAACTTTCTATGAAAATTGGCGAAATGCAATTGTTCCCCGCTATTCGACAAGCACCAGATAATGCAGTCATCGTAGCGACTGGTACGAGTTGTCGTCATCAGATAGCTGACGGTGTGGCGACCACTGCATTACATCCTGCCCAAATTTTTTGGAATTATGTGAGTCCAAATACTCGTTTATAAATGCACGGCTACACTTGACATCGGTGCGTGGGACGCACCCTACGCAAAATCCCATACAATGTCGGAGGGTGGATACGCTATCGCTTAATCCACCCTACATGAGCTTAGAGCCCTCCTAACGTCGGGACAGGCTTAATGGCAGTGAGCTCACTGTGAAGTAGAAAGTCTTTATCCATAAAACTTTTTCAAGTCTTTAACAGCACTACGAATAAGCGTCGCCTTAATATGAAGTGTTGAACGAGATGGTATAGATTTTATACAGGCTTTGATTTCGCTAGAAGTTTTCAAGCCACGACGTACCGAGCGGATCAATATACCCAGAGTGCCATGAACTCGCAAGTTCATTTGTCTAGCAGCCAGACGTCAATGCCATTAAGTTAAGGTTTTTTTGTAGGGTGGGTAGAGCGATAGCGAAACCCACCATTGTTATAAATTTCA
>JSZA02000380.1 GCA_000785145.2 Candidatus Thiomargarita nelsonii
ATAATCCCTGTAGTTAAGTGTTTTGACAAATCCCTGCTAAAATATAATCCCTGTAGTTAAGTGTTTTGACAAATCCCTGCTAATATATAATCCCTGTCGTTAAGTGTTTTGACAAATCCCTGTAGTTAATAAATAGCGAAGCTAAAAAATGAATTTTTTTCATATAAAACAACAAGCATTCTTCTTAATCATAACGCTTTTAATGACCGCTTGTAGCACTCATCAAACACAAGAAGAAGAATTTCCCCACTACGTCCGAGATACTCTCCCCACCCGCACCATTGCACAGGACATTTTAAAAAGATTACCTGAACCGGTGCCTATCTCTAAAAAAATTATCCTCGCACCACTCACCTTGTCACCAGGAGACAGGGTGCGTATTGCTATTCAGGAGGGTGAAGAGTTCAATGGAATATTTGAAATAAATATTGATGGCAAACTCAACTTGCCCTATCTCGAACCCTTAATGGCGGCTGGACAGACAATCGCTCAATTAGAGCAACAAATGATTCATCAATTGATAAAAAATGGATTTTTCAGAGCCGATTTTATTCAAGCCAGTGTGAAACCACTACAATGGAGAGCAGTTCGCGTCACCGTGACGGGTGCCGTTTTTCAGCCCGGGCGTATTTTGATTAATGATCGTCCAGTCGCCAGACAAGCGCAACAACAAACTCAACAAACCGGTGACTATCCCACAAAACGCTATTTAAGTGCAGCCCTCAAAGGGGCGGGCGGCATACGCCCAGATGCTGATATCAAAAGCATACGATTAATCCGTCAGGGTAAGCATCAAACAATTGATTTATCAGGAATTTTAACAGGTGAACCGGTACTGGATATACCACTGATTGATGGTGATCAAATCGTCGTACCTTCCTTGGGATATTTTCAAACAGAACTCATTCGTCCTTCACAACTCACGCCGCCCGGTTTTAAAGTGTTTATGTCCAACTTAGTCTTTCCTTCTCCTAGTAATGCACAAGCATCTATCGGTTCCGGTATGTTGAGTATACCTTATGGCACCCGTTTATTAAGAGCAGCCGTTGCCGGCAACTGTGTCGGTGGTATTCAAACAACCAATGCCAGCCGTTCTACTATATTAATCAGTACTAATCCCTTTAACGGAAAAACCCAAGTGATAAAACGTGCTATTGAAGACTTGATAGCCAATGCTGATGATGATATTTTAAATCCCTATATTATGCCTAATGATGGCATTGCTTGTTATGACTCAGGCATGACGAGTATGAGGGATATTGCTGGCGCATTGGTTAATTTTCTGACACCGGCTGTATTAATCAAAACCTTACTTTCAAATGGCACTAGCAATTAAACCCAATAACCTGCAAAGCCTATTCTGGAAACGTGTACTGCTTTGGCACTGGGGAAAATCTGGTGAACCTTGGCGTTGGTTACGTTATGCTGTATTAGGCATTTTGATTAACGGACTGATTTGGAGCACAGCATTATCTTACCTATACCTAACTCAGCCGACTTATACTAGCAAGTGGACCTTAATCTTGCCCGGCACGGGGGCTGGTGCTAATATTACTATTGACAATATTGGTCAAGCTTCTACAGTAGCCTCTTCCCCTTATGGGCATTCCACACTCAGTCCTAAAGTCAATTACAAAAGTATCGTGGAAAATGCAACCGTGCTCCAAACCGCAGCAGATAGTATGAAAATGACAAAAAGCACTTTTGGCAAACCAAAAATCAAGCTAATTGCTCAAACTTCCCTTATCTTGTTTGAACTCAATGGAAAAAGCCCACAACAAGCCGTAGATAAATCTTGGGCTTTATACCATGCCCTGCAAACTAACTTACAACTGCTACGTTTGGACGAAATTAAACAACGTGAAAATAGTTTCAGCACAATGCTCAGGCGCTATGAAAATAAACTAAAAACGGCCCGCGATGCTTTGTTGGCGCATAAAATTAAAACGAAACTCGTATCAGTCGAGCAACATTTGCTATTGGCAACGAGCATCGAACAATTGCGTCAGCAGCGTGCTGAGGGACTCGCTGAACATGAAAAAAAACGTGCCCAAGTACGTCAGCTTTCTAAAAATTTAGGTATTACTGCCCAACAAGCAGCGGATGCACTTTTGTTAAAAAGCGACTTATTATTCCAAGAAAACCTCAAAAATTACACGGACGCGAGCGCGTTGCTGACGCTTTATTTATCGAAATGGGGCAACAATCATCCTCAAGTTGTAAAAGAACGCGCTCATCAGAAAGCCAGTCACCAAGCTATGCTCAAACGAAGCAGTGTGTTATTGGGACGCTCCAACGTACAACATTTAAACCTAAATAACAGTGAAAAACGCGCTCAATTATTTCAAAATTTGATCAGTTTATATGCAGAACAACATGGGCTTGCTGCAAAAGCCAAAGAACTGGCACGTTTGATTAACAAAATTGAAAATCGGCTCAACGCACAAAATGAAAATGCCGCCAAGCTAGAAGAATTACAACGCGAACATCGGATTGCTGAGGCTGTCTATACTTCCGCTCGGGCTAGAATTGAAACGAGTCAAGCGGACCTCTTTGCATCCTATCCTCTGTTACAAATGCTTTCTAAACCCAGTCTGCCAGACAAACCGAGTTCACCTAAAAGAATGATGGGGTTGTTAGGTGCCATATTAGCTTCTTTATTTACGATAAGTGGACTGCTACTCATCTGGATCAGAGCGCCTTATATCCGCAAACTTTTGAACGAGTCAGATGGATAGCATACAACCTCGCAATTTTGAAGAACGTGTCGTTTGGTATTCCATTACTGGCACCTACATCTTTTACGTTTTTGGAGCACTGTATCCTTTAGCCCCCGCCATTGCTTGGGTACTGTTGTTTTACCTATTGCTAAAATGGTATTTCCAGACTGAAGACACGCCAAAAGCTGACCGCGTACATGTGCCTATAGCCATCTGGATTTGGATTATTGGCATGTTAGTGATGGAAGTGGCGCTCATTATGGGACATCTCAACTGGGAACTGGGCACTGGCAAACTGATCAAATCGTCGGTTGGGTGGGCGAAAGGTTGGGCCTTAATAGCCATATTTCCGTTATTGGGGGCGAGTCTGGATATCCGTCCCGAACTCATCTACCGTGCTGGCGTCATTGTCTGTTATCATACGGTGGTGTTAATACCGCTTTTTATCGGGGCAGCTATACTACATCTGCCGCAAATTTTGTATGTTTCCCCACTGGCACCTTTAGGACCCGGCCCAGATTTTTTTGTTGTGACTTTGTACAGTCAGACTTATGATGGCGTTTTGCGTTGGCGGTTTTTCGCTCCATGGGGGCCTGCTATAGGTTTTGTTGCCAATATTTATTTCCTTTTCGTTCTACAGCAGGACAGAAGGCGTAAATGGTTCTGGTATGGGCTTGCTGGTTGTCTAACCATGATATTCATGTCAAAATCACGGTTGGCATTCGTTAGTATGCTCTCTGTGCCAATTATTGTTTGGGGTTTAAGTAATCTGACTCGCCCATTGATTCATTTTTTAATGGCCTTTGCTTGTTATAGCCTCGGCATGCTCGCGGCACAGCTCATTGATCTGATAGACGTGGTTATAGCACGTTTCAAAGGTGCTAGAGCGGACTCCAGTCGAGTACGTTCAGATCTGGGAAAAATTGCTGTACAACGCTGGCGCGATGAAGCGCCTATCTGGGGGCATGGTGTCGTCGAGCCGGGCCCGCATCTGGTCGAACACATGCCTATTGGCAGTCACCACTGTTGGTATGGGTTATTGTTTGTGAAGGGTATTGTCGGTTTTATTGCGCTGTTAGTTCCTATGGTCTGGAGTTTTGTGGAATTACTGCTGAAAGCACAGACAAGCAAGGTTGCAGAGGTGGGGTTGGCGATGATACTGATTCTTTTTCTTTATACTTTTGGAGAAAATTTGGAAATATTATCCTATTTATTCTGGCCGGGGCTGGTGATTATCGGGATCGCGCATAAGCAGCCTTTGCGGAATCCGTTTAAAATCTAAACCTTAACGACAGGGATTAGGCAAAACATAATTTTTGTTTCGGGAATTTCGCTCCGCGGATTTCCCGAAACATTCAGTTTCGGGAATGGAGCGGATTTCCCGAAACGGGCAAAACCGAATTGTTTCGGGAAATCCGCTCCATTCTTTGCTGGAGCATGTTTGCAACCTGCTCCGTAACGTTTTACTCTCTGTGGTGGGCAACTAAGTACTGAAGCATAAGTTTTCAGGTATTTTAGTTTTTTGTAGGGTGCGTCCTACGCACCCTGATGATGCGAAAAGGTGCGTAGGACGCACCCTACATTACCGGTGTTTCAAAACCCCTACCTGAAAATTTGTGATTCAGTACTTACTATATTCTTAAATTTGACCACGTCACTTGCAAGTGTGGTTCAAATTTAATCAGTAATTCAGTGACATCGGAATCGTTTTGGCATTTTCCTCTGATCGTTTTATCATTGATGTTTAAGTATTCAGCACCTTCAGAACTAACAGTACTGATTTCTAAACCGTCGATTATTAACGTCGTCTGTATTGAGCTTTCCGGCATATCAAAGGATAGTTTGACTTGTCGCTGATTATCATCAGATAAAAGATAACACCAAAATCCATCTTTAGGTTGAGATTCCAATGGTTCCACGCCGAAAACGGATAAGAAATCCATTTCATCGGGATAGTTAAAACGTTTATTCAGCATCAATATCCTCCTTTTATTATTACTGTTGTGAATCTTCTGCTACCATCACTCATAATTTCCCAAGCCGATTCAAACTTTGCAAATCCGCCGGGGCCAGAAAATAAAGATTCTCTAATTTCAAACTGACTATTTTTATTTGTCCAAGTTTTTATGATGTTGTTTGGATCATTGACAACTCCATCAAAATGATTTTGGATCAAAATCCGCCCATTGGCATTGTCTGGAACGCCAAGCCGCCTCATATGCGCCAAGTTTTGCTTGGTGCGCGGCAAATTATGATTGGCATTTTTTGCGCCAGATGCCTTACCAAACAAATAATCAAACTTTCCGGAATCTATTCTTGCATTTTTCAATTGAATATCCCGTCCTGCACAAACTACAGGGATTTGTTATTATACTTGACACCTTCACAATTTGCGCTTTGTTTGTCATTTCGACGACAGGAGAAATCTGTAGCGGCGAAAATAAGATTTCTCCTCACGTCGAAATGACAAAAGTGCAATTTGTGGCAGTGCTCAGTATAGCTGGGATAAGTCAATGCCATATCGTATCGTTCGTAGGGGCGGGCAACCACAAGGGATTGCCCCTACGTGATATGCAATTTTTGTAGGGGCATACCCTATCGGGTTTGCCCGATACGATATGGCATTGAAGTCTAAGTGCGATTTTGACAAATCACTGCTAAAAAAAAATCCCTGTAGTTAATTGGTTTCAAGCCCTAGCGGTTTTTGTTATCCCCCTAATTAGACTAAAAACAGACTCACTGGTTAATTTTATAAAATACCAAACCTTAGCTGGCAACCACAGCGGTTTGCAGAAAAAAGAGGGCATTAAATCTTCATGAGCAATGTAATTGTCAGCTTCTAAAAAATCAAACCCCGTTGTTGGTTTGATGGCTTCTTTGAACGTAATATCATCGTTTTTTTCATCATTATTGCCAATTAATCCGCCGTCATGATTAAACCGTTGTTTTTGTTCAGTATTCATGATATGACTGAAAACACGCCCTTGAGTTTGTTCAACAATTTGTCGACGCAAAGTTAAGCGTTTAATAATTTGTTCTGGACTTCTGTACTGGTAAGTACGCAATCTAATCCGCTTACTGGTCGGGGAAACCATGATTGTTGGCCATGCTGCGTTTGCAGGCCAATTGAAATAATTTGTATGTTTAGCAAAACGAATTTCAGACCAATTGTTTTTATAATAGCTAAAGCGTTGCTCTAAGGGTTGTGCTAAAAACGCCACCTTATCTTGTTCATAGTGCTCAAAATCAGTCTCAGTAAAATAAAATTGATAAGAAGCGCCCCAAACATGATCAACGTGTGGTGCAAGTTGTTTTAAAAAGTCGCTCGGATTATCAATATAAAACTCGTCGGCATCTAGGCGGCACCACCAGTCTCCTATTTTTGAGTCTTGTTGTATCTCTTGGAAAATTTTGCCACGAATCTCGTCAGTAAAAGGCTCGTCTCTCACACCTAAATAATGAATATTGCTATATTGTTGGGCTTTTTCTTCAATCACTTTTTGGGTGTTGTCTGTAGAACCATTGTCTGCTATGTAGATGTTATCTGCCCAGACTGCTGCCTGCTCTAATACTTCACCAATAATGTCATCTTCGTTTTTAACAATGCATAAACAATGAATATTCATGATCCTCTCCCAAACTAAAGTTTGGACTCCGAGAAGTTTAGGAGTCCAAGATTTATCTTGGATGTCCAAGATTACCAAAGCAACAAATCCCATCTAAAAATATTTGCAAACTCGTCATTTTCTCCCAGTACATCGTAATAAATCCGAATGGGAGGCATGACATCCTCTCTAAACAAAATCTCAACAGAATGATCTGGCATGATATTAATACTTGCCGTGTAATCACCCGAAATATAGCTATCATTAAAAGATGACGTAGGCCATATTGGACATTGCCTATCAAGAGTCATAATAACCGGCAAGGCTAACTGAAAAGCCTCTTGGAGTGCTAAAGCGTTGCCATCAAAGTTAGGAAATGTTTCATAAAACTGGCTCACCATCTGTCGTATCGCTTTTTCAAGAACGTTGGCATTTTTGGCGATAAAACTCACAATACAACGTTTGCTGCTATCCATAGTCACAGTCGTCAAGTTTTTCGTACCACTGCAATCGCCACCCCAACTAACAAAGAGAAAACCCGCACTAGGGATAGCCCTCAGTCTAAGCTTTTTGCCCGGATCATAAGCATTGCAATTGACACCACAGTCAGAGCCTTTTGGTGTGATTATGACGCGACCCTCACCGACAGTGACAAGCGTGAGTTCGACAGCTTGAGCAAAGCTTGCAGTACAGGTTATATCTGAATTCATCTTTACCATCATTTTGGGTTGAGTGCGCTTTTTCCCCTCACAATCCCATTCGACAAATGAATATCCCGTCTCAGGAATAGCTTTTAATAAGACATTTTTCTGATTAGGATAATAAGCTTCGCAGATTTCACCACAATCAATCATTTGACTGATGACTTTACCATTGCCTAGTGTTTGAACCGTTAGCTTGCTCCCCCCTCTAAAGTTGGCTATACAGATCATATCTGAGCTAAGCGTCACGCTTATCTCTCGTTCTGTGCCACTACAATCACCACTCCATCCGAGCCATTCAAAGCATTTTTTGGGCCTAGCTTGTAAAA
Organism: Candidatus Thiomargarita nelsonii; assembly: GCA_000785145.2. Taxonomy (GTDB): domain Bacteria; phylum Pseudomonadota; class Gammaproteobacteria; order Beggiatoales; family Beggiatoaceae; genus Thiomargarita; species Thiomargarita nelsonii_B. The sequence goes on from JSZA02000380.1 coordinate 7,356, forward strand.
TGATCTCGCTACCAGTGGAATAATCATAACTCTTTTCATCGCAATTTAAGTTGCAGTTGATCGTCCATCGTTTTCCGATTTGCTTGGCCCTGATTTGGCCCCTATCTTTACTTTTTGTGAGCGTTAAGGTTGAAAATTCATTAGGCGGTGGTGGTGGGGCTGAATGATTGTCTGCCCAAATCAGTTCTCCCAATTCGGTGAGATTAGTCGGTGCTGTGCAAGAATCGATGCCGTCTCCTCCACCCAACATTTGTGTGTTGATTGTCAAATCGTTATTATCGGCTGCCACCCACGTCCAGACGATACGCCCAACATCACGGGGAATGGCGACTTCAAACATCCACTTTGTCGGATCCAAAGTATCAGTACTGCCATTGTGACTGCCATATTCTCCGACCACCAAGGCGTAACCCTTAGCGCGTACTCTATCGACATAATCAGCCAATCGGCTCACATCCGCATATTTCCATTGATCGTAAACATGATGACTGAAAATGATGTTTTGATAGGTTTTATCATCAAAGTTCAAAATCTGATCGCCAAGGCTTAGGATAGCACTATTTTCTTCTGGCACGGGAGTCGATTCCCAATTACCCGCGTCTTGCCCCCAAGCCCAGCCTTCAACTAGGATAGGATTGTTGTTGCCAGTGTTGCGAATGGCGCGGATGAGCTTTTGGTGGAGTTCCACCCAAGCCGTTGAGTCAAAATCGAGAGTGCCTGGCTCGTTAATCAGATCAAACCAAACATAAGGATTATCCCGATAACGGTCAGCGTAGTAGGCGTAGAGTTCGACCAGTTCATCTTGTCGAGAGCGCCAGTAATGGCCGATACCCACATCTTCACCTTCGCCATCGTGTGCCAGATCGAAGATAACAACAATCCCTCTATCGGCGTAGGAAGCCACTATATAATCAAATCTATAATTGAGATCATCGCGGGGTAAATCTGGATCGGGGTAATGATTCAAGCGAATGGTATTAAAATTCCAACAGTCGATTAGCATTGCTGCAGTATGACTGGTTTCCCAAAAGACGTTGGTACCTTTTACGACGAAGGGTTGATCAGAGGGGTCAATAATCTGACCGTTGATCACTTGGAATTGAGCTAGGTTAGCACTGACATTTGTTGCCGTGCAGAAGATAATGGCCATCAAAGGGGATAATATGAGGCGTTTCATAAGTGGTTATCCTTTTTGTCCAGAATTTATTTTCTGTTCGGCTAAATTATGAACGATAAAAAAGTGATGACGATTTTAATGTCCGACGAATTGTCATTTTCATCTGATAAACGGTATGGGCTTAACCTTAAGAAAACCTAACTACAGGGATTATATATAAGCAGGGATATGTCAAAACATTAACTACAGGGATTATATATAAGCAGG
>JSZA02000382.1 GCA_000785145.2 Candidatus Thiomargarita nelsonii
AGCCGACGCCCAAGATAAATCTTGGACTCCTAATACCACGATTGCGGGCATTTATCCTTAACGAAGGTGGCATTGACCCTACACTTACTCTGTTAAGGGAGCTAAACGAATATCTAAAATCTTACTATCACCAGGAAATGTTCCAACCCAAACCAATTGCTCTTTTTCCTTAGCATTTTCAATAATATTCCGCAGATTATGAAAACGGGGATGAGTAAATAAGAGATAAAGAAAGGATGGGCGAAGTACGAGGCTGACTTCCAATATCTTTGGTGTCTCATGTTTGACTTCGATTGTATCAACGTAATCTTCAGTAAAAGGTACAGCAAAACGGCATAAACCAGTAATAGAGTTATAGGCAACAAATATTACTTTATCTTCTACTATGGCACGACGAACAAACTGGATATCTGGGTTTTCCAGTTCTTCTTTCTGAATCGAAATTGTTCTCCCAGTATCAGTATTGAAAGAGACAATATGCTTATCGTGATCTTCAAAAAATGTATTCACTTTAGTAAATTCATAGATTTCGTTCATTTTTTCTCCTTGAATTTCGTTCATTTTTTCTCCTTGAGTATGACAGCTAGCTAATAGCACCAGAGCTAGCAGGCATAGTTGATAGATAAGGTCCATTGATTTAACTTTAATAGTCATGTTATTTACCTTTTCTCTTCACCGCTGCAAGGTTGCTATCTCTACTGGCTTTGTGGTCTTTTAAGGCCTCCTCTGCGTTACTAACAGTGTAATTTTTTCCGGCAGTGCGATGATTAAAGGGATTGTGTTCGTTTGGCGGAGTGGTTATGTCATTAGTATCAGTTGGCGATACGCCACAAAGGGCTTTCCATTCATTTACTGTGAGCGGTTTATCTGATAATGACGGATCTAAAATACGTTTTTCTGTACTACCATCAGGTTGTGTTACATTGACGATAGGTGCTACATGATAACTCCAACGAACTGGCTCAGGATTTCCATTTTCATCAGGGAAAGTAACAGGATTACCATTAGCTTTGCGAGGTGATAACCAACCCTTAGACCAGAGTTTTTCAGCAGCAAAACCTTTTTTTTCTATCTCTTAGTCAAGGCGGCTTCTACGTTTTCTGCGCCTGAATAACAACTCACGTATGCACCCCCAGCAATGTAGCGATGATTACCGTCCACAATGACATTGCCATCCATTTTTATCGGAGGTGCTTGTTCTCCAGCATTTAAACGATCAATATATCTCTGAATAGCAGGCAGTGACACGGCATTTTGCGTGGTTTGTGTTAGTGAGCCAGCAAGTGCATTCTTAATTTGTTCTGGCGTTATTTCTTCTTTAATGGATTGTTCCTCTTTTGGAATAATCGGGTGCGTTAATTAAGTCAATGCGTTTTCTGTCTAGCACATTAACAGTCAAAAAATAAGTGGCGTAGGCAACTCGAACACGACGGTAATTTGACATTGTTTATTCCCCCTAAGTGTAGGGTGCGTCCTACGCACCGTTGTCGGCACCATTTTATTTTAAATTTTTAAATAAATAATTAATGGTGTGTGATTCATGGTGCGTGGGACGCACCCTACACATATCTATTAATTTCGGTGCGTGGGACGCACCCTACGCTGCAATGCCATATCGTGTCGGGCAACCATAAAGGATTGCCCCTACACCCGCCCCTACGCCAATGGCATTGACCCTACGCTGGCTCATTTCTAAAATAGCTTAATTTCAATTCTTATATATATATTAGGTGATAGAGTACAACTAATGTGCTCCAAGGAGAATAATCCAAATTTTACCCTCATTTCCAAAATCGCTTAATTTTATCTCTTATATATATATTAAGCTTGAGCCGGTTTTGGTTTTTATTCGTTGTTTTACATTAGTTGTACTCACTCGCCAAATTTTACCCTCACCCTCATTTCTAAAATAGCTTAACGTAAATACGCGAGCCTTGATTTTATTAGGCTCTGTCTTTTTGCTCTCTTTTTTTAAATCACCTGAAAAGAATGACTCGTACTAGGAATTGAGGCTTGTTGTTTTAAAGGAGCTCACTCCCCAAATCCGTTGTACTAATTTAGGTGCTTAAAATAGATTTCACGATATTATAGTATAACTAATAAGCAAGCCTTTATTTTATTAGGCTCTGTCTTTTTACCCTCATTTTTAAAATCACCTGAAAAATTACCCTCATTTCTAAAATAGCTTAATTTCAATTCTTACATATATATATTAGGTGATAGAGTACAGCTAATGTGCTCCAAGGAGAATAAACCAAATTTGACTCATATAAAATAGCTTTAAAAAAATAGAGTAGGGTGCGTCCTACGCACCGTCTTAAATCGGCACCATTTGATTTTAAATAAATAATTAATGGTGCGTGATTAATGGTGCGTGGGACGCACCCTACGCTTGCTCTCTTTTTTGAAATCACCTGAAAAATACGCGAGCCTTAAAAATTACCCTCATTTCTAAAATAGTTTAATTTCAATTCTTATATATATATAGGTGATAGAATACAGCTAATGTGCTCCAAGGAGAATAAAGCAAATTTGACTCTCATTTTTAAAATAGCTTCAGAATAGATACATATTTATTTTTTATTTAGGTTTGACAAGCGTTTTTTAATTTGGTAGCATCCCACCCAACACAGTCTATATATAGTTAACCAGATGGCTACATTAAAACCTATTAATATTTTTGTCGATGTTGATGACACCTTTGTCCGTAGCTTTGGCACCAAGCGAATTCCAATACCAGCAACGATTGAACATCTAAAAACTCTCAAAAAGCAAGGAGCTAATATTTATTGTTGGAGTTCTGGCGGTGCTGATTACGCTCAAAAAAGCGCGACCGAATTTGGAATAGCCGATATTTTTACGGCTTTTCCGGCCACAAGTCCTGATTGATGATCAAAATATCAATGATTGGAAAAGGCTTATTCAAGTACACCCCTTTTCATGTACCCAGCAAACACTAGAAGACTATAAAATGGAACTTAAAGGACAATAAAATGATTATTCAATAATTGATTCTAATGGCTCCATGCTTTTCTGGCTCGTAACCATCAGGCCAAACAGTAGAATTGTCAAAAATAGCCCCTTCTAATGATGCTTCTTCTAACCGATGGCAAAGCATGACAGTACCTTTCAAATTAGAGCCTTTGAAAACCGCACCAAAAATGTCTGCCTGAGCCAAATCAGCACTTTGAAGGTCTGTCTCACTAAAATCAGCAAAGATAGGTGCTGACTTATTGAGTTTGCAATTTCTCAAGTCAGCATACCTAAAATCGGCTGTCATACATTGTGCCTCTGTTAAGTCAGCTTTAACTAAATTCGCACGAGACATTAAGGCACCTCTTAAGTTTGCTTTTCGCAGACGGGTACCGGTAAGGTTTAAGCCTTCTAAAATGGCGCGATGTAAATCTAAACCATCAAGCACAGAATTTTCTAAAGTGTCTGAGTTGATTTCTATATCACGCCCCGTTTGACAATGAATTATAATCATTAATAGTTACCCCAATCGACTGTATCTATTTTGATAGAGTGTATAGGTTGAATTTGAGATGTTTTACTTGGAGCCATTGTACCCGCTACCACCTCTGGCATCGTTCCTTGCACCACACCGGCAATGTAGCGATGATTACCATCCACAATGACATTACCATCCATTTTAATCGGTGGTGCTTGTTCTCCAGCATTTAAACGTATCTCTGAATAGCTGGCAGTGACACGGCATTTTGCGTGGTTTGTGTTAGTGAGCCGGCGAGTGCTTTTTTAATTTGTTCTGGCGTTACTTCTTCTTTAATGGATTTGTCCCTCTTTTGGAATAATCGGGTGCGTTAATTAAGTCAATGCGTTTTCTGTCTAGCACATTAACAGTCAAAAAATCAGTTGCTCCTGCAACTCGAACACGACGGTAATTTGACATAGTTTATTCCCCCCCGAAGTGTAGGGTGCGTCCTACGCACCGTTGTCGGCACCATTTTATTTTAAATTTTTAAATAAATAATTAATGGTGTGTGATTCATGGTGCGTGGGACGCACCCTACGCTGGCTCATCAATTAAATCATAACGATAAAAATCAGGTTTCAGAGCTATACGGAATTGTCGAACGTACATTTGATTTAAGATTGAGCAAATCAATTTGATCCGCTTGATCCTCATAATATCGATCACAATAGTCTTGTAGCAGCACACTCAATATGAGTGTTTCCACCATCTTGTCGGTGATGTCATCGACTAGTATTTTATACGCGCAAACCAGTGTACGTTCCCGTACCTCCAATGTAGGAATTTTAATCACTTCAAGCATCGCTTGTTCTGGTGCTTGTCGTAATATAGCATGATAACCGGGTATGGTTTGTTCAGTGTACACCCCTTCATATTGGGTCGTATCAAGAAATTCTTCATTGCGATTCACAATGATTTCTCCCAATTTTAAATCTTTTGAATCTGATACATAACGTGTTGGATTAGACGTGATGACGGTTTCTAATGCATAGAGTAATTCGACCACGGTTGGCTTTCGAGAATATCTGTCTTCATAGCTGCTTACAATTCGCTTCAGTGCTAATGCGAATTCATCTATTGGTTTATCACCACTTATGCCTTTGATTCCATTTCGTTCAAATTCTTCCCACGCCATAATTTTTTCTCCTAATTATTTACAATGTTTACCCTGTTTAGCCTTAAGTGCATTGATCTTTTCATCAGTCATTGGCAATTGGCGATTTTTAAGTATCTTATTATCCTTAATATTTTCCTTACCCCCATGATTATCGTAGATACGACGCTCGTGGTAATCCATCTCATCATCCGTCAAACCATCCATAACCACTTCAAATTTCATATCTTTTTTAAATTCATATTTTTTATATTTTTCAGAATCACTCCTGTGTTGTTTTATACGTTCTTCCATGTCTTGCTTGGTTTGTCCAACGTAAATCACATTTCCATTAGGATCACGACCAACATAAATTTTGCCGTTAGGTTTTTCATCCGCATTGTGGACAAGAAATCCTTCATTGCCTATAAAGTATGTATGAGAATCAGCGATACTCAGGTTATAGGTTTCTTGTTCGCTTACTTCCCGTACCAAGATTTGTTTGATGTTCTCAATTTTGCCAGTGAGGGTTTTGAGAGACATTGTTGGTTCTAGGTATTGGGCTGCAATCCATTGTTTTTTATTATCTACCCAAAATCTATGGCTTAGAGTCGCTTGGAGTGTTTCGGTACCCACAGTTATATCAACTAAATTTATTGTTCGGTTACGCAATAACGCTGTGATCGGTTTTTGAACCTGAGTCTGGCTTAATTCATCAAATGCTAAGACGTTTGTACCAAGCGTGAGATTTTCAATTGGAACAGTACCTGTATTGGTTGCCACGGGAGTCCCTTTTGGAAAGCATGGAATTTTTCTTTGAGTGCCATCAGAAAAATTGGGTTTTGGCTCTGGGCGACGTGGATATTTTCCTGTGTCTGGATCATAGTAGTATTTGTCTGGGTTTTTCTGAACATGCTCAGGTGGATTACCTCCGTCTTGGCGGCGTTTTTTAATAGATTGCCCCCCTTCTGGAATCTGTCGCTGTTTTTTGGGAGCACACTTTGTAGTGGAACTATTTGTTGTCGCATCATCGACTTTTTTCTTATTGTTTTTCTTACTACCATTAATCAGATCATTTTTCTTTTTAGCCAGTTTGGCGCGGGCAGCTTTTATGGCATCTGCAACTTCATCCATTTTGGCGGCAATCTTAGTTCCCTTAGTAGCTCCCTTGATTGTATCACCTACGACAGGAATTAAGCCGACTACATCTAATAAAGCACCACCCCAATCACCACTCCAGACTGATTTTCCAATACTAACAACATCAGCAACTGTACCAAATGGCGGTGGTGCAAAGCTTGCGGCTGTCAGAGCGGCATCAGCCGCAAGCTCTTTATACTTATCTTCTAGCTGCTTTAATTCTTTTTCAGCTTTAGCTATTTTCTCCAAATCTATATTCATAAAATTATCCCACCACGATTCATGGTTTCAGGGAACCAATAACGGTCATTAGTTTTATCTATCGCATAATTTCTTTGAGCGTCTGTGATTTCATTATAGAATCTTTCAATGCGTTCTGGTGCCGTTTGTTCAGTTGTACAAGCAATTTCTTTAAATCCCGGAAATTGGTAGAAATTTGCACCGATTTTCCACATAAAAGTGACGAAGTGTACTTGGCTTGATGGATCGTCGAAACCACAAGCAATAGCGTCTTTTCTGCCATTACGGACCATTCTATATAAGTCTTCTTTATTGAATGATTCATGGAATATTGTTAAGTGTTCAGGCATAAATTCGTTGACATACCAATCAATAAAGCCTTGCTCTTGCGATATTCGCATTGTCATGTGTTCTTGTCTGAGCATGAACATAATTTTGTTCCCTATGGCAATTAAGAATTGAGAGGCTTTTTCTCAAATAAATTTCTCAAATTTACTTATAGATTGAGCAAGCGTATGATGCGTTCCACCTTTTGCGAGTGGTGGCGCATCGGAACGCTCCCGACATTGTGCGTATTCAATTAAGTAGCACTGTTATAAATTGGCACCACAATAATTAATGGCGCGTGGGACGCACCCTACGCTTGCTGTTGGACAAATTCGCGCTCTGCCTGTTCTTGAAAAACTTCAAATTGTTCTGGCCTAAGTTTTAACATCTCCTTTTCCTTTAAAAAAGGTTGTACATTTTTGGAGCAGAGTAAGGTTTTTCTACACCAACAAAAAGGTGCGTGGGACGCACCCTACGCTTGCTACATCAGAAGATAATGTACCATCATCATCTATTTTTTGCTTATGATCTCCTTATCATTTACTTGTAAGGCGTTCATGTGCAACATCTGCAACCGTCTTCACCTCATCCATAGTTAATTTACTTAATATTTTGGTTTGATTTAATGGTAATCGTATTGCAGCCAAATAACGAAGTTCCCAGTTTCAGTGAAGGCTGTATCAATACGCTTATGGGGACTACACCATCCGGTGATAAAATCCATCACTTCTAATACAACATCTTCATAGTCTTCGTCCGTCGTTGTTCCGAGCGTCGCGCGGAATCTTTCAAATTCTGCTAGAATACTTTCCTTCGAGTATCCTTTACCCAGTAAATCTTTAACGATTTGTTCCAATTTTTCTATTGGGCTACTTTTTTGTAAAGCCTCTGTTAAAACGGATAGTTTCTCGCTCATTTTTGATGACCACTCCACTCATGTAGAGTTGCTACTATTGCCTATTGATATTCTTCAAGTGGCATTTCTGTTATAGGTTCAATGAATCCATGTTTATTGGGTTGATGTGGATCGGGTCGATATTGAAGTTGAAAAACACTTAAACAATTTACGTTGATTTCCCATAGCGGATCTTTACCCGTTCCACCAAACTTAGCCGAGCGACGATGAGTTGGAAGGTTAGAGGGTGGCGGTGGACTAACAGACATACCGCCAGTATTTTGTTTGACTTGCCCCTCCATGACTAAAATATCAATGCCCTCTCTGATTCCCAGAGTTCTAGCTGTTGCACCCACCACCGGCAAACCGTTAGCATTTATTTTCATTGAACGATATAATAAATAATTATCCATAATCGAAAAAGTGTATTCTGATTAATCCGTCAATCCATGGTATTCTGATTTAATAACTTTATTTGTGCCCAGGACGCACCCTACGCTGGCTACACATATCTATTAATATCGGTGCGTGAGACGCACCCTACGCTGGCTAGAATTATAGCCGCTCGCTATATTTATGCACTATAAAGGTAGTTCCACTTTTAAATGCGCCCATTGTATGCAGTTTGTTACGATCTTTTGGCTTAACATGAATACATCCGTGCGATTCTGCAAGAGTTACAGTATTGCCAGACTGAGATTGAGCCTCATTTTCTGGTGTTGTATGAATCATTTCACCAGATAATCTCTCATTCTTGTCTAGCATCCTATTACCATTTATATCTTTAAAATAACGAATTGCGATTGGGCCAAAATCATTAAAAACCCATTTCTTAGGCACAACATTTTTACTATAAAGTTCATAGTATCGCTTCATTATTTCGGTTCTATTTATACCAATATCTTTTTTAACAGAACCCCATTTTCCGCTAGATAATTGATACCAGACATCTTTCTTATGGGGCATATCTTTGAGTTTTGTACCCCATTTAATCTTTGACCAAGACCATGTTTGAGTTGAATACGGCCCTGTGGAAGCTATGATATAGGTTCCCGCTGTTGTTGGGATTGGTTTCATATGAGGATCGTTCCCAGTAGTACTCGGTCCACCCCATGCATCAAAAGGGTGTTGAATATTGTGAGAATCTTTAACAACAAGTAATTTCTGTCCAGGATAAAAGTGCAGTTCCATAATTTCCTTCTCGTAGTGCTTGTCGAAATTCAGAGCGCGTTAAGTCAATGCGTTTTGCACATTAACTGTCAAAAAATAAGTTGCTCCTGCCACTCGAACACGACGGTAATTTGACATTGTTTATTCCCCCTAAGTGTAGGGTCAATGCCATTAAGTTAAGAGATATTGTAGGGTGGGTAGGGGCAATCCCTTGTGGTTGCCCGCGCAACATCGTTAT
>JSZA02000230.1 GCA_000785145.2 Candidatus Thiomargarita nelsonii
TCTACGTTTACATAAGACAAAGGGGCAAATTTTGCGTTAGTTGATAGGCTATTTTTGATGGCATCAATGGGTATTCATAGTTATTTGGTACTCAGACGCTTTGAATGGTTAGCTCGAAAACACAATGCTTAGCAAGCGTAGGCTCGGTAAAAAAAAATCAATTAAGAATTGGATATTGATTTATAAAATGTGGCCTCTATTATAATCTGCTCGGTCACACCAGCTAGATATTAAAACCGCAACGGTATCGCTCAATGAGAGAGATTTTTCCGCTACGATCTGGTATTGACGTTTAATCGGTGCAGCGAGCTTGCTGTAGATGTCACATTTTATGCTCGACGTGTTGTCCTTGTTGATGATTGTCAGCATAATATTATATAGGGGCAATACGACTTATTTTGTCAATAGAAAATGTGGTCTGTCCCCTATTTTTCTCGTTTAATTAAATTTAACTGAAAAAAATACTTGTGATGAGCCAAAAAAGTCGGTATTATGTGCTCTAGTAGTTGAAAAGTGGTGGGTTGAACGTTCCGTTACTTCGTTGCGCTACGCTCGCTCAAACGTAACATTTAACATGTATATAAAAAGTCCATGTTACGCTAAATTATTTAGAAGAGGAGGAGCAATGATTCGTTCAGAACTCACTGAAATTAGAAATATACGTCAGAAAATATCAGAAAAATACGATCATGATTTCAGCAAACTCTTGGAACATTATAAAGAATTGGAGGTTGAGCTTAGGGCTTCTGGCAGATACCAATTCGCTGACAGTCATTCAGTCAAGATAGGGGACGATATTGATGACATTTTAATATTTGAAAAAAATAATAATCAGTCAGGCGATGTGCCGGGCTCGGTAAAAAAAATCAATTAAAAATTGGATATTGATTTATAAAATGTGGCCTCTATTATAATCTGCTCGGTCACACCAGCTAGATATTAAAACCGCAACGGTATCGCTCAATGAGAGAGATTTTTCCGCTACGATCTGGTATTGACGTTTAATCGGTGCAGCGAGCTTGCTGTAGATGTCACATTTTATGCTCGACGTGTTATCCTTGTTGATGATTGTCAGCATAATATTATATAGGGGCAATACGACTTATTTTGTCAATAGAAAATGTGGTATGTCTCCTATTTTTCTCGTTTAATTAACTGATGTTACGCACTGAACTTCCAAAAGTCAAAGTCAAAACCAATAACTACAAGGATTGTATTATCGATCGGATAAATCAAAATCAAAACAATGCGGGGATTAATCTATATCTCTTTGGTTTTGACTTATCCATTTTTAAATACAATCCTTGTAGTTGATTTTGACTTATCTTTGGAAGTTCAGTGCGTAACATGAGTAATTAAATTTAACTGAAAAAATATTTGTAATGAGCCAAAAAAGTCGGTATTATGTGCTCTACTCTAGCACTTAACTTTGCTTTATTTAAGAGACTTGCATTTCTGAAAGACATTCACCGCCGTTTTAGCCAACTCAAAGTCACCGAAAAAATCGGCTTGCCCGACAACCCACAACTAAGCGTCAATCACGACTACTTGCTAAAACTCGCCGCAAACGGACAAAGCGAGTATTTACCGCCAGAAAATCCAGAGAAATCTTATAAAATCAGCGAATTACTTGGAATAGTTGCCCCACCCTCTGAAACCGAGACAATGCAAATGCTGCACAAAATCGTGAGAATTTTAGAAACACAGGGCATAAAACAAGAAAAAGATTTATTAGATCATATCAATGAAGTGGTGAAACTAAATCCAGGGATATTTGGAATATCAATTGATGTGAATGCGCTGATGAGGAAAATGATTAAAAAATGATTCACGCGCCAGCTTGGAGCCTGCTTATGGCAAAATAGAAGTCCAATGACTTTTTGATGAAGAACATTATCAATTAAATAACGTCGGTTGGAATAAAGACTTGCGAATATTTGGTTGTTTGTCATCCAGATGCGATTGTTTGAGATAAATCGGGTATCAGTGGTATTTCAAAAAAGGGTTGCTGGCAAGGAGTATAGTATAGTTGACGTTACTCCGTAATAAATTGTATTTTTTCTTTTTCACCACCCCAGATTACAAATCAATGCCATTAAGTTAAGCCTAAAAATAAGACCTACGAGGAGACCCATACCTCGCAGGTCGTTGTAAATACGATGAAAAATTAACCTACGAGGTTTGGGTAACCTCGTAGGTTTGTCTTAACTTAATGGCATTGAGATTACAAATCGTCCAACATCTTACGAAGTTCATCCTCACTAAGATTTTTGAGAGTCTCATCTTCTTTATCAGCAATGATTTCACGGATTTTCTGTTTCTTAGCTTTCTTCTTCAAAGCTTGTTCTTTAGCGTCACGTTCTTCAATTTTAACTTTGATAACGTGTTTAACAAGTTCAAATTGCAAAGACAGGATGGAACTTTCTTGACTTTTAGGTACAACAAAGCTCTCTTCGCCTTCTTCCTTGAGTTTGCGATTCAAACCTTTAGCCAAGTTATCTAAAGATAAACCATGATCATTAGAAAGAGGCAAATCCCACAAGTCTTCAGTGGAAATACATCCGCGTTTAGTCTCAAAACGCAATTTGAGTCTACTCGCTTGTTCAAAGATTTCCATATAAAACCTCCTTAAAATTTAAGTTTAATGGTGCGTGAAAAACTACCAGATACTTTGCAGAGTAAATGGTTTCCTTGAGTAGATGAAAAGCCTAAGCCGCTGAGTTGTTTATCAGATTGTTCAGTCATCATCTTTGATGACATAAGTTCAAAGACTTTGCGATGTTGTGTAAGATCATGATGTAAGAACTCATTGTAGAAACCTCTGGTTTTGTTAGGATTAATACAATCATGCATGATAAAGAACCAGTGCTTATTTCCAGTTTTGTTTCCATCCCAATGATTGGGAGAAGTCATAATCATAGAAACCTTCTGGAATTGCTGAGTATTTACGTCCCAGACTGTTTTTGAAGCTTGTGTTGATGGAAGAGACTGAATAAATTTCAGACCATCCTTAAGAGAGAAGTGAAACTCAGCGACAGTAACATCTTCTTCGTTTCTAACCATCTTGGGGTAATGGAAGGAATGTATTGATCCATCGTACTCAATTTCAACATCAAAGCCGACATCAATATCTTCCCGTTTAGTAAAGTTATTAACAAATAACTTATACTTGCCTTCCTGAATTTTAGACCGACTTGTCCAAATGATGTTTTCGACAGCATTTCGTGAATCAGAGTCACCTACATTCATATCAACGTCTAAAACGCCAGAAGAAGGTTGAACTTCTCTAGCTTTAGGGAATTTAATATGATTACCATTAGGTTCAATAACATGGATATCCAAATCATCATAATTGAACCAAGACAAAGAACACCGCAAAATTCCATCGACTCTACCGCCAGCTTTCTTAACACGATCCTTAATTGAATCAGTCACTTCGCCATTATAAGACCATGAGAAGTTGTTTGCCCATTTAAAGATACCTTTAGATTCAAGGTGAATGGGTGCAATCAGGCTCATAAGGTTGTTGACAAGGCGATTTTCAAACATGACCTCAACACGGTCAGCTTTAGGTAAAATATCGTTAATGAACTTATCAATAGAAACTTCTTCCACCTTACTAAAAGAATCAACCTTTACAAGAACTTCTTTGGACATGTCATCAAAAACATTCATTGCTTTCTTTGAATCTCTGTCAACAAACAAGACGTTATTAACAGTGATGTCTTCCACAACAGCAAACCGTCTAGAGAGAGAGCTTAGAATACCTAATTCTTCCACTTTCTTTTGAGCACTATCAATCATACGTTTAGTGACCAAAGCAGTAGTACGCTTGTAGTTCTGTGGAGCTACTTTAGTTTCAAAAGACTCGACAGCAGTTTCCAAATTCACACCTTCAGACAAGTCAGTCAAAAGAGTACCAATAACAGAATTGCGAAGTCGAGCCGCTCCACCAATTTTGACTGATCTAACCCAGCAAAAAATATCCTGTTTTTCAGGAGTCAAAGTATCAAATTTAGCTTTTTCTTTTGAAAAAGCCTCAATTGTCTTTTTGTGTTCTTCGCCACGATATAAGGAGTTCTGAGAGATGAGTTCAAGTACAGTATCAATGGCTTCTGTAGTGATTTCAGTTATACCGCGTTTGAACACATCTTTTCTACTTTGTTGTTCTGAAAGAATAGCACCAATTTCAGCACCGTGCTTAACGAACTGTGTGGGCAACTCAAAGTAAAAATGATGCCATTCATTGATGAGTTGACCAACTTCAGAAAGTTCTCTGTTCTTATCCGTACCAAGTTTATTTTCAGATGAAAGAAAAATATTACCAATATCATTGGACTTGACTAAAGCAGACATAGCATCGGCAACAACTTGATAATGTCCACCAATGTTTATGTCCCAGATGGTTTCCACTTTGTTGTCAATAATTGCAACAACATTACCGCAGGACTTGATAAACTGTCTACAACAGCCACAGTCATGCTCTGCCCGTTCTCGGAACATGGGATTTGTCCCTTCAGGAAAACTGGTTAGATATCTTTCCCACATAGTATCTTTGTCAGTTGAGGAGACAAACAATTCATGTTTTGCCATTCGAGCAAACTGTTTTTGGACAGCTTTTTTAAACTGCATAAAATTTGACATTTAGTCCTCCATATTTATTCATTAATAACTGATGTTACGCATTATCGCTGCTTTAAGGAATAAAATTTCTCATTTCAGTTATCAGTTATCAGTTATCAGTTTTGTTAGTTATTTTTTTACCTTGGCTTGAACGCCGTTTACTGAATTTTCTCGATCACTGCAAGTGCTTTTTTTAGTCACAAGGCTTGTCCGAAAATAAAAAGTCAAAGTCAAAGTCAAAACCAGACCTTGCATCAGAAGCTTTAAGCAATTCTTGAAGTAATAACCAAAATGCTAATTCTGTTTTTGAGGTGATTTGAAAAACGATGGCAAAAATCACAAACCCCAATAAAAATCAGGCAGAGTATATTTTTAGGTGATTTTGAAAAATGAAGGTAAAATAAAAAAATGGGATAACTCCTAACATACAATCTACACTGTCAATAGAAAATGTGGTCTGTCCCCTATTTTTCTCGTTTAATTAACTGATGTTACGCACTGAACTTCCAAAAGTCAAAATCAATAACTACAAGGATTGTATTATCGATCGGATAAATCAAAATCAAAACAATGCGGGGATTAATCTAAGTAGGTACACATAAATATTTTAACATTTTTACTCTCGACGGCGTTTCGGGAAATCCGCTCCGCTCCATTCCCGAAACAACTGAAAAATGTTAAAAAACTTTTGTGTATCTACTTATATCTCTTAGGTTTTGACTTATCCATTTTTAAATACAATCCTTGTAGTTGATTTTGACTTATCTTTGGAAGTTCAGTGCGTAACATGAGTAATTAAATTTAACTGAAAAAATATTTGTAATGAGCCAAAAAAGTCGGTATTATGTGCTCTACTCTAGAATGCTGCACAAAAGTCAGGTGGAGTGATTTGTTAGGTTTCAATTGGATTAAGATTATTGATTTCCTTGTCAGTAAAGAGTCTTGAAATTGCCATAAAACGTAATCCAAGTGGTATTTCTAAAGAAATACTTGAGCCGATGCCATATAAAATTTACAACCGTGGATTTCGCCGAGGCAAATATCTCTAGCACCGATTAAAAAATCACCTTTAGCAAAACACATTGGACTTGAGCCATCACAGCAACCGCCGCTTTGATGGAATATTAATTCGCCGTGTTTAGCACGTAATTGGTCAATAACTGCTTTTGCAGCTTCGGTGGCTGATACTCGTTCAACAATCATGGTAAATACTCAAATTACAAAAATGGCGGACTAAAATAGCCCACAAAAAAATAGAAATTAACCGCTTGCTTAGAAAAAGCCTAATTTATTTTTATCATACGAAATTAAAACATTTTTGGTATGGCGGTAATGATTGAGCATCATTTTGTGGGTTTCACGCCCATACAAAGTATCGTTGGCGATTTCCAAAGCTTCGGCTTCGTCTTTAAAAGTGGTAACGCTTAACACAGGTCCGAATATCTCTTCTTGAAAAATACGCATTTTGTTGTTGCCTTTAAAGACAGTCGGTTGAATATAATAACCGTTCGGAAATGTAGTATTTTCGTACTTATTGCCACCGATTAAAATTTCTGCACCTTCTTGTTTGCCAATATCAATATAGTTGAGGATTTTTTCGTATTGGTCGTTAGAGGCTTGTGCGCCCATCATGGTGCTAGCGTCTAGGGTATCGCCCATGGTGATGGCTTCAATACGTTTGAGGCACCGAGCCATAAATTCATCATAAATACTTTCTTGAATCAATGCTCTTGACGGACAAGTACAAACTTCGCCTTGATTAAAGGCAAATAAAACCAGACCTTCAATTGCTTTATCCAAAAATTCATCATCCTGCGCCATCACGCTTTCAAAGAATACATTCGGAGATTTGCCGCCCAATTCCAATGTAACGGGAATAATGTTTTCAGAGGCATATTGCATAATCAAACGACCTGTTGTGGTTTCACCAGTGAAGGCCACTTTTTTAATATCAGGATGTTGTGCTAGTGGTTTGCCCGCTTCTGGTCCAAAGCCATTGACAACATTAAGAATGCCTTCGGGCAATAAATCCGCAATTATTTCAATTAAAAATAAGATGGATACAGGCGTTTGCTCGGCAGGTTTTAATACCACGCAATTGCCCGCCGCTAATGCAGGTGCTATTTTCCACGCCGCCATTAAAATAGGAAAATTCCACGGAATAATTTGACCAACTACACCCAGTGGTTCGTGAACCTCTATCGAAACCGTGTTGACATCCAAATCAGAAATATCACCCGATTCTGAACGAATAACGCCCGCAAAATAACGAAAATGGTCAATCGCTAATGGTAAATCAGCCGCCATGGTTTCTCTAATCGCTTTGCCATTATCCCAAGTTTCCACGGTTGCTAATTTTTCAAGATTTTCCTCTAAACGTTCGGCGATTTTAAGTAATAAAGCACTTCTTTCTGTTACCGAAGTTTTTCCCCAATTTTCAAAAGCCTTTGATGCAGCGGAGACAGCAAGGTCAATGTCCTTACTCTTTGAACGCGCGACTTTTGTTATTACACTGCCATCAACTGGCGAAATGTTTTCAAAATACTCTCCATCTACTGGCGTAGTCCACTGCCCACCGATAAAGTTTTCATACTGACTTTTAAAGTCATGTTTTTTCTGACTCATGATTTTCTCCTTTTTTTAGGATTTTGCTATCATTTTACGATTGCAAGGTTTCATGATAGCTTAATGAAACCTAACGCATGCCTCAGCCGCCGTTCAAAGGCGCTCGTTAGGCGCTCCCCTTGTTGTTTATCGTGGAGAGTAACCGTCCACCGGGACTCGAAGGCACGGGCTTGAAAGGTGTAATTGGGGTCAGAGTAAAATTAATACTACAATACGCATTCTCATGGTGCATAAACATGACCTCAATAATTTTAGTAATCACATTACCACATCCCACCCATACAACCAACTTTTTTTCCCTCTAACTTTTCAACACACAAACGTCCATCCAATCCCGCAAACCTGCACCAACAACCCCCCCAAAACTCCCATACACATCCGCCATAAGGCAAACCGACTCCACAAAACGCGCAAACAAAATGTGCAAAAACACCACCCAACAATCTGCCGCAGCCTGAACAACCTGATAACTTTTCACCCACCAACAAACGGATTATGATTACCTTGAATTTTCGTTATTCGTTGATCCCTTAAAATTTCCCACTCTGTCGGTGCTTGATTTATACGGTAACAAGTTAAGCTCCTTGCCACCTGAAATCGGAAATCTGCAAAACTTAACTTGGCTTTATTTATCCAAGAACCAATTAAACCACCCATTCAAGAACCCGAATTTGAATTTGAATTTGACGCAGAACACGGCTTGCATTTCATACTAGAATACGACTTTTTACCCAAATCCATATTTACCCGCTTCATAATCAAAATGCACCGTGATATTATGAAAAACACTTACTGGCGTAACGGCATACTGCTCAGAGAATCTGCCAGTAACACCACCGCCTTGGTAGAAACTGACAACAAACGCATAATCCTGCAAATCACCGGACAGCGCGAATACCTAGCCATCCTACTGTTCATACTGAAAGACATTCACCGCCGTTTTAGCGTCAATCACGACTACTTGCTAAAACTCGCCGCAAAGGGACGACGCGAGTATTTACCGCCAGAAAATCAAGACAAATTTTATAAAATCAGCGACTTACTTGGAATAGTTGCACCACAAACTGAAACCGAGACAATGCAAATGCTGGAGAAAATCGTGAGAATTTTAGAAATACAGGGCATAAAAGAAGAAAAAGATTTATTAGCTCATATTGATGAAGTGGTGAAAGTAAATCCAACGATGTTTGGAGTATCAATTGATGTGAATGCGCTGGTAAGGAAAATGATTAAAAAATGATTCCAAGGGCAACCACAAGGGATTGCCCCTACAAAAAATCACGGTTCACGTAGGGGCAATCCTTTATGGTTGCCCCTGTTAGGCGATGGCATTGAAG
>JSZA02000221.1 GCA_000785145.2 Candidatus Thiomargarita nelsonii
GCCCAAAGCTAAAGCTTTGGACTCCAAGTGACTTGACATTGTTGTTGGAGTCCAAAGCTTTAGCTTTGGACTAGTCCGCCGCTAGCCCAAAGCTAAAGCTTTGGACTCCAAGTGACTTGACATTGTTGTTGGAGTCCAAAGCTTTAGCTTTGGACTAGTTAGTAGGGTGGATTAAGCGATAGCGTATCCACCCGACAATTAAAAATGGACAAGTCTCTTAGTTACAATAATATTATAAATATGCGAATATATCCCACAAAAAAGCAAGTCACCAAAGGGCAAGAATCGGGATATAAATGACAACCATCCGGTGTTCTAAAAACTTCAACATGATAGATAAACCCGTTAAAATCTCTGCCATGATTATGGAGATATTTTGTCAGTTCAGGTTCTTTTTCGAGTCGCCCCATTTTGAGTGCTATGACATCCCAAACATTTTTCGGGAGGCCGGAAATTTTTAACGATTTAATAATACGCCAGAGATACCATAAAATCGTTGCAATGCCTGTCCATAAAATAAACGTCATTAACAATGTGTAACGGAGTGTTGAGTCAGCACATAATATTAACAGGGAAATTGCGGCTGCGACAAAAACATCTGCCGCGCCCACTATTTTGACTAAAGCTGCAACTAGAATAAATAAGCAAAAATAGATAACGAGCCAAGTACTGTTATCCAGTATCCAATCAAAGTGCCACAAAAAACATAGAATGGGTAGATAATTAAGGGCTAATAATAATCTCAATGAAACTGAACGAGATTGAAAATCATGCCACCCTGCAATGCCTAAAAGCACCGCATTGGTAAAAAAACACAAATAAAATAATGCTATCATTCATTTAAATCAATCCAAAACCATTCTTCTTTGGCTTCTTGTAACAATTTTCTAAATAATTTTTTCATCAGATTGTCTGGTAATTTGGCGACATACTCTGATGCTTGAGAAATTCGATTATCAATTTCTGTGATAACCGGTTTAAGGGCTTCGAGCAGACGAGTTTTTGGAATATTGGGTAGTTCTTCAAAAGAAATACCGGCTTCTTCTAATGTTATCGTCACGATATTCTTTTTTTTCTGGACTAAATCATGTCCATAGCCTCCCTTGGAGTGAATATCCCGCCCGGTGATGTCATTCATATCGTTCATCATTTGAAAAATGACACCGGTTTGCCACCCCAAATGGGTTAATGTTTCGACTAAAGGAAGTGGCGCGTTTCCTGACAATGCGCCGATTTTCATACTCGCAGCAATCAAGCTACCACTCTTAAGCAAGGTCATATTTTCAATGGATTTGATATCGACGCTGCACGAAGATTCAAATTGTAAATCCAATAATTCTCCAAGGGCGGTTTCATTCAAAGTGTTGCTAAAGGCTTCAAAAATAGGGATGGCATTTGGTGGCTGATTGGCACGACACCATTGACTTACCGTTTTAAAAGCTAATCCAATGAGCACATCACCTATAATAATCGCTTGTTTATCGCCTTGCGTTTTCCAAAAAGTCGCTATTCCCCTTCTGAGGGTATCGCCATCAATAAAATCGTCGTGAATCAATGAAGCTTTATGAAGTAATTCAATGGCACAAGCTAAATCTATGGCATCGCGCCAGTTACCACCGATACCTGTATGGGTAACGAGTAACAATAGAGGGCGAAAACGTCGCCCATGTTTGGTGGCTTCCGTTAAAATGGGGTGGAGTGTTTGCGGAATTGAGGGTGATTGAATGAGTTGTAGCAGTCTTTTTTCGATCACTTTAATTTTAGCTTTTAAAATGGTTTGATAAATTGCTTTTGTGAACATAAGATTTTATGAAAAAATGAATAAAACCAGAATTAACCATGTTAGAATAGTTATTGCAATTATTTTTGCTGTCTTTTTAGTTGAAGAAGAAATATCATAATCGCAACAACCTAGCCAAAAGTTAGGATTACAACATTCAAAAGAACTGTTAGAACAAGAATTACTTCCTAAATTACAGCTACCCTGCCCACAGTCACTCGGATCACTGCCCCCCGCATCACAGCCCCCCGGATCACAATCGCCAGAAAGTGCCATAGCTTGATTTGGCGCTTTAGAGCGTTCAAGATGCTTTTGAAGCCCTAAACTAAAAATATTCCCTAACAACTCTTGATGAGAGCGTGTTTCAAAACCAGAAAAAACCTCATTAGCAACCTGAAACTTCTGGCGAAGAAAAGCCGTTGCTTTACTTTCAGCCAACGAGATTGATGTTAATGTCAGTGGATTAAACCGTTTCCGCCTTATATCTGCAAACAAATCATCCCTCGCGTCCAAAATATATAACATCGCACCCACTTCTTCACCCAAGTGTTTGAGAATGTCAATATTTTCGGGACGATTCGCTAAAATCGCGGTATGGGCAAACAAAGCGGCTAAACCCTGCGCCGTTGGAGAAGCCACATCATCCAAACTTTCGGCAACTTGTTCTAGTTTTTGTTGCTGTTCAAACAAATCATAGATAACTTGCACATCAAAGCCCAGTTTTTGAAGAATTGTCTCCGCCTTCTTAATCTTGTGCCGATTTTTCCATAACAGAAACTTGGCAACTGGACGAATAAAAAAACCAGAGACACCGTTAGCATCAGCAATGGTGTCCATTAACTTGCCCCAAAACATCATCACCGTCACAGCAGCCGCAAATTGAGCGGCTTTAGGATTAGCTTTTGCAGAATGCAAAAAAGGTTGTACAGCACAACGGATTTTTTGATGGGGCGGCTCTTGTTGTAATTGGGCTTCAGTCAATAATTGCAAAATGAGCGCATCCCGATTGAATCGTGCCAAGGTGCCATAATCTTTTTTCAATTGTTGGCACAATCCGCACTGGCTATGAAAATAATTGCGATTTTGACGGATGGTTAAATCCAGTCGGTTGGGGCTGAGATAGCCTTGCATTGTGTGTTCTCCAATAGGTGTTGCATTGAAGGATGATACCAAAAGTTGTCAAGAATGAGCAAACATAATTCTGGATTGATCGCGTATTAGCAGGGCTAAAAGCGAGTGAGTAAATAAAAAAATGGAAAAAAAACACTCAGGATTAGTTGCGATTTATTAAAATGGCATATATTATGCTTTAACTATCTCGAAGAAATCAACGCTTATCAGATGAAAATAACAGTTTGTCGATTGTTTGACACGTTATTATCAATTTGAATGCACAGACAAATAATGCATCAAACCCAATCCAAGTCTTTCTAGAATCGGGTACCTATATTGTGGAACCTATCGGCACTGATAAAGGAGGTACTTACAACGCTTGGAACGCATGGGGTTTGAATACTTCAGGAACGGTGGAATTTTATATTAATGATCCATCGTCTGAATTGTCTAATAATCTTGGTGGTATATCTCGTAAGATCAGCTTATTTAAGTGTGCCGATGCCGCCATTACACCAACCAATATTTCCCATAGCTCAAGCACTGAAACTGGCACAGTGACGATAAGCGCATCATCCGACTGTTCTTGGACAGCCCGCAGCAACGAAAACTGGATAACGATTACAGCAGGCGAAAGTCAATGCCATTAAGTTAAGGAAAATTCCATACATGTAGGGTGGATATCGTTGCACGTATCCACCTGATTAATTTATAAGTTTTGGTGGATACGCTATCGCTTAATCCACCCTACATGGACTTAATGGCATTGATTTAAAGACGCCTCATTATCTTATTAATAGATTAAGCGATTTGACAGCTATTTTAAAATCGAAAGCAAAATGGCGCAACCCAATAAATACGAGGCTTGAGCATTTTGAGGGCTATTTTAAAATCGAAGGCAAAATGGCGCAAGCGAATAAATACGAGGCTTGAGCGAGGGCAAAATTTTAACGGAGCATCAAATTTATTGCTCAGTAAAAATGCTTTAAGAATTAGCTTACAGACGCCTCATCTCATTATTAATGATTAAGCGATTTGACAGCGATTTTAAAATCGAGGGCAAAACGGAGCAACCCAATAAATACGGGGCTTGAGCGATTTTGACAGCTATTTGAATAGCAATGAGTTATCTATTAATCGCTCCGGTATTTAAAAAGCTATTTGAGAATTAGCTTACAGACGCCTCATCTCATTATTAATGATTAAGCGATTTGACAGCTATTTTAAAATCGAAGGCAAAACGGAGCAACCCAATAAATACGGGGCATTAACCATTTTGACGGCCATTTCAAAGCTTGTCCCGACGGAGGAGGGATCAGGGCAAAATGGCGTAAGCCAATAAATATTAGTTTTTTTTTAATAAAATAAATAAATTATTTACACATATTGGATTTGCCCTACGCTTGCTAACCGTGATTTACCAACACCGCTCTATCTCTATAGTGAATCCGGCAATGAGAACTTACCGAGAACTTTTCCCGGACAATGCCAAGCTCTTTCTCGCTAACGCTAGGAACAAGCTTTTTGGGACTACACTTTTACTTTGGCTCACAAAGACTCACAGTAGCCCCTATTATCCAAACCATTGATGTCGTTGAATAATTTGTTTAATAAAACCAATTATACATAAAAAAAATGTTGACATTGGACTGGGATGTTGTGTATATTACATCCCCGCAAAATATGCAGCCTTAGATATGTCAGCATTGTGAGAACAATTATGGCTTCGATGGCAAAGCGAAATTTAAACGCCATCAGTGGTGAGCCAGAAAATTTTGCTCTCGTTCCCACGCGAGGCAAAGGAATGCCTGTTAGGACGCGGGAGCGTCCTGCAATTTGCCCTTTGCCTCGCGTGGGAACGAGAAAAAATTTTTTTTAATTTGCCCTTACATTATTTTCTATAGTACGTCTATAGTAAATATGTACATTCTTAGATGTGAATGGAAAATATTTACCTATTTTTTGAGCGGTAAAACATAGTATGGTAGTAAAACACTCAAGATTAATTAGTGCTGCTAAATCTTAGGTGAATAGGAATAGACAAATTCAATTTAGCAATGTGACAGTTTTATGGCTGGTAAATATATGCTGTGAACAGTTGTTATAAATTTGCTATAATTTACCTACATAAAAATGAATAACTTTAGAATTCAAATTAAAAAAAGCGAGCGTAGGGTGGGTAGAGTTACGCGAAACCCACCTTTTGCTCGTTTCTCGCTCCCACGCTCGGCGCACTCACTTATACAAAAGTCTCAATGGTACTTATAACGGATTGATTTTATTTGTAGATAATGCAGAAATCGTCCAAACTAGCTCAAAGCTTCATTATTGGCTTACGTCACTTTACCCTCCGTTTTCAAATAGCCGTCAAAATGAAGTCGCTAGTTGATGCGGCTGGGAATCGGACTGAGTTGGCGTATGATGAGCATTGTGGTTCTGACGGTTGATGCGTTGGGCAATGTGAGTGAGATTGTTTATAATTCGGATCAGTTGTCGGTTGAGGTGATTGATGCGTTGGGGTGTCGTGCTTTTGGTGAGATTTAGTACAACTAATTAAGAAATAAACGAATTGTGCTTATTGATTCAATTAGTTTATTTTATAATTAGTTGTACTAATACCCATAATTAATCCCTCACGGCGCACTCAGTTACCTCTTTTTTTCTCGTTCCCACGCGAGGCAAAGGAATGCCTGCCAGGACGCGGAGCGTCCTGCAACCTTGCTCCGCTATTAGGTGGGCAAGCGGGCGGATAGATTTTGGTTAAATGAAAGATCGTGACGCCCGCTTGCCCACTCTACATGGCTGAATACACTACACAGGTAAAAAAGACCATGCCATTACCAATTTTAATAGAACAATTCGGCTTAGACACGCAGTTAACCGGCAATTTGGAACAAGTGGAGGCTGATTTTAGGCAATACATTGAAAAGGCTAATAATAATGCGGAAAATACTTTAGCCCAGTTACAAACCGCTATTGCGCTCGATCCAGATCAATATGCTTTGCACGACATAGGTTTTTATTCGATTGAACGCTTATTAGGTGCTGGCAGCATGGGCTGTATGTTCCTGTGCCAAAACAAAAACCGTTTATTCGAACAAGAGCGCGTCGTTGTCAGATGTTTCTGGGAGACGCTCAAGGGAGATATTAATGAAGTTTTCAAAGAACTCTTTGCCATAAACAAGATTGCCAGTGAATTCGTACCAAAAATGCTAGATTATGGCTATACTGATAAAAATCATGCTTATTTCGTAACCGAATACATTGAAGATTCGGTAGATGGCGAGGCGTGGTTAAAAAAATA
Source organism: Candidatus Thiomargarita nelsonii (assembly GCA_000785145.2). Lineage (GTDB taxonomy): Bacteria > Pseudomonadota > Gammaproteobacteria > Beggiatoales > Beggiatoaceae > Thiomargarita > Thiomargarita nelsonii_B. The sequence goes on from JSZA02000221.1 coordinate 6,198, forward strand.
TGGCCCCATGGATTTAGAAACCAGTTTAGATGTCGGCTTACAAGTCGCTAAAGCTTTGCAATTGGCGCACGATAATAAGATTTATCATTTGAATTTAAAACCGGCAAATCTGTTACTTAAACACACTGAATCCGGCATTAGCGTCAAAATTACAGACTTTGGTTTATCTCAAGTCGCTAGTTCTGTAATTTGTGGTACTTCGGACTATGCGCCTCCAGAACAACGAAGTTTTAATAGCCTGTCTGTGCTAGATGCGAAAAACGATGTATTTGCATTCGGTGCAACGATGTATCACTTGTGTACGCAAAAAAGACCACATCAGTTTAGAGAACGCGATTTGCCGGATGTGCAGGCATTGCGTGATTTACTGTGCGATTGCGTTGAAGATGAGATAGAAAATCGACCGAATTCGGCGAGAGAATTGGTGAGCCAGTTAGAAAAGATTGTATTTGAATTTGAGACAGTCACTGTCAATACCGTGGGAGAAATCACTCACCAAGAACACAAACAAGCCCACTATCAAACGGAGGACTTAGGTAAGGGTATCACTTTAGAAATGGTGTATATTCCAAGTGGGACATTTATAATGGGTTCGCCTGAAACTGAAAAAGACAGAGATAGCGATGAAAGCCCACAACATGAAATCACAATAGAGCCATTCTACATAAGCAAATACCCCGTCACTCAAGCACAGTGGCAAGCCATCATGGGGGATAATCCGTCGAACTTTAAAGGGGATAATCGTCCGGTAGAAAAAGTTTCATGGGATGAAGCGGTAAAATTTTGTCAGCGACTTTCCTATAAAACGGGCAGAATCTATAGCTTGCCGAGTGAAGCGCAATGGGAATATGCCTGTCGTGCGGGTACGACTACGCCTTTTTATTTTGGGGAAACCATTACTACTGATTTGGCTAACTATAATGGTAAATATAGTTATGGTTCAGGGTCAAAGGGTGTTTATCGTAAAGAAACAACGGAAGTAGGAAGCTTTCCGCCGAATGCTTTTGGATTGTACGATATGCACGGGAATGTTTGGGAATGGTGTGCTGATTCTTGGCATGATAACTATGAGGGAGCGCCTAGTGACGGAAGTGTTTGGGAAAAAGAAAAGTCCCGAGTGGTGCGTGGCGGTTCGTGGTATGACGAACCTCGCTACGCCCGTAGCGCCGACCGCTACAACTACTCCTCGCAGGATAGCCACATCGGCTTGCGGCTGGTGTCGTTCGTGGCGTTGCCGTTACATAAGCGTTGTGCCCTCTTGCCCTTTGAACTCAGCGGCTAAAGGGATGATTTATAGGCATACGGGGGGGCTTATTGCCGGACGGGGTTTAAATAATTGGGGTCAGAGTAAAATAAATGTGATACAATAATGTCCGTCACAAATTAAAAAGATGAGTCATGGCAAGGTTAGTTAGAGTTTCGCTAGTAGATATTCCACAACATATCATTCTTCGATACAACAATCGTCAAGTGTGTTTCGGAAATGCAGTAGATATGAAGGCTTATCTGCATTGGCTAAAGTTATTTTCAAAAAAATATCAAGTAGGTATTCACGCTTGGGTATTAATGACTAACCACGTACACTTACGGGTTGCACCCCAAAAAGAAGGTACAGCCAGCCGAATGATGCAATCTGTTGGACGTATGTATGTTCGATACTATAATCGTAACTACCGACGTAGTGGAACACTTTGGGAAGGTCGTTTTAAGTCTAGCTTGGTACAAAATGAACTATACCTGCTTGAACTTTATCGTTACATTGAATTAAACCCAGTTAGGGCTGGCATGGTTGAAGAACCAAGTGCCTATAGCTGGTCAAGTTATTCGATTAATGCTTTGGGTGTCAAAAGTGATTTACAAACACCTCATCCAGAATATCTGGCTTTAGGTAAAACCAAAGATAAAAGGTTGAATAACTATCGTGAATTATTTAAAGCACATATAGAAACTGAATTATTAACAGAGATAAGGGAAAATATCAACAAAGGACTTGCTCTTGGTAATGAACAATTTACAAAACAAATAGAAAATTTAACCAAGAGACGAGTAACTGCAAGGAAAGCCGGACGACCAAAGAAGGGCAATCAAATAATAGATAATGCCCAAGACAATCAATTAATTTTACTCTGACCCCAATTATTTCCAAGTGCCAAACCTTGGCACGTCTATAGTCAGTATGTACATACTTTGGCGGGCCGATTACGCTTGCCGTTAGGCGTTTGGATGCACAGCAATCGCCTATCATTAATCTATTTTCTTGTGCTTAACTTAATTATAGTTATCGCGGGCATAGAAGGAACTAAATCCTAATTTCATTTGGCTTTATTGTAAAATAGGTTTTTCTTATG
>JSZA02000223.1 GCA_000785145.2 Candidatus Thiomargarita nelsonii
TACACGACACTCTGTGATATATCACGAGGTAAGGAGTCCAAGATTTATCTTGGAAGTCTGGTCACTTCCTTGATAAATCTTGGACTCCTGTGTCGCGCGATAGTTGGTAGCCAAAAAATCCTATTTCTTAAAGAAATAGGATTTTTGACTTTGGCAAAATCCCGCCGCTCTGTTATTTTTTTGACGTATAGGACTTGCATTATCAATTAAAATGTCTTTAAATTTTTTTTTAAAAGGCTTAGAAACCCGATATGATAGCAAAACTCGTCAGTCTTTAAAAATGCATATTTATTTAGGCATGAAGTTTGCATTATAAATAAAAAAAAAAACAATGTTTTGACAACCCCGCAAGTCTTTTTGGGTGCATATAATATAAAATAAATCGACTATTTAAATCAGCTTATTAGAGGTAACTCAAGATGTTTAACAGGAAAAACAAAAGTGCTAACAGCCTTAAAACCAAATCATTTACCGAGACGACTGTTCTCAGCATTCAACGGCTAGGTTTGACTATAAGTCTCTGGTTTTCTAGTTTTCACCGTCGCTATAATCAACATATCTTTTTTGAACACCGCGTTTTTAATGTCCGTGGACTGCGTACCAGAGGTACATTTACCCTTGAACTTGAACAAGTTTTTGTCGATTTACGCATTGCCCCAACTCACAATCCACAAGATGTGAATTTTGATCCCATTTCGACGAGAGAAATGGCTGGCAATCGTCCCTTATGGGATTTTTTGCAAATTGGCAAGCGCAATCGTAAAAAGAGGCTGGTATTAGCCATTATCGGCGCACCTGGGTGTGGTAAAACAACGCTATTACAGCATCTGGCTTTGACTTTCGCCGCGAATAAACAACACTTGCATCGTCTCCCCCCTTATGTGCCGATTTTGTTATTGTTGCGGAATCATGTACAAGAAATCATTGTAGATGAAGAACTCACATTGGCAGAATTAGTACAAAAGCATTTTAGTAACTCGGAAAATTACCCGAACTTAAATCCACCATCACGATGGTTTGCACGACACTTAAAAAAGGGCAAATGTTTGGTGCTGTTGGATGGATTGGATGAAGTAGCGGATACAATTGAGCGGCAAGTGGTATCAGCTTGGCTAGATAAACAAATTGTTAACTATCCAAAATGTCAGTTTATTATCACGGCACGACCTCAAGGCTATATCAGCGCCCCGATAAAACATGCCCATATTTTAGAAGTGCAACCTTTTAATGGTGGACAAGTACGACAATTCATTGAAGCTTGGTATTTAGCTAACGAAGTGACGGCTTTTGGGGGCAAAATAGATGAGGGCATACGGCATCGCGCTCAAAATGGTGCTAAGGATTTATTGCAACGCTTGCGAGACGCCCCCATTTTAAGCGCACTAACCGTTAATCCTTTGCTCCTCACGATGATTGCAATGGTACACCGTTATCGGGGACAATTACCGGGGCGGCGAGTAGAATTGTATGCCGAAATTTGCGATGTCTTGCTTGGACATTGGGCAGCTGGTAAAGGAATACCAAATACCTTGAGTGCCGCTCAAAAGCGTGTTGTTTTACAACCACTGGCATTTCAAATGATGCGTCATAAAATGCGTCAGATCAGTACAGAAGCTGCCATAAAAATTATTGCCTCGCACTTAGAACGTATCGGGCTGAACAAAGAAGATGCCAATCGTTTTTTAAATGATCTGCAAGCCAGTAGTGGTTTATTCTTGGAACAAGAAGCCAAAAAATGGGGATTTGCACATTTAACTTTTCAAGAATATTTGGCATCCTCACATATACTAGACAATAATATTAAAATTGTTTGGGAAAAATCGGTCAATAACAGTTGGTGGTATGAAACTTTTCAATTGTATACAGCACAAAGTAATGATGCCACGCCATTGATACAGGCTTGTCTTGAAAATGGCAGCGTTTCAGCCTTAAGGCTGGCAGTCGATTGTTTAAAAGAAGCCCGTGCCTTGGAGAAGTCAATACATTTGGCGGTTCAAGATCGTATTGCTGCGGAACTTGAATCTTCCGAACATCGATGTCGCCAATTGGCGGGTGAAATGAAATTAGATCAACGCCTTAAATCGTTGCCCCATATAGACGAACTGCGTGATATTGATCGCAAATATATGACTTGTGCGGAATATCAATTGTTTCTGGATGACGCTCGCGCACAAGGTAAATACCATCAACCTGATCATTGGACAGAATACACTTTTCCCAAAGGGAGTGCTAAAGCACCCATTTGTGGCATACGTGCTGAAGATGCAGAGGCCTTTTGTACATGGTTGACTCAGCGACAAGGCGGTGAAATCTCTTATCGTTTGCCACAGGATACTGAGGCAAAAAACTATCCCGCTATTGAGACGGAAGACTTAGCAACCTGGCATAAGGATAATGATGTTTACGACTTAAGCTGGTTTAGAGGGGCTAATGAGCAACGTGTTTACAGCATTCTTAAAAAATTTTATGAAGCACCATTGACACAGGGTTATGCACTAACCAACGCTAACAATCTCATTTTTGAGCTTGAGCACGCTGAGCGTGCCCTGAATAGTGCGCTTGATCACGCACTCGCCCGTCGCACCCGCGCCCTAAGCCGTGCTTTTGACTACGCTTTTAGCCGCGATTTTATGGGCCATCTCGCCCCCGCCCTCGCCCGTAATGCTCTCGACATCCTTGCGGTTGCCCTTAACGCCTTCGATGCCCGTGCCTACGTCGATAGCTACGCCCACACCCGCGCTCGTGCCACCCTTGACAATGCTTTTACTCGAGCCCGCGAGCTCCTTGCCCGTGCTGCCCTAGACAGAGACAGTCTCAGCTATGTTGCCCTTGACAGTACCCGCCAAGCCCTTTCCGCCCTTAACAATCACGATGCTCGTGCCTCTGAGCTTATCGCCCATGCCCGTGAGGCCTTAGATCGTGCCCGCCACGATATTGGTCACGACTTAATCCACGATCTCGCCCGCGCTTTCGCCCGTATCCTTGCCCGCGCTGACATTACCTGCCCTGTCTGTAACGCCATTGATCAAGGTGATTTACAGACAGCGCAACAACTGGCTCAAACAGAACGCTTAGATTCCAACCCTGTTATCCAACGATTAAGTGTGTTACTCAGTAAGCTGTTAAACTGTGCGACAGCCACAACTGTATTGGAGCTGCGGCAAGCTTGGAGAAATTTTGTAGCGCAAATCACAGAAACGATTCTGATTGGATATAATGAACTTGAAAAAAGGAATAAGCGACAACTTCGCTCCAAATCCAGTTACAGTGAAGAGAAAGATTTAATATTAAGACTTCAGTGGTGGCTCCGAATTATCATCGCACGAGAAGAAGGTAAATTGGAAGCGTGGGAAGGTGTTCGTATTGTGCGGGAATATATTCCGTTGTAAATGGTTTGAGTACAACTAATGTACGACAACGAATAAAACCATGCTGAGTTTTAGACACCTTTATTACTGGATGTACCATGTCAATGCCATTAAGTTAAGCTTTTTTGTAGGGTGGGTAGAGCGGATCGAAACCCACCAACTCGTTGAAATTTTTAACAATGGTGGGTTGGGCGTCCCATAACGATGTTGCGCGGGCAACCACAAGGGATTGCCCCTACCCACCCTACAAAAAATCCTTAACTTAATGGCATTGATGTACCATGTAGGAGTTTATCAGAAATCAAAGCAAACGTAGGGTGCGTAGAACGCACCCTTATCTTACGCGATCAACCCCGTTTCTGGCCAACGTATGTTGTTGGAGTTCGCACACGAACGAAAACCTACATGGGCTAAAATAATGCCATTCTACTCATTATAAACTATCCATGAAGTGGCTCATGATGAGAATAAAATCATTCGACGAAAAGTCCACCTAAAAACTGTATTGAATCTGATAGTTCTTTTATTTTTTGTACTTTTCTAATATGTTTTTCATCAGCAGTAATGAATATTGCTTCTTTCAAAAGTGCAAGAGCATGAAAAGTTGCATCAAAAGAAGAAATGTATCCCTGCCCTTGTGTGTCCATATTCGCAATTTCATCAGTCTTATTAATGAGTTCTAAAGAAGGATGAATTATTTTTATAATCCCCATTCGTATTTGTTCTTGAAACTCAGCAAAATTTTCTTCTGACTTTTCTCTCGGCATTTGCATCTTTGAAAAGACACTTCCAAGCTCATACCATATGAGCGAAGGTGCCATTAGTTCCGCTTTTTCATCATATGCTAAATCATAAAGAGCTACTGCTTTATCGACATGTTTTTCAGTATCAATAAATATTTTTGCAACAACGCAGGTATCAACAACATATTTTTCCATAACGATATAATAAATAATCAAAGTATAATCAAAGTACATTACTCTTCATAACCACTCTCACGATATTTTCGTATTATTTCAGTAGCGGACAAGCCAGAAGTTGTTTCTATTTTTCTGCTTTTGACAAAACGATGAAACGCTTCTTTCCGTTGCTGTATTTTTATAATTTTTTCCTGATATATTTTTCTTAATTCCGTTATTTCAGAGTTTGCGTTGGGAAGACTTAGTAAATTCTGAAGAAACTCCTGATTAGAGGGCTCAATGCCCTTGTTACACTTGAGTGTATTAATGTCATTTAACACATATCACCTCGTATTATTATTGAATACTTAAAGCATGCCACACCAAAATGGCCTCGTTTAAGCCTATCAATGCGGATACGACATTCACATTGTACCTTTTGAGTCGATCGCAGTCGCAATATATAGACTTTTTCCGCCTATTGCAAGGTTTTTATTATTATTATGTAGGGGCAATCCTTTATGCTTGCCCCATTTATTGTTTCTCCATAATCAGATTGCGCGTACACGCAGGAACGATCAACCCATCTATAAAATCCGATTTTTTAAAATTTAAAAAAAATAGGATTTTTGGAGTTTGGCACTGCCGTTAAAAATGCCACCCATAAGAAACCCCGAATGAATTATGGTACATGCTCTGTTCGCCACCATAACCACCCAAAATATTATCAAAGACGGGCATATAAAACACACTCATCTCACTCCTTTTATCAAACTGCCAAGTACCACCTAATGTCACCTGTTTCTCAGGTGTCAACTGATTGAAAAAGCTTTCAGAGCCGGAATTGGGGCTTTTACTGTAATTAAGCCCAGCAAGCGTAGGGTGCGTCCCACGCACCGTCCCAATCGAAACCTGACCCAAGGTGCGTAGCAAGCGTAGGGTGCGTCCCACGCACCGTCCCAATCGAAACCTGACCCAAGGTGCGTAGGACGCACCCTACACTCGCTACAAGGATAAAACCAACAGCGCACTCCATGATCAAACCCAGAACAGAGATTAAAACGTCCTACTATAGACTAGAAATCCGATTTTTTTAAAAAATCGGATTTCTTAATTGTGCAAGTTAAGGAGAAAGGCAAGTTCGTACATAAAACGCACAGATTAATCCATGATTACTCTCAAGCCCCGTATCTATTGACATCTCTCATCAATTTCAAATCACCTTTAAAATGCAGCCCGCCCCTATGTGTTGTTTGACTTTCATAACGTTTATGTCGCCACACAACGTAAATCAAGTAGCTAAAATATATTGATGAGAAGGGATATTTTTTATTCGTTGTTGAACATTAGATGTACTCACCAGACATTAGAAGAGCTCACCAGACATTATGTTCAGTACAACTAATGTTCAACAACGAATAAAACCAAACACTTAACAAGCCTATAAATCCGATTTTTTTAAAAAATAGTCTTAATTGTGCTAGAATTATGATAAACCTGAAAAAATCTGATTTCTCCTCTGCCAGAGTAGGTTTGCTTTCCGCGTAGTAACGTTTAACAAGCCTATAACCCATCATATTTTTCGACGCACCTTGTCATTGAGACTTATATATATAAGACTCAAAATGAAGCCTCACTGAAAATAGGGGGTAAAATTATAGAATCTAATAAAAACAACAGGGATTAACATGATTAGCGAACCCATCTCACACTATTGTATTATTCGTTGTTGAGCATTAGATGTACCCAGATGACGTTGTGTTCAGTACAACATAAATCAACAACACCAAGATAAATCTTGGACTCCTAAATAATCACTCCGGTACGCAAGATTTAGTAGGCGATAAATCGCCTACTTCTCGTCTGCTGGACGGGGAGAGTTCTCTCCTTGCGTCGAGATCCCCGTCCGTCACGTTTTATGTATTATGTTTAATAAAATCAAGAAGTTGTAATGCACGATCATCCATGTTGGCATTCAATGCCAGTATGAGAAACCCCCAAAAATGTTCTTGTGTAGGGTGGGCAACAACAGGGATTGTTGCCCACCGTATCGGGGCTGGTGGGCAAGAAAAACACCTTGCCCACCCTACAAAAAACCTTAAATCCCTGTTGGCATTGATGTTGGCATTGGGTTGCAAACTGGGGCTTATTAATTTCGTGCAATTGAACAATCAGAAAAAATTTAGTCTTCTGGTTTTTCTGCTTTTTTAAATAAGCCAATTATCTCTCTCAAATCACTCACCTGTTGTCTTAACAATTCATTTTCTTTATCTCGCTGTTCAACCATTAACTGTGCCTTTTCTAATTCATGTTGAAGTTCTGTTTGTCCAGTTGAGGGAGAATTAACTTGCCAATTATCACAGGTTTGACATTGAGTAATGTGCTCACCTGTTTGATCACCTGTTAAATTAAGTACATTTTTTTCATCTAAACTAGATCGCTTATAGCCGATTTCCTCAAGCCATTCGCGGATATTTGTCCCGTTTTCTAACTTGTCATTTTCCTTGTTTGCGAGAATCTTAACTTATGGATATAACAAGGTTTTACTCAAGTTCACTTTAAGTCCGTTAGCACTTTTATGGCACTTTTTAGCCATTTCAGCGGGACCATAACCACACAATAAGCCGCGCAAATATAATTTTTCTTAGTGATAAATTTTCCTTTAGCCTTGCCCAAGTCTGTGTATAGGCGTTCTAAATCCCAAGAATTTTCAGCTTCGGCAAACCGTTTTTCAGTATTCATAAGGCATCATTGTTTTGGATTCTCTATAGAAAAGCGGGCAGCAGGTGCAACCATAAAGGATTGCCCCTACGCAATCCCGGTTCCGTTTGCCCACCATTCTCAAGTTGGATCGTGGATTTTGGTGGAACACTTGGATTCTTTTGCCTATTTACAGAAGTACAACGGATTAACGGAAAAAACGGATAAAAAACCAACAATATTTTAGGTATAGGAGTCCAAAATTTATTTTGGACGAGTTGCCTCAATCCGTTGTACTTATTTTTTAAACCCATACCTAACGGCTTTGAATAGGGATGAGACAAATCACTGTCCTTTGTGCCGGCAATCCATTGCCGTCAGCGAGTGTAGGGTGCGTCCCACGCACCTCTGGGGTATTGATGGTGCGTAGGACGCACCCTACATTAATCCAGGCTACGCTTGCTGTGCATTGTGCCGGCAATCCATTGCCATCAGACAAATCTAAGCTTTGCTCTCTTTTGACATTTTCAACAGTCAATGATTTAAAATAAGCCGGTTTTGGTGTGCTATGTTTTATACAATGCGCGTTGGAATCAGAAAGAATTTACTCTTTTGGTTTTGCCGATTGTTTTAATAGGTTATTCATCTCTCTCAAATCACTCACCTGTTGTCTTAACAATTCATTTTCTTTATCTCGCTGTTCAATCATTAACTGTGCCTTTTCTAATTCATGTTTGTATTCGGTTTGCTCTGTTGGAGAAGAATTAAACGAATTATCAATTTTTGGATTTGGACTCTGAGTTTGAGCTTGAGAATTGTTATCACAGGTGAAATTAAATACATTTTTGTCATCTAAACTAAATAACTGCGACAAATCTATGCCCATAACTTCAGCAATTTGTTGAAGCCGAGAAAGGTTCACATTAGTATCACCTCGCTCTATATTGGCGTATGCACAAGTTGATATGCCCAATTTATCCGCCACGTTTTCTTGTGTCAAACGCCTATACGAGCGAAGAAATTTCAGTTTTTTAGACAGTTGTTTTTTATACAGTTCCATAAATATAGACTCTTGCTTGTGTAATTAATAACTATGGGTTGCTGGATTGTCTAGCGGCCCTTTTATTATTATTATTATATGGCACGTTAGATCGCTCAGTAGGATGATGGACAACGCCTACCATGTTTTTTGCTATGGTACAACATTTAGCGGTATTTTTTCAAACCGTTTTTTCAGGCAGTTCCATCAACATAGACTCTTGCTTATGTAATTAATAACTATGGGTTGCTGGATTGTCTAGCGGCCCTTTTATTATTATTATATGGCACGTTAGATCGCTCAGTAGGATGATGGACAACGCCTAGTTGACTGAGCCGTTATCAATTGTCTGGTGCTGACAATTGATAACTTATAACATTATGAGGCGCAAAAGGCAACTTGATGGTCTCAAGCACTACAATATTTTTTAACTTAATGGGAATTTACAAATTATGAAAAAGACTATCCTTGCAGCAGTAGTGGCTGCCACTCTATCCATCAGTTCCGTTTCCTTTGCT
>JSZA02000226.1 GCA_000785145.2 Candidatus Thiomargarita nelsonii
AATATTAAAACCACTCGTCACATCATCCATTGTCACAGGAGAAACACCGGTAATGAACATACGGCTAATGCCAACATCAGTTAGACTCGTTGCCCCCTTTAACAGACTAAAGAAAAATCGAAAAAAGCCAGCACCATGCGTTAATTTGTGATAGGGTTTTTGCCCAGCCGTGGACAAAATGGTGTTAGCGAAATTGTCGTACTCATCAATTAGAAGATAGAGCTTGAGCCCTTTTATCCCAATATAAGTTAAAAGGAACTCCAACTTGCCATGTGCTGTTTTCTTCGTTTCCATCATTGATATATACCTATCCTCAAAAAGATGACGGTATTTTTCACAAAAGAAGAATAAACAACCCTCTATATATTCTTGAAACGACGCTTCAACCTTATCAATGTCGGAATCGACTTTGGAAAAGTCGAATTTGAGAATGAGATAGGCATTTTTTTCCGGTGTCGGATGTTCATGAATATAGGTACCAGCAAAAAGGGCCTCAAATTCATCCGCCCGTGCGATGTCATAATAACATTCCAACATCGTCAATAGCGACGACTTGCCGAATCGTCTGGGACGAATCAGAAAGAGAAAGCTACCAGCCGTTTCAATTTGTGGAATGTACTGGGTTTTATCCACATAGTAAGAGCCCTTTTGCTGGATTTCTTTGTAGCTTGATAAGCCATAAGGTATCGCTTTCATTTTTTTTTGCTCCTGTCCAAAGCTTTGGATTTTTAAATTATACAACATTTCATAAAAAGGAGTCCAAGATGTTTTCGTTTGTTATTTTTCTTATTATTGGGATGGCTCCTTTAAACCAATGCCATATCGTGCCGACTATGTCGTGTGGATAAATAGAGGGCGTATCCACCGATATTTATATATTAATCAGGTGGATACGCGCAGCTTAATCCACCCTACATGTATGGTTTTTTGCGAGACTTAATGGCATTGTCCTTTAAACAGCTTGGCACATTAACTCACCGCCTTCCTAGTCCACAAAGTTTTCCACAATCTATGCGTACATTCCCATCCCCACCGTAACCAGCGCAACAGGGCAAACGATAGCCATAAAGCCCACAATAACATCGCTATGCGATAAATCCACATCGACCAAGAATAGACCCATACTTGCGGTAAGATGCCATATCGTGTCGGGCAACCATAAAGGATTGCCCCTACGCCAATGGCATTGATGTTGGGATGCCCTAGCAATCCTAGTTGAATGGCAAGTAATCAATACGAGGATTAAAAAAACGGCAGAACTCGCTGGTAGGCAAGACAATTGAACCGACATCACTGCCTTTATAGCGATTGCAAAATGTACAAGCATAAGCGAGATTCTCGGCAATTGTCAGCCCACCATGTTTTTCGCTGATGATACTCACCACCTGACAACCATAAAATGTGTCATCTTCGTGAATTAGACAATATTCGCATAATCGTTCTGCCCGACTTGTCACCAGCTTTCGTAATTCAACGTTGATATAACTAAGTGGTTCAACTCTGCCGTTTCATCGGACAACAGTCCAGTTGTTTTTTCACGGTAAATCAAATCTTCGACTCGAACTTTGGTGGTTTCGGAGGGTCGAAAAGCCACGACTTGCCCCGAATGCTAGGCCAGAAAAGTTTTTCTCTACCCATGCGGAGCAAGTGTAGGGTCAATGCCATTGAAGCGTAGGGTGCGTCCTACGCACCTTATGTCAGGTGGAAAGGAGATTGGTGCGTGGGACGCACCCTACACACTCACCGCCTTCTTAGTCCACAAAGTTTTCCACAATCTATGCGTACTAAAACATGCCCATCCCCAGCCTAACCAGCGCAGCAGGGCAAACGATAGCCATAATGCCCACAATAGCATCGCTATGCGATAAATCCACATCGACCAAGAATAGACCCAGACTTGCGGTAGGATGCCCGTCGTGCGATCTTCATACCAGCGCAAATAGTCAGAATCTGAGCCATTGCCCGCAATGTGCATATTCGGATGGCCTAGCAATCCGAGTTGAATGGCGAATAGTAAGCTACTTAAAGCGATTATCGTCAAAAGCCCTAAGCCGATTTGTGTCGCGTCAAATTTTAGGGCTGATATGTCATGGGACATCTGCGCTCGCCAGCCTAATGCCATAAACCACGCGACTACGCACAGCATCAATGGGACAGGCACTTGACTGAGTACGACGCCTAACAGTAGCCAGTGATGGGTTTTTAAGGGTGTTAATGAAATTTGGCCTAAGCCCACCGAGGCTAAGATTATGACTATTAAAATACCCCAAATCATCACCGCAGGGCCAATGGCTTTGCCGCCCGTAAATAATATCCAGCGTTCTTTTGGCATTTTCACTTCAATATGCGTATTGACACTGTCTATGCCCAGTTCAATTCTCGGCGTATAAAATTGCTGGCTCATACCCATTGTTTGTTGAAATCGCAAATCAATTTGTTGTTCACCAGGCATGATGGGCAATGTGACAAATTGGCCTTCTTGGCGTATCGGTTTCGATTTTCCATTGATTTTGACTGATTGCAATTGGGCATTTTCGGGTAGTTTTATCTTATGTTGTAGGCCTCGACTACTGCGTAGTTTTAATAATAATTGATTATCGGTGGAGCGTTGCCCAGGGCTCACAATTAATTGGCTACGATCTATAGTCAAAACTTGTCCCGTCACGCCCTTTGGGCGGCTAAGGTGTAAGGTCAGCGTTTCGCCTGGCCAAGGTCGCCATTGGGGGAGCCAACGTCCTTTTGCCTGATGATGCACAACCGGTATCCCTTCAATCTCAACATGCCAAATCGCACTGGCATCTAATCGCCAAACTTCGCTGCGTACTAGGTTATCCGGTGCCGTCAAGGTGATTGTGTTTTGTTTCTCAAACACTGATATCCAACTTGTTTCTGATTTTTGGGGTGACAGGTTTATCAAGGCTTTTCCCTCTTTGACTCGGACATTTTCACTGGTGACAGATTCTCCTTTGAGCAAGGGTATTTCTAAGACTATCGCCGAGCCCTTTGGGGTTTTGCGTATGACGCGCGTTTCAATTTGCCATTCTAATCCGAGTAATAGGGTGCGTTCAATTTGTACAAACGGTGGCAAATTGCCCATTTCTAATTCCGCCAGACTTTCACCTTGTTCGCGGGTAAATTGCAATTGTTCATCAGCGATGCCATTTTTATGTACGCCTTCTACACGCCATCCCGTCGCCTTGATTTCGACAAAATGTGGTTTGAGTGGTAAGGGTAATTGTATCGTATGGCGTTTGGGTAGAGTGCCAGCGAGTTGCACTTGATGAATTCCTTTGGTGACATTCAACCATATTTGTCCATTTCGCAACAGTGCTTGTGCAGGTTCGCCATTTAGCAAGACTTGTTGTGGCAACCATTGCTTTGTCGCACCGGGCAGGGGGACTGCTGTCGAAGTTAAACTATGTATCTCCATGCGGGCAGTTAGGTGGTTGTTATCTAATTCTAGCTGGAGGCGTGGACTGCTGGCACAATGGGGTAAGCAGTCGGGCGGTGCTAGTAGGCGTTTTTCTAGTTCATCCAATAATGGTTGGGGCGGAAAAGTTTCTGCTTGACTGATTAAAGGCAATGACAATAATACGCCAACTAATAATAAGGGCAGAGGGTTTGCTTTAAATAATAAGCGTGAACCCGTTCCCCAAGATACCCATAATAAAAAGGCTGCCAGAATAGCCACTAATAGAACGCGCACGCCGCTCAAGATACTGTTGATGGTAGGCGACAATAACCATAAGTGAATCGACTGATTCTGTAAGCTGGGACCGCTCCAACCCATTGTAATACTGTGCCATTTCCATTGTGGCAAGCCTGGTCCAGTTTGCACTTGGGCATTGGGATCAATGCGTAACATTTCTTGGGGTTTTATGCTAATCGTCTCTTTTATTGATACCCCATAGGCTCTCGTTAATCTTTTCTCATGCCCTTGCAATGGTTTCGATGGATGCTCAAGTTGCGGATAGATTCCTTGCCGCACTTGTTGCATCATAAAGGGTAAGGCTATGATTAATAAACCAATCAGGCTGAGGTTGCGATAAAAACGCACGCTGCGACTAAACCAACCTAATACCGGTAAGACGCGCAATAAGGCAATGGCGGCAATAATATTTAACCAAACCCAGTGTGGTGCGTAAGCTTCATGGTAAATCAATATCATCGTTACTAGCGTTAATATGCCCCAGCCCCAATGCCATAGTTTACCTATCGCGGCTGCCATGATGAGGACAATGAATAAATCTAAGAGAGTCCATTGCTTCAGCCAAGTATCGGGAACCTGATCGACGCCTGTCGCATTCAATAATCGCCACCCGGGTGGTAAGTGTAAAGTGGCAATCACTTTTTGAAAATCATGCGCCCAACCCACAGCAGGCAATTGAGTCACGGCGCCTTCTAAACGACTATCAGCCACGATACTAATTACTCCGCGCCGAACTTCTATGCCTGTCTGCTGACTCTTTTCTAATTGGGTGATAAATTGGTTGTGTCCATTGACAGCCACGCGCCCTAAGATGGCAGGTTTTGCCATTTCTAAACGCCAACCTCGCGTCATTGTACCCCTGATGCGATCTTGTACGCTGTAGCCTTGACCATCAAAATCTAGCCAAAAGTCCCGTTGTAGTATTAATTGATCAGGTGCCGGCTCAGGATCACCTCGGCGTTTTTCTATGATTTTTAATAGGTCCCCTGTTTTTACTTGGTAGGCGGGAAATTTCCGCCAGTCGCTGGGTAAAGCCGTTTGTTGGGGATCAATCGCCGTCACGCCGTTCACTTCGACTAAGCGTAAATCGTGACGGGCTTCAAAAACCCAGATTTCTTCATCTACCCATTGCCCTTGTGATGCTGCCAACGTCAACTGGTTAGCGGTACCCACTTGGCGTGTGTGCAAAGTGATAGTCCATGAACCGGGGCGCACTTGTAAGCGTAAATGTCCATCGGCTTCCAAACGGGCGGGTAGGGGACTGTTTAAGGACATGGCAATAGCGAAATTAAGTTTGACGGGTCCGAGTACGATTTCGCGCTGTTGTCCGGCAATATCCATTTCTATGCGGGTGATGATTTGTAGGGGGATGTCGTCGATAATCCGACGATAAACGCGCATATCAAGACGATTTTCCACAGCTGTTTGATGGTCACTGCGTTGATGGAGCCATAATCGACCTTGAGTATCCAATTGTGGGAGAGTCACGGGCGTGTCGTTTATGGTTAAGGCAATGAGTCCGGTATTCGCTGGTATTTGCAAAAATTTTGGGGGTCGTTCCCAGTGAAATTGTCCTTGTATGGTCAACAAACCTTTGGGCACAAATAGACTGGGTATGCCTTTCCGTTCGGCAACCAAGGCAGGGGTATCATTGATTTGTACCGATTGGGGCCAGTATTTGGCACTGCCCGGCAGTGCTATCCAACCGGGACTGTTGACTTGCCATTTTTGGGTAAATTCCGCTTGGGTGGCGTTTACTTTTAGATTAAGTTGTGTTGGCCAACGACAAAATCCCTTTAACCCTCCTTTTTTGGGGGATTGGTTATATTGAGGAGGACAATCTTGATGGTCATGTGATACCCATTGTACCCAAGGTAGCAAAGGTGGGGGGATGGTGTCGGCGCGTGGGGCTATACTCAGTATAATGCAAGCCACGCCTATAAAAATGAAGTGTTTTTTTGTCATATGCTATGCCCGTCCATAAATTTATGTTATGAAAGGATAGCATAGTTGCAGTCTAAAAATCCTATTTCTTCCAAGATAAATCATACCACTTTCAAACAGGGCAACCATAAAGGATTGCCCCTACCCTCTGCAATTTATATTGTAGGGGCAATCCCACGCGCAAGCCCTGTCATGGTTCCGAGGCAAAAGTTTTCGCTACCGCGAAAACTTTTGCTGAAGAAGGATATTTCCGCCCTCCTGTACTAGTGCAACGGACTCACTCGCTCCGCTGATTACTTCGTTTAGGGGAATAAACGGTTTTAAAATAAAAATTGCTTGTTGTTAGTCTTTGTCGGAAATCGCCTAAAAATATTTGAAAAATTTTTGATTGAGTCTATTATTATATTAAAATTTATGTCATCACTCATAAAAAAAGGACTAATCACCCTTTTAAAAACCGTCAAATTAGCCGATCCAACCTCAATAAGCGAAGTCGCAGAGGCAGCCGAAAAATATATTGATGGCTCAAGCTTTGAAATTGAAAAGGCTTATCAAACCAGTTATAGTTTAGCCCTCAAAGCCATCCTTGCCGGTTTAGGAGAAGTCTCAATTTTAGAAGCGAACACTTTTAAAGAATTCGCCTCTAAAATAAAGCCCCATTATCTGGAGCCCTTTGCCGCTGCTCAGAAATTAGAGATAAATAGTATAGCGAGACAGCTCATAGCCCAAGGCGAAAAACTCACACTCTCTCTCGAATTCAACCAAGAAAAGAGCCAAGAGAAAGAACAAGCATTGGCTCAAATGTTGTCAGATGACAAATATTTATCAAATTTTAGCCTTTTTTCGTTTTGGCGACTTATTAGGCAAAGCCATTATTTTATTTTTAGAAGAAGAATTACGGAATAATCAACGCTTTTATAATACGCTTGATTATTTGATGAAAAAAGGCTTGGTGCAAGATATCTATAAAATGAAGGCTCAGTTAGAGGATCAAATCCAAAAAGCCAATTTGTCTGAAACGATAAGAGTCAAAGATGAGTCAACGATCATCCAGCCCAATCGTGTCAAACTTATCAAAAATCTGTCGGCGCATCTAGATCAATTGCCAAAAATTTATTTCAATTGGAAATCCGCAATAAAAATTATCCAGCGGCTTTAGAACATTTGCAATTAGTGCTCAAACTCAATCCCTATCGCTATGCGCTAAATTTTAGGGGCAGGCGCAATGGGTGTGGTTTTTCTCTGTCGGAATAAATTAGGCAGACGAAGAGTCATCAAATCCTTTTGGGAATCCATAGAAGGCAGTGAAGATGAAGTCTTTTATGAAGCCAGCG
The DNA here is from genome assembly GCA_000785145.2 of Candidatus Thiomargarita nelsonii. GTDB lineage: Bacteria > Pseudomonadota > Gammaproteobacteria > Beggiatoales > Beggiatoaceae > Thiomargarita > Thiomargarita nelsonii_B. The sequence goes on from JSZA02000226.1 coordinate 6,988, forward strand.
TGATGAGTGAAATTGCTGGCGAATATATTCCAGAACCTTTAACGTTTGGCTATTTGGATAAGGCGAAAAAGGAAAAGGCTTATTTGGTAACGGAATATATTGCAGGCGTTATGGATGCTGAGACTTGGCTCAGGAAAAAGGGCGGTTTGAGCTTAAATGATGGCTTAAAAGTCGGACTGCAAATCGCCAAGGGCTTAGTGATGAGGCAAAGAAATGGATTGAAAGGGGTTTGAGCTTAGCGCCTTCTCATCAAAAATTACAGGCTTTAAAAGAGCAAATAAGCCAAAAGCCAGATATATATCCCAACAACGCCAGATATATATACCAACTCCATCGGGATGAAATTTAAACTAATTTAAACTGATAAAGGCTGGCAAGTTTCAGATGGGGAATGAAAAGGGCTATGATGATGAAAAACCCGTGCATAGCGTAGAGATAACCAAGGACCGTAACGCTTGGCAGTTTTACGCTTTTACTCTTGTCGGTTTTGCTTTTGACTTTTTTTTGCTTTTGACAGTTTAGCGAACGTAGCCTGGGTAAAATGTAGGGTGCGTCCTACGCACAAATAAAGTCACGTATAATTGATCTATACCGACAAAAAGGTGCGTGGGACGCACCCTACGCGACAATGCCAGATCGTGTCGGGCAACTAATTGATTTTGAAATAAAAAAAATATGTGCGGAGGACGGGGTTTGTCAGTTATCAGTTATCAGTTGTTTAGCGTAGCGATCTTCGTTGCGGGAATGGATCGGAGCGGATTTCCCGAAACAACTGAATAAAATCAATATTTGTAGGGGCAATCCCTTGTGGTTGCCCTTAACTTAATACAAATAAAGTCACGTATAATTGATCTATACCGACAAAAAGGTGCGTGGGACGCACCCTACGCGACAATGCCAGATCGTGTCGGGCAACTAATTGATTTTGAAATAAAAAAAATATGTGCGGAGGACGGGGTTTGTCAGTTATCAGTTATCAGTTGTTTCGGGAATTTCAGCATCGTCACTGTATTTTTATTCGGTAGAAAAAAAACGTCAAAAAAGAAAATTTATCGTTTTTATAAATAACATGGCATTTAAAATAGAAGGCCCTGCCAGTGCCAAGATGGGTGAAATTGAAGCCGTTAAAAAGATGTTTGAAAATTTCCCCAAAACCAGTGTCATTAATCCAAATTAAAACTTTTATCGGGACTCTGACAAAACCTCAGATCTCCAAACTTTAATTTGGGCACCAACATAAGCAAGTGTAGCTTATCCAACTTGTATTTTATCAAAAGCGAACCAGAGATTGAGCAAAAATATCCTGATATTATGTTTCTTTATCGCCCGCCGTTTTTTCCGAATTATCAGTTTTTATTTGAGCTTAAATATTTGAAAAAAACTGAACGCAAGAAATTGGAACAAAAACGCAAGGAGGCGAAAAATCAGATTAAAGGTTATCTCGACTTTGAAGAGGTGAAAGAATTGGAACATCTCAAGAGTTGGGTGATTGTGTTTGTGGGTGATAAGGCGGAGGTGGTTGAGGAG
>JSZA02000228.1 GCA_000785145.2 Candidatus Thiomargarita nelsonii
TGTGAAATTTTTTAGTTGCCCGATATGGCATTGAGATATGGACTGGGCTTGCACCAATTGAAAGGGGATTGTAAAGAAATTTGGGCCACTCTTTCATGAGACTCAAATCCCAGAAGCTAGTAAAAATGGGGGTTGTGTATTTTTGAGGTTTCGACCTTAGGAGAAATCTTAAAAATAAGGGCAAAAAGGCAGAGCCTAATAAAATCAAGGCTCGTGTGTTTTTGAGGTGATTTTCTTTTGGGAGTGCAAAATCATAAAAGGTCATAGCGATCCTCTAACGGAATCTCTGTGACTGACCATTCAAAGGTGATTAAATTATATTCTAAGAAAACTCGCTCAGAAACGGTGATGCCAGGCTTTATTTGAAAACGCCCGATGATTTCTCGATGGTTTGGGGCACTGGCTCTAAATGTCCAGTGGGTAAATTTTCAAATAAACACCGTCAAAATCGAGCCTTACATATTTTTGAGGCCAAAAATGAGGCTAAAATATCAAAAGGTAGTAAAAATGGGCTTGATAGATTTTATCAGTGATTTTAAAATCAGGAGTAAAATCGAAGAACGTACTAAAAATCAGGCATTGCGTATTTTGAGGCGATTTTTAAATTAAGGGCAAAAAGCCAGAGCCTAATAAAATCAAGGCTCGTGTGTTTTTGAGGTGATTTTTTTTTGCTTGTGCAAAATAAGCCTTATACGGTGGGCAAGTGCTATTGGCTCGGTTTTTGGGTAGTTTTTAAAATCAGGGCTAAAATATCAAAAGCTAGTAAAAATGGGGCTTGAGCGATTTTATCGGTGATTTTAAAATCAGGGCTAAAATAAAAAAATATATATAAATTAATGTATTAAAGCAAAAAGAGGTGCGTAGGACGCACCCTACATTAATCCAGGCGGAGCTTGCTACTAAAAATCAGGCTCGCGTGTTTTTGTGGTGATTTTATTTTAGCAGGCTAAAAGAAAAAAAATATATAAATTAATGTATTACATACAAAAATAGGTGCGTAGGACGCACCCTACATTAATTCAGGTGGAGCTTGCTTTAGACATTCATAGTGCCGAATACCAGCGTATTCATTGAGTGGTAAGCCACAATGGCGCATAATCCAGGCTACGCTTGCTTGGTGGGTTTCGCTGTCGCTCTACCCACCCTACATTTAACTACATTTAACCCATGCTATGCTCGCTTGCTTGGCGCACCCAGGCTACGCTTGCTAAAACCTTGGAACGATGAAAAAAATTTATGAAGCCCAATAAGCAGATTCGGGAAATTCATTTTTTTTCCAATGCTTAATAAGTGCAAATCCCGCTCTTTTTGCTTGAGCTTCAGAATCATCATCTTCTGCCAATTTTAATAGATAAATGTCACCATTTACCTTATCAATCCTAATTTTTCCAAAATTTTTACCAGTAGAACCATACTCATATAAGGCATATTTATCATTTTGTGTTAATCTATTTAGATGTATTGAAAAGGCCATTTTTATGGTTTCCAGTTTCTGCCAGAATTTACGGCAGCGTTATGAGCAGTATCATAGTTTGTCTGAAATATTTTTTCAAACCTAGATTCAAAATATTCATGTTGTAACAACATTAAATCTTGTTGGTTGTGAGTGCCACTTTGTAATCGTCGCCAGGCATCCGCAATTTCTATATCAGGATCAAAAGAACCAGTACGCCCATTTAAATCATGAAGATTATCAAAAAACAAATGTTGTTTTATTCGTTGTATTTGGAATTCAGGCATACCTGAATTTTGAGCTATTTTAATTATATCATCATTAGAATTTGAAGCTCGAATGGCATTATAAAAATCAATGGCTTCTTTATCAGCTTTATCCCATTCTGCTACTGTTTCTAGTTTTCTAGCTCCCGTTTTAGCAGTTAATTTACAAGTTTGGTTAGCAAAGGGCTTAACGTTTCTAAATGGTCCAGGAATTGTCCAAAGTTCCTCAAGTCTACCTGAACCAGAAAAGTCGGGTTTTATAGGCTTAAAAATATCATATAACAATAAGGCCGCTCCAATCCCCCAACTAATAAGTGGTATTATCCATTTTCCTTCGGGATCAATAGAGCTAATAGGGTTTCCGTTAACATACCCATACAAATTCACCGCCCAAACCGGATCAACCCTAAAATACCTCCCCACCTCCGGATCATAAAACCGATGGAAATTATAATGCAACCCCGACTCAAAATCAAAATACTGCCCCGCAAACCGCAGATTACTCTCCACAACCTCAACATCAACCCGCGCCTTACCAAACGCCTCATAAACCCCTTCCCAAACAACAACCCCTTGCTCATCAACGATTTTCTGCGGCGTCCCCAAATGATCATTCAAAAACCAAAAATACACCCCACCCACCTTCAAAAACAACGGATTAGTAGTCCACGTAGAATTCGGACGAAACCCATACCCCCTCAACTCAACACCACTCTCATCAAACTCCCCAACGAGCCCCTCATCCGAATACACAAAATAAGTCCGAACACCTCCGACATCCTTAAACAACCACCGTCCAAAAGGATCATAAAAATACTCCGCAACAACACCCCCACTACCATCCTCAACCCGAACCAACCGATCCCCAACATCATAAACAAAAACCGTCACCTCCGCACCAACCGACTTCCTAACCAAATTCCCATTCAAATCATACTCAAAACTCGCCTCATCATTAGAAAGCAACGCATTATTCCCATCAAACGTCGCCCCACCACTCAACCGATTCCCCAACAAATCATAAACAAAACTCTCATCCTCCAAAACCGGACTTATAGCACCCGACAACCGATACAACTCATCATACACATACGAATACTCACCATGCTCCGTCGATTTTGCCACAATATTACTCGTCGGCGAATACACATACCCATAATCCAACACCACACCCTCAGCCGGCTCCTTAACCACCTTAGACTCCAACCGCATCAACTGATCATAATCCAACTCAAGCGAGCTCCCCCCAGGCAAAGTCACCCTAGCCGGACTATTCCACTCAAAACCATTAACCGTTACCAACCCCGCATCAGGAATCTCAACCGAAACCAACCGATTATTCTCATCATAAACATAACCAATTTGAACACCATCCGCCCCAGTAAACGACTTCTTCAAACCATTCGCAAAATACTCATAACTCTGGCTCAACGGCATTGAGGCTACGCCTGCTCTGACCCCAATTATTTTGCCCCACCACATCATAATAGTTCCAATGTGTTGGTTTATACAAATTACGAATTTAGTTCTTCCCAACATGCTATACAAATTACACCTGCATTATTAAATGCTACAGAGTAATTAGCTTTTTTTAATTCACCTTGTTGTATTAATCTAGAAATAGGTAATTGATATTTTTCAACACATTCTTTGCAAAAATAAGCCGGTTTTTCAGATATAACATTATCTAAAAGCCCTTTAGATTCAAGTCTTAACTTATAATATTCTACATTTTCTAGAGTTCTTTTTTCGTAAACTGCAAAAACTATATGTTGGCATGCATATATAGCTGCTTGTATACCATGCCTATCACATGAAATTACCATAATTTATATACCACTTGGTTTTCTAGCTAAATAACTGAGAAAGATACTATTTAACAAAAATAATATCTTTTACAAACAATTATTTAATGTTTTTTAAAAAATCTTGCATTGCATCATTTCCTTGAGTAGGAACATCCAAACCTCCATATTTTAAAATATCGCAAGCATGTGATAAACAACTGTTAGTGTCAATATCATACTTTCCAAGTTGCTTGTCAATCAAGTCTTTTTGAAGTTCTTGTGCAGTCTTGGCATCAGGTAAGGTAATATTGATTTTGCCCTTTTGGTATTTTCTCATACCTTCATTTACTTCTTTAATTGTAGTCTCACGGGTAGCAGCAGAAGTTATTACTTGGTGAGTAGTTAAACTCAGCTATGTCGTTCACATCTTTCCACAGTTCGTGTTCTGGGCTTCGACTTCACACGACACGGCTGGTCTTCAAAACCGGACATGAGACTTTCAAACTCATCCGGCTCCTCAGAGACTACTTATCCATGAGTAGCTTTTAACAAAGCACCATCTTGGTGCTTGACAACTATGTTTCTAAACGGGTTAATAAAACACCCTTTTATCAACACTGCCGATGAATTGGGCGTTGTTTATTTGTCCACTTCTGGACCGATTGATTCTTGGTCTCTTTCGACATGCTGGGTTAAGACGATGTAATTCGTCGTGACAGTGCTTATGCAATAACGTCAGGTTTTTGTATTTATCCTCACCCCCGTTACTTCGGTAGGCTTTGTGATGGACATGAAGTAAATCTTCACTTGTAAATCTCCCACCACAATGAGGACAAATACCCCCTTGTCGCTTTAACATTTTTGCCTTGGACGGCGTGATGTTGTCATACCCATTGGCCAATCTTTCTGCCCAGTAAGCTATGTCGCCATCATAATAAGACCTATCGTATCCAACTTTCGCATAACTACCGGTTCTTTCTTTGTGCTGCGAATACATCTTGATTGCTCTGCCTGTTTTTTTATCTCTAAACACCCATTTCCGAGTGCCAACTCTGTCAAAATATTTGTCAGCGACCCAATGTTTGCCTTTGTTAGGATGTCTGCGACAAGCCCATTGATATAACCTTTTCCATAGAAACATGTCCAGCTTGGCAAATGCCTCGCTGGAGTGGACGGTTTTATAATAATTCGCCCATCCGGTTATCTTTGGTTGCACAACCTCAATCAGCTTATCCGGTGTTACACTTTTTAAATTGCCAATGGTTTTGGAAATCTCTTCCCAATGACCATGTAACTTGGCTTTTGTTGGTTCAATTCTCAGTACATGCGTTGCAGTTACACGTTTTTGTTCAGTCTTCGTGCCCTTTAATAGTTTTAGCCTATAGGTGCCCTTAATTCTATTCTTGTAATGTCTGATATGATGTCCAAGAAAATCGAACCCTTCCGTTGAATGCACAATCTGCGTCTTTTCCTCAGATAGCTCTAATCCTCGTACCTTCAACCATTCACTTATGTACTTTTTGGATTCCTCTATGACCTCTTTGTCCTCATGGAGTACGACAAAATCATCGGCATATCTGACCACGTCTGTCTTCAGTTCTTTTCTGAATTTGTATTCTTTATTGGTTTTCTTATCTTTAACCATTTTTACTGTAGTTGTACCGATTTTCTTTTTCCAACCTTTTATAGAACGCAGGTGTTCTATCAGGTCTGTCTCCATTTGGTCAAGGACGATATTAGCTAATAGTGGCGATATTGCACCGCCTTGTGGTGTGCCCGTTTCCGTCGTATGAGTTTCTTTTTCATAGACGTAGCCAGCTTTTAGCCATTGCCTGACAATTGGTCGGAAATCGGTATCAATCTGCTTTAGCAAGAATTTGTGGTCGATGTTGTCGAAGCATCCTTTTATATCTGCGTCCAATACCCATTTTTGCTTATTGAGTAACTTTCCTGCAATTTTTTCAACGGCATCATGTGTGCCCATTGCGGGTCGAAACCCATAACTGCATGACTCAAATATCGCTTCATAATGTGGTTCTATTGCTAGTTTCACCGATGCCTGTAATGCTCGGTCTCTGATGGTAGGGATGCCTAAAGGCCTCATCTTACCGTTCGCTTTTGGTATCATAACCCTTTTAGCGGGTAACGCTCGATAATCATCCCATCCCGTCCTGATTGTGTCCAGAACGTTTTCGACCAACTTTAACTTCTTTTCGGGCGTGTTGGCTTTTTTAAAATCAATTCCGGCAGTGCGTTTGCCAGTGTTATCTGTCGTGACTCTTCGCACACCGTACAACGCTGCACTTGATGAGAATTGTAATAGTCTCATTAAGTTTCTTGCACGCCTGTATTTCCCCAACTTCGTTGCCTTATAAATTCTCTTTTGCAGATTGAACACGACTTGACGCACTTTACGCCATATAATTTTATCCCAATCCCAGTCCTTAATCACCGCGTCCACACTTTTGCGTGATAAATCAAGCGGCAAATCTGTACCAAGATTAGTGTCCAGCCATATCGCATAGTTGTTTGTTAGTTTTGTGTTCATAGTTGACTTTTCAGTCTCTGTCCCTAGCCCGTTGTCGAGCATCTGTTATTCGTGAATTTACAACAACTTGTTCTCCGTGAGTGAATCTGCATATCCAACTTCCCCCAAGGACGGTTTCTGTTGGCGTTGGCTTCCCACTCAATCCTATCCGATGCTGTCGCTAAATGTTTGCACACTCCTCTTGCACTTACCGCAAGTGACGTACTGGCATCGTTTTTTCTCGTTCCTTATGTATGTTGATACCTGTGAACTTAGGTCATATTCATTAATCGGATGTGTATCGGACACCGTACTTAGGTAGTCCACGCCCAAGCACCTACTAACCTTTCAACCCCAAGGAGTTTATGAGTTACCGACCTTGAAAATATGTCCATATTCATAACGCTTGCCCTTTTGAGGCTTTATAGCCTTGCACTGGCACCACTATGGACACCGGCTATTGCTTTCTCATCGCTGCCTGATGAGGTGAATCCCTTCACACCATACATAAAGTTTTGTGTATAAGGCTTTGTTTTAACTAGGAAGTCCTAGCGAATTAGGCCAAACGAGTCGCACTGAACTGTTTCATCACTACCTTTAACTAAAATACTAACATGTTCATTACCACGAATTTTATAAACATAGATAATAGCCTCACCAGCTTTCTCCGCTTTGGTAAGGTATTTTCCGCCTGGAATTATTCCAATAAAGGCTATCCATCTAGGAATAGGTTCTCCTGTAATAGGATCTATGCCAAAGATGAATTCTACTACGCCTTTACAACTACCCACACCTGGTATTAAATCTAATGTCAAAGACGTAGCGTCATCTTGACCAAATAACCCAAACGGATCCACCAACCTAATCGGCTGCCCCGACACATAAGCATACAAATTCACTGCCCAAACCGGATCAACCCTAAAATACCTCCCCACCTCCGGATCATAAAACCGATGGAAATTATAATGCAACCCACTCTCTTGATCAAAATACTGCCCAGCAAACCGCAAATTACTCTCAACAACCGAAACTAAAACCCGAGCCTTACCAAAACTCTCATAAACCCCCTCCCAAACAACAACCCCCTCACTATCAACGATTTTCTGCGGCGTCCCCAAATGATCATTCAAAAACCAAAAATACTCCCCACCCACCTTCAAAAACAGCGGATTAGTAGTCCACGTAGAATTTGGACGAAACCCATACCCCCTCAACTCAACTCCACTCTCATCAAACTCCCCAACAAGCCCCTCATCCGAATACACAAAATAAGTCCGAACACCTCCGACATCCTTAAACAACCGCCGTCCAAAAGGATCATAAAAATACTCAGCAACAACACCCCCACTACCATCCTCAACCCTAACTAACCGATCCCCCACATCATAAACAAAAACCATCACCTCAGAGCCAACCGTTTTCCTAACCAAATTCCCATTCAAATCATACTCAAAAACCGCCTCATCAACCGAAAGCAACGCATTATTCCCATCAAACGTCGCCCCACCATTCAACCGATTACCAAGCAAATCATAAAGATAACTCTCATCATCAAGCACAGGACTCGCCGCCCCACTCAACCGATACAACTCATCATAAGAATAACCATACTCACCATGCTCCGTCGACTTCGCCACAATATTACTCGTCGGCGAATACTCATACCCATAATCCAATATTACACTCTCAGCCGGCTCCTTAACCACCTTTGACTCCAACCGCATCAACTGATCATAACCCAAATCAACCTCGCTTCCCCCAGGCAAAGTCACCCTAGCCGGACTATTCCACTCAAACCCATTAACCGTTACCAACCCCGCATCAGGAATCTCAACCGAAGTCAGGCGATTATTCTCATCATAAACATAACCAATTTGAACACCATCCGCCCCAGTAAACGACTTCTTCAAACCATTACCAAAATATGAATAACCCTGGCTCAACGAAAACGCACCATAATCAACCGATTCACTCAACTTCTGCCCCAGCGCATCATAGCTATAAGACCCAGAAGTCACCCCATCATCATAAGACAACAGATTACCCACCGCATCATAACTAAACGTAACCGTCTTCACCAGCACAGAAGCCGAATCAAAATAATCCACCTGCACCAACCGAGAAAGCGCATCATACACATACTCGACCTTCTGCCCCTTAGCATCAAGCTTAGCCGTCAAATTTCCACCCGCATCATACACATACCCAAACTCCTCACCTTCAGGACGAATCTCCTTAACAACATTATCATTTCCATCAAACTCAAACCGACTTACACCCCCATTCGCATCAGTCACAGAAACCAAATTTCCACGACCATCATAACCAAACACCGTCACACCACCCAAAGCATCCGTACTCCTAACCAAACGACCAAAAGCATCA
>JSZA02000225.1 GCA_000785145.2 Candidatus Thiomargarita nelsonii
ATTAAGGAATTGGGTGATGTCTTTTTTGATGGCAATGTCATCACCAGCGGTGCAGGTAAAGCCAAACTCTTTGATGAGTTTTACGGCATCTATGTAATTTTTTTGAGCGGTTTGTTGGATGTTAGGGGAGAGTCCGCAGGCTTGTTTGATTGCGGTGTCAAGCGCCGTTTTAATTAAGCTTGCCGACAAAACGGCACACCTTTCACCAATATGTTGTTGATTTATGAATCATAAATTGTAATTTTCCTGCCTTTATGTGGGCTATTGTTAGCCATCACTTTAACCGAGTTTGTCCTCACGCTCAACCCAGCGTCGATAAAGGGTTTAAGCACTTTTGGAGGCCAGTTTGTCCTCACGCGATTTAACAGTTTTTGATCGACTCCCAATAAATCGGCAGTCCCACGTTCACTCATAACGGCGGTATCATCATCCAAGACATAGCCATCACCAATAATGCCGGGTATTAACTCGATCTGTCCATAATATACGGCTTTTCGTTCTGTCATAATATACCTCACCTATAGTATATAATCTGGCTAAATGATCGTTCGGCAGGCCGCCAGATGATTTCGGCTTTGATCTCCGCACAGCGAAGTTACTTCGTTTCGGGGACGTCATCCCTAGCCTCACTTGTAAAATATAATCTATCAAATATGTTTCAATATGTCAAACATTTTTGAAGGGATATTTGAACGTGCCTAACGCCCAAGCTAAGCCGCCCAGTCTTTTCGCGTCGTAGGGTGCGTCCTACGCACCCTCTTTCCACGCACGAAAAATCTACACCTCAAAAATTGGGAGACACTCCGCTTTTAAATTTAACGATGTGCCGTTTATTTGTGCCCAGGACGCACCCTACGCTTGCTACTCTAACTTTTTTTTGCATATTTTTCTCGATTTTTACGGTCTTCTTCGATAGCCGCTTCATTAATATTATTACCAAATTTTCTGCCAAGTGTTCCGATACCTAAAAAAATAGGTACTAATACAAAGAACATAAATATGAAGAAGATGATAGCAATCAACCAAAAAGGCACAAACCAAGATACAAAGCTAAGGCAAATCACAAACAAAAAGCCAAATGCTGAAAACTTAAGCATATCAATCAACATTACATGGGATAGAGGTTGCATATTACCTACAAGGAAGTTGAGTGGGAATTCAGGCAAGTTTGCCTGCTATCTAAATTATCCTGTCAATTTGATCTGATCAAGTTGATATTATCCGCTAAATCAGGCATATTAATAAAAACATTGATTTTACAAATTCCAAGACAAATCTGCTGACATATTTTAATTCATTTTATTACTCTGTCAAATATTTTTTTATGAGCCTATTAGACCAAAAAACATTCATTTCCAATATCCCTCCCTTTGATCAATTAAAAGCATCCACGCTTGAAACGGTTTTTAATGCAATGGATATTGCTTATTTCAAAAAAGGAGAACGGCTCATTAGAGCCGGCACTGAGCCCGATGCGCTTTATATTATAATAAAAGGCATTGTCCAAGAAATACAAGATGAGCAACTGGTATCAGTCTACGTCTCCCAAGACTCTTTTGATGCGATGTCATTATTGGATGGCAATAATAAAAATGATTTTATCGTGAATGAAGAATTAATTTGCTATGTTTTGCCAAAAGCCTTTTTTTTAAAGCTGATTCAAAATAATGCGCCTTTTAAAGCTTTTTATTATCAAGATTTATCTAAACGCTTAAATCGTCTTGTCGAACAACGCAAAACGACAGAATTAAGCTCATTTTTGGTCGCTAAAATTCAAGATATTTATCTTGAACCGCCCGTTTTTGTCGATGCAAATACGTCAGTTTATGAGGCTGTACAAACCATGACGCATCAAAATAGTAGCTCTATTTTGGTCAAAGCGGATCATAAAATCGGTATTGTGACTGATAAAGATATTCGAGATCATGTCGTATTGCAACGTTATTCTATAGATCTTCCTATTGCACACATCGCGTCTTATCATCTTATTAGTTTATCTTCTCAGGATTTATTGCTTCATGCGCTGTTGGTGATGCTGAGGCATTCAATTAAACATTTGTTAATTAAGAAAAATGATGAAGTTGTCGGCGTATTAGAACAAATTGATTTATTGAGCTATTTGTCGAATCATACCCGCTTAGTGGCTGTGCAGATTGTTCGAGCCAAAAACAAAGAAGATTTGAAAGTCGCCAGTCATAATATGACGAATATGATCAAAGCTTTTTATGCGAATGGTATTAAAATAAAATTTTTGATGCAATTAGTCACTGAACTCAATCAGCAACTCTTTAAAAAATTGTATGCGTTTATTGCGCCACCAGCTTTGTTAGAAAATTCTTGTTTAATCGTTATGGGCAGTGAAGGGCGGGGTGAGCAAATTCTCAAAACCGATCAAGATAATGGCATTATTTTACGGGATGGTTTTGTTTATGATGGTTTAGAGCAAATCACTGAAGAATTTACCCAGACTTTAGTCGAGTTTGGTTATCCACTTTGTCAGGGGCAAATTATGGTCAATAATTCGGCTTGGTGTCGCTCTTTAAAAGATTTTAAAAACAAAATTTTTCAATGGGTGCTTGAAGAGCCTTTATTAGAGTTGGCTATTTTTTATGATGCCAAGGCGGTGGCGGGCGATGTCACATTACTTAATGAGGCGAAACAGTATTTGTATAAACATTTACAAGACAATCAGGCTTTTTTTTCTTATTTTGCTAAACCCACTTTGTCATTTGAAACGCCATTGAGTTTATTTGCAAGATTTATTGTTGATAAATCACACGAAAACGAATTAGATATTAAAAAAGGGGGGATTTTTCCGGTGGTACATGGTGTCCGTAGTTTAGCCCTCGCTTATAAAATAACTGAGACGAATACGATGAAACGTATTAAAAGGCTCAGCGACATCGGGCTCTTTGAGTCAGCTTTTGCCACCGATTTAATTGAAGCCTTAAATTTTATGATATCGTTACGTCTTCAATTTGAATTGAAAAATATGAATCAAGGTGAATCTTATGATAATTATATTAAACCCTCTCAATTGAATAAATTAGAACGGGATTTATTGAAAGATGCGCTCAAAATCGTTAATGAGTTGAAAAAGTTGATCAGTTACCATTTTAAGTTAGATAGATTGAGCTAAATTAAAAAATCCGAAAGGCTAATAAAGGGCAATTACTAATAAAGTTTTATGGTTTGATTTTGATTATAATCATGTTGTTATAAAATATTTGGGGGTGTCAAAAATTCATCTTTTTTTTTGAAGCAATCCACTATTTACTTATATTTCAATTAGTTATATATAATTTCTTGTTAATTAATGATAATGTTAAATAATACATTAACGCGATGAATTGATGGAATTTAATCCGTTTATTCCTCTAATCCGTTGTACTATTCTTTTGTGATTTAGTACAACGGATTCGGGGAGTCAACGGATTTTAAATCCACTAAATTGACATTAACGCTATGAATTGATTCAATTTAATCCGTTTATTCCTCTAATCCGTTGTACTATTCTTTTGTGATTTCGGCACCCTTCAATTATCTTGAAAAAATAACAGTTTGTTGTTTCGGGAATGGAGCGTAGCGGATTTCCCGAAACAGTTGTGGCGACTGAGTTTAGCTTCGCTGACTTCGTCTCGGGAAATCGCTCCGCTCATTCCAGAAACAACTGTAATCCGTTTACTCCTCTAATCCGTTGTAGTATTCTTTTGTGTTTTCCAAAAAAAAAGCGAACTTCGCATAGCGAGGCTCGCTTTTTTTGTTTAACAAAAGTCAAAACATTTATCTACTGGGATTATAGAAATCCTATTTTTTTAAATGGTTTCGGGAAATACGCTACGCTCCATTCCCGAAACAACAAACAAACTGTTAAATGGTTTCGGGAAATACGCTACGCTCCATTCCCGAAACAACAAACAAACTGTTAAATGGTTTCGGGAAATACGCTACGCTCCATTCCCGAAACAACAAAATCCCACTAATCCGTTGTACTATTCTTTTGTTTTTTCAAAAAAAAAGCGAACTTCGCATAGCGAGGCTCGCTTTTTTTGTAACTTTCAAGGCCATTCTCCAGAATAAACCAACCTATTGATTAAAATATTTTTAGATAAAAAAATCAAACGATCATCAAAGCTATTTTCTACATACACATCCTGTGTATAAATATTATCTGTTACGCCTCCATTTTCATGATTGGCTTGTCCATCTTTACCCAGCGAAATAATGATTGCTATCACATCAGAATTAACGCTTTCGTTGGTCAATTGATCGCCTTGCCTATTTCTTACCCTTAAATTATTAACCGTATCAACCAGAATTGGAAAAGCCGTATATTGTGCATCAACTCGATAACGAAAAGCCTGTCCCCATCCATCTTGTCTGCCTACTGCTAAAGTGAGCCAAGGTAAATCACCTTCCGTATCGCAAGCCGTTGGATTATTTTCTATGCCATCATTGTTGGTATCTGGACAGGGTAAACGTCCATTAATCACGGCGAAACCGAGCAACGCCTCTTTAATGGTTTCTAAATCTTGTTGAGTGGCTTTGAGTCGCCTTTGATCCATCTGCACGGAGAGTGGGATTAATAAAGTGCCAATGACTAAAGTCATAATCAGTAACACTATCGCCATTTCAATTAAGAGAAATCCTTGATAAAATATTTTCATTATCTAGTACTCTGTCAATGTTAAATTGATGGGTGTTGTAGGGTCAATGCCATTAAGTTAAGGTTTTTTGTAGGGTGGGTAGAGCGGAGCGAAACCCACCAAACCTTTGAAACGAAGTAACGAAGTAAATTTTTAACAATGGTGGGTTTCGCTCTCGCTCTACCCACCCTACAATATCTCTTAACTTAATGGCATTGTGTTGTAGGGTGCGTACTCCGCACAAATTAAGAGTCACGGTGCGTAGGACGCACCCTACATTACCCATACAACCTTGACGATGTACTCAATATTCGTCAAGAAACAACCAAGTTTTGACTACGCGCTTTCGCCTCTTCAAGTTCTTCTCCCTGAATCACCGATGAGGTTTCAATGCTAACGGATATTTTTCTATCATCTGTGATTTCAACCGCTGTCATTTCTAAACGCCCTTCTTCATTCAAGCGAAAGGTAATATCAATCGGAGATTGAGCGGGTAGCCCAGATGGCAATTCAAGAATGGCTGATTGGCTAACTCTGTTCCAAATCGTTCTGCCACTTCCGCTGGCACTGTGGTATTTTTTAATATCAGATTAAAGACTTCTTTTTTATGAGCTTGATTCAATGCAACCACCCGTTGGCGATTGGGATTAAAAACGGGTTCTTAGGAGTCCAAAATTTATTTTGGACGAGACTTCCAAGATAAATCTTGGACTCCTAGATATATATCACGCCTCCTTTCCAAATAACCATACAATCTATCTATAGCAATATTAAAACAAATCGCCACCGCTACGCGGTGTAATGATTCCGGGATACCGCTATCGGCCCGCCTCATTTAGCTTTTTGCCCAGCGGCTTCGTGGCTACGCAAGCTCCGCACACTTCGCTCGCTGTGCAAAAAGCTAAATGAGGCTATATTTTTTCTAATGGTAAAAGCGTAAAAAACAAAAGTCAAAACAAAAAACCGACAAGCGTAAAAGCGTAAAACTGCCAAGTGCTACGGGGTACTTAATCTCAATAGACGAAAACCGAGGTCGTAGTCGCGGACGACCGGCGAGTTGCTGCCGCGAACCGCCGCCCGGCAGTACGAGGCGGTGCTGTACCAGCCGCCGCCGCGAACCACACGGGACGAGCCTGTAGAGGGGCCTTTCGGATCACTAGAGAGGCTGTTACTATAGTCACTACTATATATATCGTAAACCCACTCCCACACATTCCCAGCAGTGTCATATATACCAAAGGAATTAGGCTCGAAAGAGCCAACAGGTGCTGTATATTTCCAACGGTCTTTTCCTTTTACAGTGTTGCCATAATTAGCATAGTCATGAGATGCTGTATTGCCCCACCAATATTGAGTAGTCGTCCCAGCACGAGCGACATACTCCCATTCGGCTTCAGTAGGCAAGCGATACGTTTTTCCAGTTTGTTGAGTGAGCCATTCAGCATAAGCATTAGCGTCATGCCAAGACACATTAATCACTGGACGATTGCCACGCCCCCAGCCCCTATCATTTGGCTTTTCTCTATCCGTCGCTTCAGCAAATTTATCATATTCAGCAAATGTCACCTCATACCGCCCCATCCCAAAATCTTGCGTAATAGACACCCGATGCACGGGCTTTTCCCTATCATAACCATCATTACTACCCATTTGAAAAGAACCCGCTTTAATCCACACCATCTGAGGTCCTTTACCGCCATCCCTTAAACGATCTTGGAAAACTTGACCAGCTTGGCGACTGGGCTTTGGTGTCACCACTGGCTCAGTTTCCAACAAATATTCATAAGCCCGTAAATTCTGAGTTTCAGGATTCACCTTGCGTAAAGCCGCCATATATTGCAAAGCTTTCTGCCTTTTTCCACGACGCACTGCGTATTTTATCCAAGCCAGATATTTTTCCTCTATTTTTTCTAATCCCTCTAAAGCCGCCGCATTATTCCGGTCATTTTCTAAAACTTCACTATAACAATCTAAAGCGTTTCCCCCTCTACCCGTTGTCAAACGATTCGCCTTAAAATGTCGCTGGCAGGTACGCAACAATTGTGATATATCCTCCGATATATCGGACATTTGTTGTGAGGGTTGGGGGATATATGATTGTGAACAATTCTCAAAACAAAACTTAATCCCAGAACTTGAATACCAAGGCACTTGATGATGCTCCGTGAATGTGGCTACTCTGAACGCGGTTTCATTAAAGACTTCAGTGATGTTTTTATGCCAAAAGGCAGTCTCTTTGAGAACTTCTAACAATTTAGCGGTATAGATGCTATTTCTTGTGTTGGTGGCGCCATAAGAACTACGTCCTAAAGCCGTCGCGTATGCGAGAAATACACCACGACTATCCATATTCACAAAACCGCCCGAGCTGCTACCTTTTTCCTCATCTTCTTGATAGTTTTCCACAAAACCCTTGGCAGAGCTACGACAAGCATCCAGGACCATCAGATTGGTCCCTTTTTTATTGTAACGGCGCATTGCTGTCACAATGTAATTGGACGATATGGAACTATATTCCAGCGAAACTTGATCCGTCGGTGGCGCGTTTTTCGGCCATAATGGGACCAAATAATTGGTATCATTGTCAGCCTGATCTTTACCACTAAAACCATGCCCCGAAAAGTAAAAGAGGGCAACGGCTGGACTATCTGATTTTCTCAGGCGCCGGTTAAATTTTTGAATCAGGCCATTAAACTCCCTTTTGTTCACATCATAACCATCAATCACGGTAAAGCCCAATTGCTCTGTCAATAAAGTCTTCATGTCTTTGGCATCATTGACAGGGTTCGTTAAATAACCCTTTTCGCCTGGCTCATTGTAGGTGCTGTTGCCGATGACGAGTGCATATCGGGGTTGTGCCTGAAGACTCAGGCTGTAAATTGTCAATATAATTATTGTCAGGTAACGCATATAAATCTCCTATTGTTTAGTAAGATTGTTCTTTCTCGTTCCCACGCTCTGCGCACTCACTTATACATAAGTTTTTTTGTAGGGTGGGTAGAGCGGAGCGAAACCCACCAAATCGTTGAAAATTATAACAATGGTGGGTTGGGCGTCCCGCCACTTCGTTGCGCGGGCAACCACAAGGGATTGCCCCTACCCACCCTACACAATATACTTTAATTTCAATTAGTTAAAAAGTTTAAGAGAGTGCGCTCTGCGTGGGAAACGCAGTAACGGAACGAAGTGGAGTGAGTGCCTGCCTGGACGCTCCGCGTCCTGCAATAAAAACTCGTCCGAAGCAGGACGCGGGAGCGTCCAAGCAGGCATTCCTTTGCCTCGCGTGGGAACGAGAATATATTTGTAGGGTGCGTCCTGGGCACAAATTAAGAGTCAGGGTGCGTAGGACGCACCCTACAAAACCTCGTAAATGGACTTATGTATAAGTGAGTGCGCGGAGCCCGCTTTGCCATATTTAACCCTCGACTGAGTTTCGGGAAACGAAGTAAGCGGAGCTAAATCCGCGCAGCGAAATTCCCGAAACAACGAAAAACCTCGACAAAATTTTTCTGGATAACTATATCATATAAAATAGTGAGTGATAATAGGCGCCAGAGTCTCAATATTATAACTATCAAAGATAATCTTTGACACTTTTTGGTTTTCAAGCGGCGCCCAAGATAGGAGTCCAAAATTTATTTTGGACGAGGCGCCCAAGATAGGAGTCCAAAATTTATTTTGGACG
>JSZA02000244.1 GCA_000785145.2 Candidatus Thiomargarita nelsonii
CAGTGAGTGTAGGGTGCGTCCTACGCACCTGTTTGTCAGCGAGTGTAGGGTGCGTCCTACGCACCTGTTTGTCAGTGTAGATCAATTAGACGTGACCATAAGGTGCGTAGGACGCACCCTACATTCAATCTAGGCTACGCTCGCTTATTATCCCCTTCATACCTTGGTATTATTATGCCCTCATTAAATTGGCGTGGGTGTCAAACCACTAGGCTGCAAAGAGTGGACGTTTCATCTTTTTTGACTTTGGGAAAATAAATCGCTATGCTTACGAAACAACAAGAAGAGTTATACAATCGTTATTATCTTGATCAGTGTAAAAAAGAAAAAATCTCAAAAGGAGAAATATCGGAGGTTCTAGCTAAAGTGATGGCAGTAGCTGCCGGTCAAAAACGCCTTCAAATGAAAGAGGTGATGCTTGACAAGATTATTTTATGAGTGTAGATTATTAACCATTAAATCTTAGCTCCCGCTGTGGGAACAATAACTTAACTAAACCAGCAAATAGATAAAATGCCAGAAAAACAAGATCTAGAATGGAAAACATCATGGAGAGATGAATATCTGAAATGGATTTGCGGATTTGCTAATGCTAAGGGAGGCATAATTTATCTTGGCAAAGATGATAACGGAAATATTGTGGGCCTTGATGATTATAAAAGGCTAATGGATGATATTCCAAATAAAATCCAAAACCACTTGGGGATTTTGTGCGAGATAAATTTACATGAAAGCGCGGGAAAATATTATATCGAAATAGATGTAAAGCCTTATGATGTACCTATTTCATATCAAGGGAAATATCATTATCGAAGTGGTAGTACCAAACAAGAATTGAAAGGTTCCGTGCTAAATGAGTTTTTACTGAAAAAAGCTGGAAAAACCTGGGATGATGTTATAGAACCCAATGCGACTTATACAGATATTGATGAAAATTCTATCAATGTTTTCAAACAAGAAGCGGCAAGAACTCAAAGATTACCTGCCATTGTCAATGAAAATGACAACACACAAATATTTGAAAATTTACGACTTCTTGAAGACGGAAAGCTTAAACGTGCTGCCGTTTTGCTGTTTGGAAAAGAACCCTGCAAATTTTTTATCAATGCTTATGCAAAAATTGGGAAGTTTGGAAACTCTGACCACGATTTACAATCTCAAGAAATTGTTGAGGGCAATACCTTTCAATTAGCTGACCAACTCATTGAAATACTTGATAAGAAATATTTTATAAAAACCATTTCTTATGACGGCTTACACCGGGTTGAAATGACACCCTATCCGTTTGAGGCCATACGCGAAGCATTGATAAATGCAATTATACATCGAGATTATTTTGGTCCGCCGATTCAAATCAGTATTTACAATGATAAAATCATCATTTGGAATGTAGGCGAATTACCGGAATCAATAACCATTGAAGACTTAAAAAGAAAACACGCTTCATATCCAAGAAATCCTCGATTAGCCGATGTCTTTTTTAAAGGCGGTTTAATTGAAGCCTGGGGACGAGGAACTTTAAAAATCATTAATGAATGTATTCAATTTGGATTACCCGAACCGGATATTGAATTAATGAGTGGTGGTATCGCGGTAACAATTTACAAAAACTTTTATTGTGAAGAAGTTTTAAATAAATATGACTTAAATTCGAGACAATTTGAAGCATTATTACGTTGGCGGGATAAAGGTTTCATAACGACTGGCGTTTATAAAGATTATTTTAATTTATCGGATCGAACTGCTTTAAGAGATTTAACACAATTAGTTGACATAAAATTAGTAAGAAAAAACGGAGATAAAAAAAGTACAAAGTATCTTTATAAAAAATAAAAATTTGTCGGATAAATGTCGGATAAAGGATGTAAATGTCGGATAAAACAATAGTAGGGTGGACACGTTGCCCACCCTACAACTCATCCTTGTCATCAAAAATCCTTATTCAATTCCACCTTCTTCATCTCTTTTTCGAGAGACTTACGGAAAATTGCAGGTCCTACCCATGTGTAAATAACTATGATTAACCAAAAAATACTAATGATAGTTGCTAATCCTGATTGATTAAAATCAATGGCTGCGATGGTTGTCACCCGATAAATCACAAAAGCCATTAGCAAAACAAGAATGCCACGCCCTTGCCCCAATGAACCCATCCAAGTATTGTAGCGCCACCAAAGCCCTAAAAATAAATTCGTGCGTGCCTTTATGGCTGCGATGAGTTGCTGTGCATTGGGATCGTCAGGGGTTTGCCTTAACGCCCATAAAGCATGATCACGCGCTTCTTCAATCTTTCCATTCTGCAAATGAATATGCCCCATCAATATCAAAGCATCATGATGTTCAGGCTCAATTTGCAAAGCCTCAAAAGCTTTGTTTTTAGCTTGATTGAGTTCTCCTTGTTTCAAATAATATTCGCCATAAGAAACTAAAATATCAGGATCATCTGGATCAATTTCTAAAGCCTTTTCGAGTAGCGGCACTACTTGCTGGCTGCGATTCGTCAAGCTATAAAGCGTGGCTAATAAACGATAATATTCAGGCACCTGTACATCCATTGTTAATAGCTGCTTTAGGTGATCTTCCGCCTGTTCAAATTGACGATGGCTTATGAGTACTTGTGCCATCGCATAATGTGCTAAGGGCAATTCAGGCTCTAAAGTCAATGCCATATTGGCTTCATGTTGTGCGGCGTGAATGCGGCGCTGATTGAGTAGCACGATGGCAAGTAAGGCATGAGCATCCGACATATCTGGCTCTATGCTGAGAATACGCCGCAAGGATTCAATGGCGCCATGCGTGTTGCCTTGAGCCATTTGTTGTCTCGCATGGCTCAACCATTTTTCTAATTCGTAATTATCCATTAGCGCATCACCAATATCCAAAGATCAAACGGTAGCAAAGTTAATACCACTTTGCGTCCAAAAAAGGCCGCCAAGATTAAAACCCAAATGCCATTTTTAACCACGCCACCATAATATTCATAAAGTTCAAATGTCCTCGCTTGTAGGCTAAAAACGATATAGCTGATGGCGAGTTTCCAAACAATTAACACTAAGCCAGCATATTGTATGCCGCTGCGAGTTTGTATTATGCCATTGTTATACAGCATTAAAATACCTATTGCCAACACCGTCGCACCGAGAAATCCGCCAATGATCCAGGCAATTTCACGCTGACGAGTTGGACTGCCAACCGCAAAACCATTGAATATAAACCATGTCCATCCTATCCAAACTCCTCCGAGCATCGTAGCCAATAATGGCCAAAAAGGGTTGACAACAAAATTAGAAGGTGTACTGGCTTGTGGTTCATCTTCAATACGATAAGTGCTTGTCATCGCTTATTATCCTTTGCCATGTTTCTTTAAAAAATTCAAGACATCGTTGTATTGTCCTGATTCATTTGAATATTTCGCATAATTTCTCGCGGTGGTGAGCCATTCCAGTGTCGTCGGCTTAACTTGCCTCAGTGCGATTTTCAGGTGTTCATCAGTCAAGGGGACTTCTTTGCCCTGTTCAAGGCTATCTTCAATGGCTTCATCCACCGCCGTTTCCACCAAATTCCTCAAATCCGCACCCGAAAAACCAGAAGTCTGTTTGGTTAAATAATCAATATTGATGGTGTCTGCTATGGGGCGATCAACAAGTAATAATTTGAGGATGTTAGCACGCGCCTCTCGATCAGCGGGTGGCACAAAGAGCACACGATCAAAACGCCCCGGGCGGCGAAAGGCTGCATCAATATTCCAAGGCACATTGGTGGCTGCGAGGATCAACACGCCTTGATTGGCTTGTGAAAAGCCATCCATTTCAGAAAGAAATTGACTCACCAGTTTTGAGGATGTGCTTTCACGGGTGTATTGACGCTTGCCACCCAAGGCTTCCATTTCGTCAAAAAAAATGACAGCCGGTATGTTGTTACGTGCTTGTTCAAACACGGCATGCAATTTGGCTTCAGATTCGCCGATATACATGTCAAGTACGTCGGAAATAACCACATTGTAAAACGATGCTTTACATTCTCCTGCCGTTGCGCGTGCGAGTAGTGTTTTTCCGCAGCCGGGGGGACCATAAAGCAATATACCGCCGCCCACTCGTTTTTTAAAACGCTGGAATAGTGTCGGCTTTTGAAAAGGCAAAATAATCTTTTTGTGGATCTGTTTTTTGATATTTTCCAGCCCTCCAACATCCTTAAATGTTAAGGTTTCCCCTGGAACCAATAAACGAGTCAATTCTGTCTCGTTTGTATTGTCGTTGGAAATCACTTTAAGACGGGGTTTATTCGCATCTTGCTGAAATACTTGAGCCGTCAAACAATTTTTCAGTTTTTGATCTTCAAGTGCTGGATTTTTTTCGACTGCCGTCTTATAGATGGTATAACCGTCTTTAAGTCGATCTAATGCTAAGAAAGCCCGCGCTTTAAGCATCAACGATGCGGCACTGTCAGAATCGGCAAAGTCGAGCGCAAGTGTTGGATCATCAGCCGCTAAACAAATCTTAGCCGCCAGTTGGCGATGTTCTCCTTTAAAATGATCGGGATTATACTTTTTCAGTAATTCATAAGCTTGCACATATTCTTCTTGCTCAAAACCGGTGTGTAAGACAACCATCAACAATTCATGGTTATCAGGCGTTGTCTCTAACGCCATTTTTAAGGAATGTAGAGAATTCATATTTGTCAGTCACTATAATTACAAGGTTTGGTTATAATAATGGATTGTTATTATAAGTACAAGCCTTTAAACTAATGAACAATACTCACTTCAATATTACAACCATGCGCTTCTTGAGTAAGACTTATTTGTACTCCCTCCTTTAATTCCACGGCTTGATTAATTTCAATCCGATGACCATTAGGCGAAATCAGAGACTTTAAGGCTTGATTAATCAATAACCATTTTCCTTGATAAAATGCACAATAGGCTTGAGGTCTTCTATCGGCATCTGGTCCGGGAAAAATATTGTCAAATACATGCCATTTAAATAGGCTTTGTCCTTCATAAACAACCATTTGTACACTTTCTTGCCATTGTCGAGAGCGTATTGTTAATAGGGGAAAAGCTGCTTTGATGGGGGTTTGACAAAACGGACAATGTATCTGTTTTTGTTCTGGTATGACGATAAACCATTGATGGGAACAATTTGGATTAGGGCAAGGATGTAACATATTCCAAGTTTTAGTCAAACTTTTTTCCCATTGATAGGCTGTTGGGCGTTCATCTGGAGAATGCAATCCGGTAACAAAGGCTTTATAAAATAGTTTGGTCAATGTTGAGCCAAGCGCTGTCACGGGCACTTTGAGTTTTTCTTTGGGATGATTTGAATTATCTTGGGGATGTTCAATAAATAGGGCTTTTTCTCCCATACTCAATTGTTCGTCTTTTTCTGCTGAATGAGTCGAATTAATTTTTGGTCCTCGCAAGGGATGACGTTTGAGTAAATATTCATAAATCAGGACTGCCAAGGCATGTTGATCGGTGCAAATATTGGCCAATTGAGGAGGTTTAGCAAGGACTTCGGGGGCAATATAACCGGGTGTGCCATCGACTTGGGGTGGAAATATCTGGGGCACAACGAGTGAGTCAATGTCAATAATAATCATTTTGCCGGCGCTGGGATCGATTAATACATTGTTATCGGATAAGTCAGAATGGGCTAATCCGGCTAAATGTAAACGGTTGACGGCGCGTGCTAATAGGATACAAATCTTGAAATAGTTAATCCAAGAGGCTTGTTCCTCTTTTGGCAAGTATTGGCGCAATTTTGGGCTGATAAACCAACGGCTTTTTTTTTCTTTACCTTTCCAGCGCCCGGTGCTAAAAGTGTAGTTAGTTGGATAAAGCGGTGTCATCACGCCGAGTTTTGGTTTGATGATTATATTTGTTGGCCAACAATATAGGCGATTCCAATAATCTTTGCGAGTTGGATTAAATTCGTTGATAATTTTTTGTAGGCGACGGAAAGCATCTGTTTTAGTTTTATAAAAACAAAGGACGAACTCTTTATCTTTTGATAAATAAACTTGTTTCATTGTACCTTCTCCGATCATTTGGGGATGATATTCAATGATCTGTCCATTTTCTAATTGCGCTTTCATTTTTTTGTAGGAGTCCAAACTTTAGTTTGGCAGTCTCGTCCAAAATAAATTTTGGACTCCTAATCGTTCCTAAATTTGTTTTGATAGCATACTTGCTTAGAATTCTGTTAAGCTTTTTGAACCAAGTTTTGACGTTCTGCTTCTAATGCTATAAATGGCGCCATTTTCTTTAAATGTTCAAAAGAAATCTCTTTATTCAAGTAATTTTGATACCATGTTTGACGTTCTATGACCAAATCTTCATCGTCATTAAGCTTTAGATGTTTTATCGTCTCCCACAGCTTTTCTTTTTGATTGCTTGAAAGTGTGAACGGGGTTGAGACAATTCAAATATTTCCGATCTGAGCCAAGAGTCTACTGTGCCATAGATAACAAATTCGGGTTCTTGTAGGACGACTTCGGCACCGTCGTTATGATATTTGAGCAAATCGAGGTGAAAAATTTTATCTTGATTGTTGTCAAATATAGGCTCAATAGAAGACATGAGCAAAGGTGAATGAGTGGCGATTAAGAGTTGCATACTCAGTGCTAAGTCTTCTTGTACCTCTAACAGGGCTGTCAAAATCTTTCGTTGCCATTGCGGATGCAAATGGGCTTCAATTTCATCAACCAAAATAACCATTTTTCGTTTAGGTGATTGACGTATCAGTTTTGATTGGGCTTTATGTTCTTCCCAAACCCAAACGATTAAATAGGCTAAAGCGATTATACGTTGAACGCCTGCCGAGGCATAAACTAAGGGTATTTCTCCGTAAGCATGTTTGATGGTTGGCATCCAGCGACTATCTCTAGAAATTCGGGTTGGTTTTCCGGGTTCTAATATTCCAATATCTCCGGTTTCCAATTCGGGTGGCGATAGTCGTTTTAAAACTCGTCTAAAGGTGTCAAAAGGTTCATTTTCTGGGCTATTTTGCCAGTGAATCCAGTCTGCGATTAAACCATTTGATAAAAAGCTCACTTTGTCACCATTCTTGCTTTGGAGTCCATTCCAAATTTCTTCTTTCATGAGCAAGCCTTTTTTAGCTAATTCTCTGGCGGGATCCCAGACTGCAAAAGCACCATCAACACGCGCATATATCAAAAGGCTCTCAATGGCAGGATGTTCTTCAAGCGAAACCCATTCTTGCTGTTTCCAGTTATAAAAAGCATGTCCTTTATGAATCTTTTCTGTTTGTTCTTCAATTAGGTAACTGATTTTAGGCTCATCAGCATCTTCTCTAGGATAGGCGGGCAAGTTGGACCAATGACCATTTAGTGCATACCAAGCACAGTCTAATATAAAGCTTTTTCCTAATCCATTATCTCCCGTGAACAAATTAATTCTATTGGCTAATTCCAGATGAAAGGTTTTGGCAGCTCCGACTCCTTCAATCGTTAATGCGGATAATGTGCCTCCTTTTTTTGTCTGTTCTTTATTTTTTGACATGTTATTCCTGTCGTTAAAGTCAAAACACTTAATAACTACAGGGATTACTTTTTAGAAGGGATAAGTCAAAACCCTAACTACACAGTGAGTCGGATCGCGCGGGATAAGTCAAAACCATATCTGGGCTTGGGTTTTGACTTATCCTTCGCGATCCTCAATGCCATTAAGTTAAGGGCAACCACAAGGGATTGCCCCTACAACGGACCGCATTTTATGTTTCCGAGGCAAAAGTTTTCGCTGCGCGAAAACTTTTGCCTCGGAAGGCAATCCTTTATGGTTGCCCTTAACTTAATGGCATTGATGCTTACCTACTCACTATGTAGTTATTGATTTTGTTTTGACTTATCCCTGCTTAAATGCAATCCCTGTAGTTATTGATTTTGTTTATTTTGACTTATCCAAAAAAATTAGCGACACACGCTGCGCGTGCCCCACAGACCAATACAACGACCTTTCTTTTATTTTAATATTTTTTCCCTTTTAAGCAAAACAAAAAAAACAAAAAAAACAAAAAAAAAAACAAAAAAATAAAAAAAAACAAAAAAATAAAAAAAAACAAAAAAAATAAAAAAAATAAAAAAATAAAATAGTAAAATAGATAAATAACAAATGGTTATAGCCTGGCGAGCCGCAAGCCCACGTCGCCGTAGCGGTTAGTCGGCCACCTGACGAAGCGGTCAGCCGATCGCACCCTCGCCGTGTCGTTGTCCCACGAGCCGCCGCGCAAGGACAAACCTCCAAACAATTTGGCAAAAAATCCTTTTTCCCAAACACGCCCATCACT
>JSZA02000231.1 GCA_000785145.2 Candidatus Thiomargarita nelsonii
CCATGAATGTCTTGGGATCGGCATCGCCATCAGTCCAGTTCAATGTGTCTGATGTTTGGGTGTAGTCGTCGGGAGCTGTGGCGGTGTCGTCGCTTGTGGCGTAGTCTATTGATACTGCTCCTTGATTATTTCCTGAACGAGTGACGGTAATAGTGACTGAGCCGTCTCCTTCATTGATATTATAATTGGCCGCTGAAAATTGTAGACTGCTGCAGTAGGAGGGAGAGATTTGTGTATGCCAATCCGGGTTTTTTTGGTTAAGCCAAGCAATAAAGTTAGCGGGATATGCAGTATCATCATTAATTAAGTTGTTGTATTCTAATCTTAGACTCCCCAAATTCGTCAAATTCATCAACTCTGATGGGATTTCTCCGCAGAGTTGGTTGTCAGACAGATAGAGAGTCTCCAAATTACTCAATTGACCCAATTCCGGTGGGATAGTACCGCTGAGTTCGTTGGAAGACAGAGAGAGATATTCCAAATTGCTCAACAGACCCAATTCCGGTGGGATCGTACCGGTGAGTTGGTTGGAATGCAGTCTGAGCCACCGCAAACTGCTCAACTGAGCCAATTCCGGTGGGATACTACCGCTGAGTTGGTTGGAATCCAGATCGAGCCACCACAAACGGCTCAACTGACTAAGTGTAGGTGGGATAGTACCGGTGAGTTCGTTGGAACTCATATGGAGCCTCCTTAAACGGCTCAACTGACTAAGTGTAGGTGGGATAGTACCGGTGAGTTGGTTGGAAAACAGAGCGAGATATGTCAAATTGCTCAACTGACTAAGTGTAGGTGGGATAGTACCAGTGAGTTGGTTGCGATCCAGAGCGAGATATGTCAAATTGCTCAACTGACTAAGTGTAGGTGGGATAGTACCGGTGAGTTGGTTGACCTGCAGATGGAGTTCCCTTAAACTGCTCAACTGACTAAGTGTAGGTGGGATAGTACCGGTGAGTTGGTTGATCCACAGATCAAGCACCGATACATGTCCACCACTACATCCCACTCCATACCAACTACAAGGCGTATTCGTCACCTTCCACCCTGAATTATTTTTCCAATTCTCACCACCCGTACTATTATATAAAGTCACAAGAGCTTCACACTCCGTCGATGGAATTTCTGTAACGGTATCGCAGATAGAGCCAGTCTGAAGTACAAAATTAGCGTTGACTGTCTGGTTAGTGCTCATGGTAACGGAACAACTGGTGCCACTACAGCTACCACTCCAACCGGTAAAGCTTGAACCTGAAACGGGTGTTGCCGTCAAAGTGACTGAGGTTCCTTGATTGTAGTCATGGGAACAATCAGTGCCACAATTAATTCCCGTTGGGGAACTGGTGATTGTGCCACTTCCCGTACCAGATTTTGTGACGGAGAGCGTATGATTGTTGCTACAGTAGGAGGGTGATATTTGTGTATGCCAATTTGGGTTTTTTTCATCAAGCCAAGTAATAAAGTCAGCGTCATAAACTGTATCAGAATTGATTAAGTTGTTGTTTTCTAATTTTAGAGCCCAGTTCGGCGGCGAACTCAGATTCGTCAAATTTATCAACTCATATGGGATTTTTCCGCATAGTTGGTTGTTATGCAGAATGAGCAATTCCAAATTGTTCAAATTACCCAGTTCCGCTGGGATAGTACCGCTGAGTTGGTTGGAAAACAGAGCGAGATATGTCAAATTGCTCAAATTGCCCAACTCCGGAGGGATAGAACTGCTGAATTGGTTGGAATACAGAGAGAGTATTTTCAAATTGCTCAACTGAGCCAATTCCGGTGGGATAGTACCGCTGAGTTGGTTGCCACCCAGATAGAGAGATATCAAACTGCTCAACTGACCCAGTTCCGGTGGGATAGTACCGCTGAGTTGGTTTCCATACAGAGAGATACCATGTAAACTGCTCAAATTACCCAGTTCCGGTGGGATAGTACCGCTGAGTTGGTTTTTATCCAGATGGATACCATATAAACTGCTCAACTGACCCAGTTCCGGTGGGATAGTACCGCTGAGTTGGTTGTAATACAGATCGAGCGATTCCAAATTACTCAACTGACCCAGTTCCGGTGGGATAGTACCGCTGAGTTGGTTGGAAGACAGATAGAGTTTTTGTAAACTGCTCAACTGACCCAGTTCCGGTGGGATAGTACCGCTGAGTTGGTTGTAATACAGCCGTAGTTCTTCTAAACTGCTCAACTGACCCAGTTCCGGTGGGATTGTACCGCTGAGTTGGTTGGAACCCAGATTGATATCTTCTAAACTGCTCAACTGACCCAGTTCCGGTGGGATAGTACCGCTGAGTTGGTTGGTTCTCAGATTGAGATACTCCAAATTGCTCAACTGACCCAATTCAGGTGGGATAGTACCGCTAAGTTGGTTGTCATACGGAGAGAGCTCTGACACATGTCCACCACTACATGTCACTTTATACCAACTACAAGGCGTATTCGTCACATTCCACCCGGTATTATTTCTCCAGTTATCACCACCCGTACTATTATATAAAGTCACAAGAACTTCACACTCCGTCGATGGGATTTCGGTGACTATTGCACACTTGACTGAATTATTAATCGTTAGCACCGCAGTATTTAGCGATCCTAATTCAGCACCGCCAGTGGCATTATTCAAACTGACAATGAGCGTTTCATCATTTTCCTGCTCGTTATCGTGAATGATGTTTACTGTAAAAGTCTTATCAGCGTCATCGCCGTTACTCCAGTTTAAAGTGCCTGTGGTTTGTATATAATCATCAGGAGCAGTAGCAGTATCATCGCTAGTGGCATAATCTACCGATACTGCACCATCACTATTATCAGTACGGCTAACGGAGATAGTTGCTTGCCCTCCGCTTTCTCTTATGCTATAGGTGGCGGATGAAAATTGTAATTTTGGAGAACAAGGTGTTTGTGTCTCATCCCAACCTGGGTTGTGGTTGTCGAGCCAAGCAATTAGTTCAGAGTCAGATGCCGTTAAATGGTTGTTGTCTAATTTTAAATTAGTTATATTAGACAAGTCTATCAACTCAACTGGGATTTCTCCGCAAAGAGCATTGTTGTCCAGCCAGAGATGCTGTAAATTACTCAAATTGACAAGTTCTGTTGGAATTGAACCCGCGAGTCCGTTGGAAGACAGATCTAGCTCATATGTATGTCCACCACTACATGTCACTCCATACCAACTACAAGGCGTATTTGTCTCATTCCATCCCGTGTTATCTGTCCAGTTATCACCATCTGTACTATTATAGAGAGCGACAAGCGTTTCACATTCTTTATAAGGCATTTCGGTGGTTTGCAGACACTTATTCATCAAGGCATTATTTATATTTAGACGCCCACCAGTTACCGTTTTACCATCCATAGAATCTACCAAATCAACACTATCCATGATTATTGATTTTAGTTGTAACGCGCTCAAGCTGGGATTGTAGCCCTTTAATAGAGCCGCTGCTCCTGATACATGTGGAGTTGCCATAGATGTGCCACTTTTTGAACCATAGCCATTATTCGGCACAGAACTTAAAATACTAGCACCCGGCGCCGCTAAATCTACACTCGTCAATCCATAACTTGACCAAGAAGGTTTAGCATCATTACGATCTGTCGCTGCTACAGCTAATACATTGGAATTTTCGTAACTTGACGGATAATGAGGATTCACGTCATTGTTTGAACTAGAATTGCCCGCTGCTGCGACAAATAATACGTCGTGTTCGTTGGCATAACTAATAGCATCCTCTAAGCCCTGAGAAAATCCACCGCCTCCCCAGCTATTACTGAGAATTTGGGCACCATTATCGACGGCATAGATAACCGCCTCAATGGCATCAGACGTGCGACCCGATCCACTATCTCCAAGAAACTTGACAGCCATAATGCGTACAGCATGGCTAACACCAGCGACACCAATGCTATTATTGCCCACTCCGCCAATGGTGCCAGAACAATGGGTTCCATGCGAATTACCGTCCATGGGATCGCTATCATTATAGGCAAAATCGTATCCGTAAACATCATCTATAAAGCCATTGCCATCATCGTCTACATCGTTGCCGGCTATCTCGCCCACATTTATCCAACGATTATCAACTAGATCGACATGATTATAATCTACACCTGTATCGATCACGGCTACCACTACGTCACGGCTACCAGTAAAAGTATCCCACGCCTCAACGGCATCAATGTCCGCGTCCGCCGTACCGCCAGATTGTCCAGTATTGTGCATTCCCCAGAGTTCATTAAAACGGGTGTCGTTTGGAATATCGATAGCCCTTTGTATATAGTTAGGCTCAGCATATTCGATGTTTGGATCAGCAGAAAGTGCCCTGATTATATTGGGCAATTCAGCCTCATCAGCAGTTATTGGGAGACTCCAGACTTCTAGATTAAGCTGCTCGATGGTTTTTTTAAGCGTTGCATTAACACTTTCTCGGAGCGAAACCACAGCGGTATGAACCATACCGTCGGCTAATTTGACGATCAACTCGTTTGGCACGTATTCCACACTGTCGGGAATATCGGTTAGCATGGGATGCCCATTTTGAGTCTCAAATAGTAGCAATCCACTCTCAATGGCATCATCTTGAGCAATGACAGCGATGTCAGTCGCATGGAATAAAGTGGGCGGTGGCTCGGCGTATGCTGAGCCTCAAATAAATATAGTGCCCGCTATCATAAAGAGATATCGCAGGGCTAATGGACATTTCATTTTTAAGTCTCCTGTTTGATTGTTACCAATCCTTCGCTGAACTCTTGATGTTCAAGTTTTATGGTTGCCCTCTTATATCCCTCAAGGTACCTCCTGTCGTCGGGACCAATGCCATATCGTATCGAGGGCAACCATAAAGGATTGCCCCTACAACGGTATGATGTAGGGGCAATCCCTTACTAATTATGAATTGTAAAAACTTGTTCATCAAAAATTCGGTTTAAATTGGAACGCCAAAATGACGCGCACGAAATTCTACCACCCTCATAAAAAAATGCAATACAATTTTGATTTGGCTCGACTCAAAAAAATAAAAAAAAATAAAAAAAATCAATAAGTTAATATATTAAGATTTGTTGTGGGGATACCGGTTTTTGTTACTTTTTTAATATAGTTATATATAATATTTATTGCATTAAAACTTTTATAAACCCTCTCAAATGTTGAGGAGATATGGCTCTGATAATTTGCAAAACCACGAAAAAAAAACGCCGCTTAAAGAGTTAAAGAAATCCGATTTTTTTAAAAAATAGGATTTCTCATTGCTCCTCAAACGGCGTTTTTTTTTGTTAGGCAACTCGCAAATAATAATATACCAGTCAGGGCAACCATAAAGGATTGTCCCTACGGTAATCGCACTCTCTTATACATAAGTCCATTTACGAGGTTTTGTAGGGTGCGTCCTACGCACCTTGACTCTTAATTTGTGCCCAGGACGCACCCTACAAATCACTGCCATATCGTGTCGGGCAACCACTTCAGTAGGGGCAATCCCCTAGTGGTTGCCCTTAACTTAATGGCAGTGGGCAGGTCAATGCCATTAAGTTAAGCTTTTTTTGTAGGGTGGGTAGAGCAGAGCGAAACCCACCATTGTTATAAATTTCAAATGTTTGGTGGGTTGGGCGTCCCGCCACTTCGTTGCGCTCTCGCTCTACCCACCCTACAATATCTCTTAACTTAATGGCATTGAGTGGGCAGGTGCGTAGGACGCACCCTACAAATCACTGCCATATCGTGTCGGGCAACCACTTCAGTAGGGGCAATCCCTAGTGGTTGCCCTTAACTTAATGGCAGTGGGCAGTGGCGTCGGAGGTGGCGTAGTCTATTGAGACTGCTCCTTGATTATTTCCTGAACGAGTGACGGTAATAGTGATTGAGCCGTCTCCTTCATTAGTGATATATCCCGATAATCCCAAGAAAACGCCAAAGCGATAATGCCCTGCGATGCAAACCACCCTCATTAAAAAATGCAACACTATTTCTAATAAAATTAAAAAAACAAATAAATAAAATCATTCTGTTAAAAAAAAATTTTTTGGTGACTTTTTAAATAGAATAGGATTTTTTTTTAGGAGGGTCAAAACCGATTCGAGATGCTATTTTTTTCAAAGAAATCCGATTTTTTAAAAAAATCGGATTTCTCACAACAAAACTACACGGATTGCATTTAATAAAGGATAAAATCAAAACCAGCCAATGCCATATTGTGCCGACAAACCGACGGAGGTTTGGATTAGGTTCATAGGGTGGTAGAGATTATTTCCTTTATAGCCTCCGCTGAAAGTCCAGTCAATTTAGCAATAGCCATTTCATCTAAGCCCATTTCTCGGGCTTGTAATACCGTTTCACCTTGTTGTTTTAACAACATCTCTCGCCCCTCTTTTCGCCCTTCCTCGACAAAACGTATTTTCGCTTTTTCCCACGTCACGTCATCTTTAATTTCTGACAACAATGCAGGACTTATAGTGCGTTTCTGAATCGTAGCCATTATTTTTTGCCACAAAGTATCGGGATAATCCATTTCATCCATTTCACCGTCCAGTGAATCCTTAATAAAACTCAACCATTTTTTGACCAATGGTGGGGTTTTGTCATTGACTTGACGGGGAGAAAGAAATACCAAGCGGTGGGGATAGACTTCAATGAGGTCTCCGAATTCGTCTATCGGATTCATGTCACTGACGGCACAACTGAATTTTATACTGCCATCACGGGGTGTACTGGTGAGGACAACGATTGTATATACTGTGCGATCAAATCCATATTCTTGATAACCACCAACTTGTTCTACCATGCTAATCAAATGGTAGTATAAAAAACGGTCAAAAAAATCCTCTTCTTTGACTTGCTGGATTTCTACAATAATACGTTTTTCTATATCTTCAGCAAACAAGTCATATTTGCTCCGAACAAATCCGATGGGTTCAGGATATTCATATTCGGTATATACTTTGTCAATGTTGATTTCTATGCCCAGAATGTCTTTGGCAAATTGACAGAAAACATCCGGTTGTCCGAATGCTTGTTTGAATATTGTTCCGTATTTGAGTGGGATGACTTGCATGTAGTATTCCTAGTCCAAAATTGGACTATTATGATGCAATTAGTTAATTTATTTGTCAAGTCTGAGACTACCTACTGCGAGCAAAAATGCCATATCGTGTCGGGCAATCCTATATTAATAAAAACAAAACGACACGGATTGCATTGGATAAAGTCAAAACCAATATATATTTGGGCTTTGTGCTTTTTTAAGGCCGTTTTGAAAATCAAGGCCAAATCGAAAATGAATCCCTGTAGTTAGGGTTTTGGCAAGGACATAGGCTCAGCTTCTGGTAAGGGCTTTGCTTTCCATTGTCTAGCTCGGCTGCTGGTATTTCCTGAGTCGTGATGTTGTTACTACTCTTAGAACTAAGTTTTTTTGACTTGACATGTTGGAGTCCAAAGCTTTAGCTTTGGATTAGCCCACGACCAGTCCAAAGCTAAAGCTTTGGACTCCAAGTGCTTTTAATGTCAAGATCAAAAAACTTGAACATCGAGTTAAAGAAATCCTATTTTTTAAAAAAATAGGATTTCTCATTACTCTTCAAACGGCGTTTTTTTGTTATACGCGCCAAACGAGATGCTCATCAAATCGGAGTAAATATCGGTGGATACGCTAGAGCGATATCCACCCTACATGATCAATGCCATTAAGTTAAGCTTTTTTGTAGGGTGGGTAGAGCAGAGCGAAACCCACCAACTCGTTGAAACGAAGATCCGGGCGTAAATTTATAACAATGGTGGGTTTCGCTCTCGCTCTACCCACCCTACAATATTTCGGTACGATATGGCATTGCCCTACATGATGGTAACTTATAAAAAGGGACATGTCTAATAAAGACAATTCGTTTGAGTCTCATCCCAACCCGGATTGAGTTCGTCAAGCCATTTTTTCAATTTCTTAGAAACCTTGGTCTTCAAGCAATTGTCGTTCAAATCTAAATCACTCAATTTCTTTAGCTTCATCAAGGAGTTGGGGAGCTTTCCACTCAATTTGCACTTGTTCAGCCAGAGAGTTTTTAAGTTCTTCAATTTCTTCACATTCTTCAATATTGAAGCGTCGATATCGTTGTCAGACAAAACGAGACTTTTCAATTTATTCAATTTGAAAAACTTTATCGAGATAGCGCCCTTGAGATTGTTGTTCGACAATTCTAGTTCCCCTACAGAACCCTTCTTACAAGCGACTCCGTACCAATTACAAGGCGTATTTGTCATTTTCCACCCGCTGTTATCATGCCAGTTATCACCCTCGGTGCTGTCATAGAG
>JSZA02000233.1 GCA_000785145.2 Candidatus Thiomargarita nelsonii
TTTAAAATATTAGGTGACTCTGGTTTGAAGTTGATGCCGCTCCAGTTAAAATGGTTTTTGGCTGGGTTGTGGGAATATTGGTTTAGCTTGGAGGAAAATGAAATGTCACTTGAACTGACACCAAAACAGATTACCGAAATGGGTAAAATGTGGGGAGATGTCTATCTCTCTGGATTGGGCGTAGATGAACGATTGGCGGGTTTGCCACCCAAAGAGGTTTTGCCTTATTTTAAACCGCAATTGGCAAAATTATCCCTTGATGAAATTAAGGTGCTTGAAAAATACCTTAGTCAATTGAAGCAAAAAGCAAAACGCTAATCACAAGCGAAATTGTTAGAGCAGTAGTCCAAAGCTGAAGCTTTGGACTCCAAGAACGCTTAACTGCTTAAAACACTTCCCGTCTGCACAAACTGTGGATGCACAGTGACATGCCCTGACGTGTAATCGACTTCAAACCGTTGGCGATTTGTCTCATCAACCGTTTCAATAAATAAGACTAACCAGATTTCCGACACCCCTAAGCGTTTTCCATATTTAACCGCTTGTGTTAATGCTTTACCATACTGGTGTTTATCAGCAAAACTCTTTAACTCCAATCCAAACAATTGCCCAGCATAACGTATCAACAAATCAATTTGCCCATTGCCTGTCGGAAACTCTGGAAAAACTTGTGCCTCATAGTTGCGGAAAAAACTAACCAAGTAGAGATAAAGATGAAATTGAAAGACGGCCCGAAGACACTCGTAAATCGTTCTTACGACGGGGAGCATCTTTCAACACTTGCTCTCGATTAGCTTGCAAATATTGCTCATATCGTTGTAACAAACGACGAATATTTAGACTTTTATCGGTAATCGTGTCCGACAAATCCTCAAACGGACCATATAAATCATCCATTTTCTGATACAATTCTTTGGCAAAATAGTTGAATAATCGGTTCTGTACAAAGGGGCAAGGGAACTTAATATAATTTTCTCCCAATTTCACTCGTTCAACATCCACTACTCCATTCATATAAAGAAAATTAATAATGGGAGCATCATAGACAAATTCTGTTTTGCTCCTCGTTTGGAAGAATTCCAAAACCAACGGTTTGTAAACTTCTTGTTTTGCTTTGCTGATGATGTTCAAAATGTTGTTATTGGGCAAATTCAGTGCCTCAGCATAAACTTCTTTAAAATTCATGGTTCGGTACTTATAAATATGACGAAAAACACTGACTAACCTGGCGATAACAGCTTGTTCTATGGCATCAAACTCATCCAAAATCAAAGGTTTGGTGAGGGTTCATCGTTCAAACAAACGATGAAAATCTTATTGACATCGCTCTCCTTATCAAGAAATTGCAAACTGAGGTAAACTACATCAAACTCGGTATCTTGCTGAATGCTTGAAACGATTTGTTGCATGATCCAGGTTTTGCCAGTTTGACGAGGTGCCCAGACTGTGATGTAATACCTTTGTTAGGATCATCGCCTAAGAGTTCTTGAAATGCCCCGTTTATCAATTCTTGACGGGGAACATAATAATGTAGTTCTTTATCAACTGGACCATAAGATGAAAATCTTCGCATATTTTAAACTCCTTTAAAACGACTAACGGCGTAGGAGTCCAAAATTTATTTTGGACGAGATGTTAGAGTATTCATTTTAGTTGCAGGACGCGGAGCGTCCGGGCAGGCATTCCTTTGCCTCGCGTCAATGCCATTAAGCCTGTCCCGACGTTAGGAGGGACAGGCTTAATGGCTTTGCGCTCCGCGAGGATACGTCACATTTTCTCATTCGTGTAAGGCTCCTTGCACATTATTGACTAAACATTTCAGTCAAAACCGGTGTTTTGGTCTGTGTCACGAGATAAATGTCAAAGCGAGCAATTACCATTCGGTTTCATCCCATTTTGTTGGTGTTGGATTGTCTAATAATTTGTCATCACCGTGCCCTGCCATGCGAGCAAATTGTTCATTCCAGCCAGTACGTGGTGGTTTGACGGCATGAATTTCAAGATGATTGGCTTCGATTTGGAGTTCCACAACATTGGAAAGTTGGCATCGCTCAAGGACAATGTCAGGTAGGAAAATCGCCTTTGAATTTCCAATGGATACGAGGTTGGCTCTCATAATTATTACACCTAAATAATTGAACCCCGATGGGGTTGTTTAAGTGGTACGGAAAATAAACGTTTTTGTCGCAGTGGTGACTACAACGAATAAAACATTCAACACCGCCAAGTTAATTTGTGCTATCAAGTTTGTTGTTGTTTTTTTTGCTGTTCCGAAGAAAGGACTTGATCGTTGTCTTACACCTCACCACCACGACAAAAACGTCGTTCTAAGAGAAAAGGTGGGTTTTGCTATTATACCCACCTGACGTTGTTCGTGAATATTATTCGGTACATTCTGCCGCACCATATTCCCATAAATAAAATTGAGTGGGTGATGAATTTTCTATTAAGTTGAAATTTCCCCAGTACGTTTCATCTATAGATTCTACACAAGGTAGGTATAATGTCTTATCATAGAATTTACCACATCGCATAGATGGCGCAATTTCGATTTCTCTTACATTTGGGGCAAGTTCAAATAAGGAGTTTTCAGGATTTAATGTTAATTTCCCCTCATACACAGATTGACCAACTTGTGTACACGGAATTTCTATATTGAGGTGTGAGGTAGCCGCTTCTATTGATGAGTATTGTGGAGTATTTTCATCTCCATGAGTCGCTATATACAACATTTCCGTTAGTTTATCAGACACAATGTTCAAGCTATGATATACAATTTCTCCATCAACATAAGTGTCCACACTCAGTTCAATCTCCTCAACCCATCCGTCAACGAGTTCAATAGTCTCTACCAATGTGGGATTTTTATCTAAAAAGTAATTTAATGCCAAATTTTCCCAATAATCCGGGTTTATCCAGCTTGTGTGCCGTACAATAGCACCGATCTCTTTAAAAGTGCCAGTAGGCATATTTAATAATGTTCTTGCACTGATACCGGTTATTTGTGCCG
Source organism: Candidatus Thiomargarita nelsonii (assembly GCA_000785145.2). GTDB lineage: Bacteria > Pseudomonadota > Gammaproteobacteria > Beggiatoales > Beggiatoaceae > Thiomargarita > Thiomargarita nelsonii_B. The sequence goes on from JSZA02000233.1 coordinate 3,011, forward strand.
AAAGTTTTTCAATTTTCGTCGCGTTATCAGAATTCAAGATTTCCTTAATGTCTTCGCCAGAATTTTTGAGTTCTATCGCAAAATCAAGTGCTATACCAAAGTTGTCTATAACGGTTCCAGCTTGACCAGTTATTTCATAAATGGTATGAAACCTTTGATCTATTATTATTCCTCGTAAGTTGCCGCCATCCTTCAACCAATCATATTTCCCTGACCACAACTCACCTGAAACACGTCTCACGATTCCATTGTTGAGAATTTCTACAATATCAATCGCAAGCGAGTCGCTCGGTAGGGTATCAAGCACATTAGCTGATATTGGTATTGTTACTATATTATTATTATGAGCATTACTGTGGATGCTAAGCGTTGCTTCTTTAAAACCAGCTTGTTCGGTGGGAAGAGAAAGAGCCACTAGAAATTCACACAATTGGTATGGCTTGAGAATTTTTGGCGAGCAAGAATCAGTCCCTGGAAAAATGAAAAAGTTGTCTTCTCCAGTGATTTCAACCTTTTCGATTTGAAGATTGGCATTACCAGTGCTTTTCACCAAAATATTTGTGGTGTATTGAGAATTGGTATTGGAAAGATTGCCAAATTGATATGAAGTAGGAGTGATGGTGATTTGGGGAACTGAGACAGAAGTCAAAATGACCAGTTGGTTTCTACGGTCAGCCACATAAATGTAGTTGCCGTCCACAAACACGCCCTTAGCATTTCCACCGGTGTCATAGCCGCCCACTCGGCTTGGGGAAGCCTTATTACTGATATCTATGATTTGTAAACCTTCTTCATCATCCGCCACATAAGCGAAGTTGCCGTCCACAAACACGCCATAAGCATAGGAAGAGGTGTCATAGCCGCCCACTCGGGTTGGGGAAGCCTTATTACTGATATCTATGATTTGTAAATTGCCATCCGCCACATAAGCAAAGTTGCCGTCCACAAACACGTCCTGAGGCAAACCAGAGGTGTCATAGCCGCCCACGAGGGTTGGGGAAGCCTTATTACTGATATCTATGATTTGTAAACCTTCATCATTATCCGCCACATAAGCGAAGTTGCCGTCCACAAACACGTCCAGAGCAGATCCAGAGGTGTCATACTGGCTTACCAATGTCGGCGAAGCAGGGTTACTGATATCTAAGATATCAATACCCGTTATACCAGCGGCGGCATAAGCATAATTGCCAACTACAACTACATCTTGATATGACCCTGAACCCCAATGACCAACCTTGGTGACAGTCATCTCATCAGCCAAAGAAAAAAAAGGCCAGCAGGCGAAAACGAGCACTGCTATTCGTAACAGCACGGTAAGACGTTTTGTCATTTTTATTTCTCCGATAGATTGTGGTTATTTAAATCACCTTAAAAATTACACTCATTTAAAATATACTACACTCCGTCATAATTTGCGCTTTTTTTTGTCTAATTGATAGCTTGAGCCGGTTTTAAGATTTCTCTACTCAACCTGAAAAATACGCGAGCCTTGATTTTATTAGGCTCTGTCTTTTTACTCTCTTTTTTGAAATTCAATGATTTCATAAAAAATTCGTTTTTTTCTTAACAGAGGTGTACTCAATGATGATGATGAACGGTTGTCAGTTATCAGTATTTAACGGCGATTTTAGTTGATGAGCCTGATGAGCCTTTGAGTTTTTGATAAGTAGAGTGACAACGTTTTTACATGGCAGCGCTTAAATTTTGTAACAGACTGCGAATTCGGTTGAGAACATTGACATTAACCTGTCCAAACTTCTTGAACACAATAGATTGAGATAAAGTATAAATTTTATCGACGCGAATTTTACCAGCTCGATTCAATCATCAAAAGGATTATCCCAAAAGTCAAGACTACTTTGGGACGCTGCCAAAAGTGAGTCAAAGTTGTCGCTTGGTTGTTCTGAAATCACAAAAACTGTAAGATGTGCGCCAATTTGAAAAGGTACTGGCAATTCCACTCGCCCACTTTGGGTGACTTCAATATCGTATTTTAATGCGGTTTGAGACATAAACAGATTTTCTCCTCTGGTTATGCTTTTTTTGGAACTTGAAATCATTTTTTTTATCCTAGAGTTAGATGCTGGACAACTTTTTCCTCTGAATGTCTTGTTTGAGCTGTGCTCGTGATTTGTCTTCTCTTTATCAGTTATCAGTATTTAACGGCGATTTTAGTTGATGAGCCTTTGAGTTTTTGAACTGTGATTTTTGTGCTAAACAGCCCTCACAGTTCAAAACCTACCAAATCAAGCCATTTGTCAGGTTTGACTGACATTAGCCAAAGTCTTTTGAAAATCTGTTATCGTCTCGCATCGAACGGCAGTCGTCAATAGGATATCTAACATTGTTCCATTAGTAATGAGTGCTAATTGTTGCTCGATTTGTTGATAAAGGGAGGACTGTGGCTTAAAGCGTAATCCCACAATCTTCAAGATATCATGACGAGACTTGTTCAAGCCCCCTTTTTCAACTCCTTCTTCATAGCCTTGGGTACGAAGGCGGCGCATTAGCGGTGTTTCTTCCAACACCTCATCAGCTTCAATCAGGTTTTCTAACATAGTGAGTATCTCCTCATCATTAATGAGTAGCATCGTTTCGCTCAATAAGCGTTTCTGCATTTCGGCATCTGGGACGGTTTTTACCATCGATACCACTTTGGGCAATAAAACTTCTGGCTCCGTTATCTGGGTTTGTCCAATTAAGCCTAGCAAAGCCGGTTTACCCACGTCAATTAGCTCTTGGGCATTCATTTTCCATAAACGGATCACCTTATATTGCCAACTGAGCGTGAGCCCACCCGTCGGATTCTTAATTTCATGACTACCCGTATCATGTCGTCCAGCACTATTACCGACATAAAAGACGACACTATATATTTCTAAATCACGAAATTTGAGTGCTAAACGTGAAAGTGAATCCAATTCACGTAAAGGCATCGGGACATCGCTACGCCGCCCCTGAAATTCTATATGTAATATGACACTGCGTCCATCTGCTAACTTGACTGTAAAAATTTGGTCAGCGCGAATTGGATCAGAATGGGCATGTAATTCAATATTCTGTGGAGTGACAAATGCCACTTCACTTTTAAGGAGCCACTCCGCAAAATCATTAATAAAAGTCGTGATTAATCGTTTTAGGGGGCTATCTGTTGCTGCCATTTTTGAAAACATCTTTAGTTATCAGTTATCAGTTATCAAGTTATTTTCCTTTTTCCGATAGTTTGTGGTTAAGTTTTTGAACGGCGTGCTCGTGATTTGTTCAGGTCAATGATGATGATGAACGTTCATGTTATCAGCATCTTGCAACACAAATACTCCATTTCTTCAAGACTAACAGAACGCTCAGGTTGATATAAACCAAACGCATCTTCGATACGGAACTCTGGCGGAGCGAAGTTTTGTAAATCAAATCCAAGTGACTGAGCCAATACCTTGACTATAAAATCATTAGGAGCAGAAAAAGCATTTAACTGTTCGCCAAGTTTATTCGGTAAATCAATGGTGAATTGCTTATGGACTCCTTTTAAAGTGTCAAACTATTTAGAACGGTGATTTCAGTTGATGAGCCTTTGAACTGTGATTTTTGTGCTAAACCGCCCTCACAGTTCAAAACCTACCAAATAAACCCATTTGTCAGGTTTGACTGACATTGGCCAAAGATTTGAGTTTTATTCGTGCTCGTGATTTGTTCACCTCAATGAATTTCACGATTGATGGGGTGGATTATTTTTATCCTGCCAAAATGACTCGGCATTTTCATAAATTTCTTTGACGCTCAAACCCTTAAATAACTCATCACGGATATTCATATAATCCACATTGGAATTCATAAATAACGACAAAAAGCGCAGTGTATTCGCATGTCCTAAATGCTGTGTTAAAAGCATTAAAGCGACTTTGCGAAGCTCATTATCCGAATAGGCATTATGTTTCATCGATAGCTACCTTTTGTATAAAATCAACTGGATTACATACATCCACTTTCAAATTTAAGCGTTTTGCTTTTTTAAAAAACTTATCATCACAAGTAATAAAAAAATCACACTCAAAAATTTCAGCGCAGGCTAAATGGATCGCATCCATATTTTTTATACCTGCCTCTTTCAAGGTTTCAGAACGTTGCAATATAGTTTTTGAAGGTTCAATAGTCTCTCTAGCTATTTGAGATAATAGCTTGACTTCATTATATCTTTCAGGAAAATGGTTCAAACTATTTTCATATTCAAGCACAAAAGACCATACTAATTCAATTTATTGTTCTTGAGCCAATTGGAAAATGATTTGACTGGCAAGGGATTCAAGCTTGATTCGCCATTGAGTTTGATCATCAAATGGACGATTGTAAACATTCATGTCTAAATATACTAAATTGTTACTCATCTATAAATAAATCAATTAAAGTTAATCTAATCCGAAAAGGCCTCACCACTAACGGACCCTACATGTCTCCAAAATTTCACAGGTATGCTCCAATACGCGAGAATGTTCGACTTAAATGGCCGAAAATATTATATCAAATTAAAATAAGGAGGTATAGTCTTTTTGAAAATTATCGGTATTGACCGCAGAGCAATGTTCAAAAGCTCAATCAAGCCAAAGATCAAAATCGCAGGAATGATACCAATTGCGCTGATTAATTGCCTATCATTCTAATTGAGTACAACGAATGTATAACAACTTCAGAGGAAAAAGTTTTCGCGCGCGAAAACTTTTTCCTCTGAATATATTATTTGAGCTTTATTCGTGCTCGTGATTTGTTCACCTCAATGATGATTCTTAAAACATTGGTTTATCAGTTATCAGTATTTAACGGGGATTTCAGTTGATGAGCCTGTTAACGTTTGGGCTTTTAAGTTTTTGATAAGTAGAGTGACAAAGTGAGTACAAATATCTTGCTTGAGCACTCCTGAGACGTTTTTACATGGCAGCGCGAAAACTTTTTTATCGTTCCCACGCGGAGCAAAAAAGCCATTAAGTTAAGAGGGCAAACCCGATAGGGTATGCCCCTACAAACCGTGATTATCGTTCCCACGCTCTGCACACTCACTTATACATAAGTCCATTTACGAGGTTTTGTAGGGTGCGTCCTGGGCACAAATTAAGAGTCAGGGTGCGTAGGACGCACCCTACAAATATCCTTTTATTTTCCTCGTTCCCTTAGCGAAGCGCACTCACTTATACACAAGTTTTTTTGTAGGGTGGGTAGAGCGGAGCGAAACCCAC
>JSZA02000229.1 GCA_000785145.2 Candidatus Thiomargarita nelsonii
GCAACGATTTGCTGTTCCTTAAATCGAGCATTTCCTCTTCGTGCCAGATAATCACGCACTAGCCACTGCGACATAAAACCGGTTTTCCATGCCCCTATGTGTTGGTTAGGAATAAGTATGTACTGTGTGCGCTCCGTTTCTTCAATTTGGCGTAGGAGCAGATTCGCTTGCTCGACTTGTTTACCGGTTGAAAATGGCCAATAACTGCCTACCCCTTCACTACTCATCGTCCCAGTGTCAACAATACTGGGATTGCTAAAGCCACGCGGGACGACCAAACGCCACAGCCAAGCCAATGCGGGTGGTAGAATATGAACCATTCCTATAATACCGTAAGTCGGTTTTTTTCGTGTACACGGTGGAGTCCGAATACCCATACTTCTAATATCTATACTAACGGCTTTCCGCGCCACAATGTGTGGAATGATTGAACGTGGTATGACAACTCGTGGATTTGGGCAGGGGATACCGGGGCTGTCTTCAATATGTTCCCAAATTAATGCCCGACTGCCCGGAACGGCATCAATATTAAGGAATAACAAAGGCTTTGACGGGACGGCTGTTAGCTTTTCCAGTTCATGATCAACACCATATTCGTTGATATGATCAACACGGACGAACCAAGCATTTTCAGCATCCATGAGCCAAAGTTTGCCGTTATCCTGTTGGATATCGGGATGGCACAGTGCCATATCGTCACAAATGGGATGCAAATCGCAAGTGCGTCGAATCTCCACATAAACTTTTTCACCAGTGACGAGATTACGCCCTTGTAACATCCGCCCATCGGGCAAACGATGGGGTTGTTCGAGCATTTCACTTTTACCACTGCCACTGGCTCCCTCGTGCATAAAAGTCACAACATTATCATACGGTGTAATCACTTGAACCGCAGAACAATGAGCCGTCACCCACCCTTCCGCTTCGCCTTGGCGTATCAACGCACCATAAACTCCTTTTTTGGCACTGGGACCAGGATAGAGGTTGTATGAAAATATCTCGTGAATATCATCCAAACGATTATGGACCACAATCTGTTTGTCATCAAAATGTGTCTGTCGAAAAGGCGGGGCTACATAAATAATCACTTTGGGAGAAAAGGACTCGCCTATCTCTTCTGAAGAGAGAATGCCTTGTAGAAGAGCAAGTCCCAAGGCAAAAAATGCGGCATTGACCGGAACGATTGCAAGGGCATCTTCGCCCATATCATAAGCACCCGTTTTAAATGCAAATACTGCTAGGTTTTGGCTAGCTAGCCAAGCAAAAGTTTCTTGTCTCAGTTGAGTAAAGTCTTCATTAAAGCGGTCATGAAATCTTGGTTTATCTGATGGTTTGTTATCCCCAATGAGCATACAATCCGGATCACGTCGCCGCATGTTAGGATCAAGATAGTTGACGGCAATGCCATTGCGTACTCGTGCTACAGTGGCTTCAGTCACACAACGACCATCAGGCAGATCGTACTCGACTTTGAAGAAATCTTGTTTGGCATTGCCACAAGCTAAGTCTAGCAGTTGTTTGGTGTTATCTGCGATGACTAAGTTGGGGCAACTATTAAGAACTTTGAGAACTTCTGGGTATTGAGTTAGGTTTTTTAACAAGTTATTTTTCATTTCAATAAAAAAAATATAGTTTTTCAGATAAATAATTTCAACTAGTGCATTGTTAAGGCTATTTTGTCGCTTGGAGTCCAAAGCAGCCAAAGCTAAAGCTTTGGACTCCAAATAATCAGATAAAATATATGTTCAATCCTCCAACGTGACTGGCGTTGTAAAACTGGGGGGCTTGATAGCGAGCACCGAGCAATCAATCTGGTTGAGAATCGTCTCCGCAGTATTGCCTATGACAGTGCGGCCCACAAGTGCCCATGACGATAAGATCAGCGTCTATATGTTTGCCTAGTGCTAGAATTTCCTTGTGCGCCCCGCCTTTTAGCAGATGCGTTTGGGGGTTTGGATAATCTAGGGCATCATGCCCCAAGTCACGTATGAGCACATCCAGACTGCCTTGGCACTGTTCGGTTTTTTCGATTGTCTAGTCTTCAGCCTCTACCGGCTTGCTCACCAAATAGAGCCAGATAAAACCAGCCACGCCCGCCAGCATGGAGGCGGCAAGAATGCCCGTCTTGGCCATCAGCAGCAGATCCTCGCGCCCACCTCTACCTCGCTGGGCGACAAAAATGGACATGGTGAATCCGATCCCAGCCAGCAGCGAGCCCCGGTGATACCGATGAACTTGCCCAACACCAGACCCAGCGATACACCAAGCATCACCGGATGGGTCAGAGTATCGCCCAGTGAACCAAATGCCAACGGGATGCCGGCGTTGGCTAGGGCGAAAATCGGGATCACCAGATAGGCTACCGGCATGTGCCAGATATGCTCCAGTCGCTGCATTATAGATGCCTGTTTTCACTTTGGGATCAGGATTCACTTCAGTTTGATTCATATCATTTCGTACCATTTTTATTGATTGATAGGTGTTAATATGGCAAATTAATTTTACTCTGATCCCAATTATTCCGGACTCATCACCTTAATTTTTTTCGCCCATAAAGGCACCAAACAAATGCAACAAACTGATAAACAGATTATAAATTGTCACATACAAAGTCACCGTTGCCATGACGTAATTGGTTTCACGCCCATGCACCATGTCGCTGGTTTGATAAAGAATCATACCAGCCATCAACAAAACAAACATCGCTGACACCGCTAACGACAAGCCAGGCAAATTAAAAACGATGGCACCAATGCCTGCCAAAAAGGCAATCAAAACTCCGGCAAATAGAAAACCGCCCAAAAAACTAAAATCCTTACGGCTGGCTAAAGCGTAACCGGACAAACCTAAAAAGATAACCGCTGTTGAGCCAAAAGCCATCATCACCAACTGGGCTCCATTACTGAATATCGTCAAATATGCACTGATAATTGGCCCCAAGGTTAAACCCATAAATCCCGTCAGGGCAAATACAGAGGCAATACCCCAAACACTGTTCCTGAGCCAATTTGTCAGGAAAAATAGCCCCCCAAGACTAGCAGCCAATGCTTATGTTTCATCCCGGTTACCATAGCAACACCTGCCATAATGGCAGAAAACAACAAAGTCATCGACAACAACATATACGTGTTGCGAATCAGCTTATTAGCCTCACTGGTTGACAGCAGTTGCTCAAAAATTTTTAATGGACTAAAAGAACCCAAGTTAAAAAAAAAACTACTCAGGGCAACCACAAGGGATTGCCCCTACATAAGAATATTGTTGTAACTCTACATAAGAATATTGTTGTAGGGGCAATCCTTTATGGTTGCCCTGAGTAGTTACAAAAAAAAACTTGGGTTCTTTTGACTACTCATCAGCTAATGATCAAGTACCTTGCGCTTTTTCACAATCCTTAATCAACTCATCTAACTTTTGCACAGAAGTCTTAGCGTTGCTTTTCAGCTCCTGTAGAAAATCCAGTTCGCTCTTTGAGATGTTACCATCCGCAAATAATGCTTTTCGGAGGATATCAACCTCACGTTCACTGACATGCCCATCTCCCAAGGCAAATGCCTTGGCCACTTTACGCCATTCTGCCATTGTTTTGCTCCTCTTTTTGTTGTAAACGAACTATTTGACTAACCACTGTTTTTAATCAGTATCACCTCTAAAATCTTAGCCCCGATCTCGTCAGAAACTTCCAAGACTTCTTGAAGTTCTTCCAACAAAGCTTTTTCGCTGTCCTCGATAACACCGTCAGCAAGGGCAATGTCAACCGCGCACGCAAAAGCCGTTTCCCATACCTCGCTGGGCAAGCTGCTTTTAGCAATCGCCACCAAGCCTCCGACACCTTCGTTCTCTAGTACAGTCACCAATTTTTTGAAAATATCAGACATTTGTCTATCAGTGTAGCCATCGAACATTCTCATTTGCAACAAATAAGCGAAAATGCCTTTGGCTTCCGATTCATCAATCGTACCATCCACTGCTGATGTCGCAAGCGCAATCCCTAAAAAAGCCTCTTGTTTGGTAAAACTATCAGATGATGACGGTGCCTTACTAACTGTAAACAAACCCATGTTGTTTCTCCTGTGTAATAGATGTATAAGTTATTCAACTAAAAATATATTATATATATATCCAATAATCTATGGATAAAAATGTGAGTTCATAATGAACATTATGCACCAATTCAGCTATATAAGATATAATTAGCTATGAATTCGTGATGAGCATTTTACAGCAATTAAGCTATAAATAAAAATCAATACTATTTATGATATGGATAGATAATAAACTATGAAGAAAACCAACACAGAATTTCTTATCCGCCATATTACATTACGTCAGTTACAAATTTATGAAACGGTTGTTCGACTGGGCAACTACTCACAGGCAGGCAGATTGTTGCATTTAACTCAGCCCACCGTATCAATGCAAATCAAAAAGCTCAGTGATGCCATTGGCTTGCCACTGCTGGAGCAAGTGGGCAAGCGGACACATCCCACAACAGCCGGTCGTCATGTTTACACGACTGCCTGCAACATTCTTGAACAATTATCAGAATTAGAAAATACGATAGCCGAACATAAAGGAGTGGTTAAAGGAAACTTGCAAATTGCTGTTGTTACCACCGCGAAATATTTTCTGCCCCATATTCTTGGGGCATTTATAGAAAGCCACCCTCAAGTTAAGCCCAGCTTGACTGTAGGTAACAGAGCCCTGGTTCTTGAACGTCTGCGCTCTAATCTTGATGATTTGCTGATTATGGGGCAAGTCCCTGAAGATTTGAAAGTAGAAGCACACCCCTTTATGCAGAACACTTTGGTCGTTATATCACATCCCGATCATCCACTAGCGCAAAGCCGCGATATTCCGCTGGAATATTTGAGCAAAGAACGTTTTTTGGAACGTGAACAGGGATCGGGTACCCGCTTATTAATGGATCATTTGTTTGCCAAACATGGTATAAAAATTGAACCTTATATGGAATTGGGTAGTAGTGAGGCGATTAAACAGGCTGTCATGGCAGGATTAGGGATTTCAGTTTTATCGCTCCATAATTTGCGATTAGAACTGAATGGGAAATATGTGGTTATATTGGATGTCGAGGGTTTTCCTCTGCAAAAGCTGTGGTATGTGGTGTACCTGAAAGATAAAAAACTTTCCTTAGCCACTCGCACTTTTATTGAATTTATTCGAGACACAAGTAATCATAGACTCCCAGCCAGCCGCTCGGATTGCTGATAGTCAATTTGAGATTTTATCCGCCCAATTTCAATTTCTTTGGTTTTTGCCCCTTTTAGCGTGGCCAGTGCTGCAATAAAATCCACACTATGTGGAGCATGGCCTATCGAGGAAATATAAGTATTTCGTATGGTTTCGAGCCTCCGAGGTGTGGCTATTTTCAACAGTTCTCCGATTGTATTCACTCCTCGACTCAATAAAAGTTTCAAAATCGGGTTCAAATCCGTTAACGCACAATGAATGCCCACTTCCATCAGCACCTTTGGTAAATTCTCAAAAGTAAGTAGATCGGAATCCTGGTAGCTTGCAATCGCCTGGTTATGAATCAGTTCTTCATATAGTAGGTTGAAGTGCTCATCAATCACACTGATCTCTCGACTTAAAATCTGAAACCGACGTTTTGCGGAAAAGTGAGTTCTATTTTCCGGTTTATAGGAGAGCATGTGTTCCAGTTCACTCCAAAGTTCCTGAGCCATTGTTCTCACCTGAATCTCGAAGTAAGGACGATCCTGCTCAGGAACGGAGCTTGTTTTTAAGCGTACAGTATAATGAATTGACGAATAGCCACTTTCTTTGTGTTTTTGTTCAATATGCGGCAGACCAAACCGTTCGAGCAAGTCCGAGTCTAAATACGCTTCTGGAGGATCTATATCAGATATTTTAATCAAATCCAAGTTTCGTAATTCCCGGTCAATCAGCGGTAGTTGCGAAGAAAAGTAGACGATCACACGAGCCCCAATTGTATCATGCATCTGATGAAAACTTTTGGAGGAAAGTCCTTCTGGAAAAAGTTCCGCTTTACCTAATATTTTCTCCACCACTTTTTCAGGACGTTTAATACGAGTCAGCGTCATCCGTATTGGGGAAGGCGTTGCTACTCCTTTGTGGTTGGTGTACTTTTCCCAATACTCTGTGTTTTCCCATCGATTAAAAAGTTTTTTAATCTCATCATACGTCGGCTTCAAAATCTGTTGTTCGTATCGTTCGTATTCTGATAAAAACTTTTTTAGCTCATTGGTGTATTTCATTGGTGTAATCCACTTGAATTTTTTAGACTCCCCTATTATTGTTGACCATGTAGAGCCAAACCAGCCCCTGCCTCAGCATAAACATTAAAAACAGCATCGACACCATTTTTTATCAGTTCTTCTTTTTCATCAGGGTAAACAGATGTAGCACTTATATTCCCTTTAAATCCCCAATGTCGAGCCAGTTTTGCCGCCGCTTTATTCGCATCAACGTTTGGAGCACATAATAATATCCAGTCTATAGTACTATTTTGTATGTCTATTTGAGACCAAAAATCTGATCCACTTACATCAGCATAATAAGTTTTTCGCCCATCGTTTAATTGTGACTTAACAACCTGTTCTTCAAAGTCCAATCCTATTATATTATTGTTTTTATTTAATTGATCATAAGCACCACTACCAACACGCCCCATACCACAAACTAATATTTTAACATCAGTTAAGTCAATTTCTGTATCTTCTTCTTCTAACAATGAAGGATGTTGGTATTTTCTTAAGCCATGCTGAAATCGAGAATATAAATCATCACTATGTTGATTTATGGCGGATGAAACAACAAAAGATACAGCAATCAACACTGCCATCACTACTAACCATTCGTAAGTAAGCCAGCCTTGCGATATGGCGACAATTGTAACAATAAGCCCAAACTCACTGTAGTTAGCTAATGCCATTGATGCTTTACTAGCGGGGAAAGTACGTATTTTAAAGGTTGATAGTAACCAGAAAAACAAACCGCTCTTAAATACTAATAATATTAACAATACAGACACGACAATAAATGTTGTTACATTTGGCAACCCTGCCATGCCAATACTCAGAAAAAAGCCAACTAAAAATAATTCTTTAACACTCAATAATGCTTTAGATAATTCATCTGCTTTAGGCGTGTTTGCCAACAATACACCAAATACTAAAGCACCCAAGTCTGCTTTCATATCTACCGCTTCAAATAGTGCTGAGCCTCCTAAAGCCATAGATAAACCAAACAACAGCAATAATTCGCCATGACCAATTTTAGTCGATAACTTGATAATCAAAGGGCGACCAACAAAAAGCAAAACAATCAAACCAGTTGCCCAAATTGAAGGAATTTTTGCGGCAGATACGCCCAAATATAGAACAGCAACCAGATCTTGGATAATCAAGATGCCAATGGCAATTTGTCCATAGCGTGCAAGAAAGTCACCACGTTCATCAAGTGCCTTAACGACAAAAACAGTGCTTGAAAAAGACAATGCAAAACTAATAATTAAGGCATTTATGACTGATAGCTGATTAAATAATGGCAAACCTAGTTGTTTTAGCAGTAATAATATTGCCACGGAAACTAGGCTAAATATTAGCATGTGTGCCAGCGCTCCACCCCATATTTCAACCTGAAGTAAATCTTTTATTTTTAGTTTTAAACCAATCGTAAAAAGTAAAAGTGCAATACCCAGATCAGCCATTTCATTAAGAAAATGTCCGCCTGCAAGACCAAAGAAATTCAGCACAAACCCTGCAATAAGAAACCCGACAAGTGGCGGCAACCCGATACCACGGCTTAGCGCACCAAATAGAAAGGCAATTGCGATCCAAATAGGGTCTTTGTAGTCAATTGATGAAAGAATAGATTCCAATGTAGCCTCTGTTTTAGATAAAGTAGTCTTTTATTTAGAGGGGCGAATCGGTGTATTCGCCCTGATATATACAAAATGTTATGATTAGGTACTTAACAATCCTTTGTAGTCCTCTACGTTGCCATTGTTGAGACAACATTCTATAATTTTCCGTCCCAGAGGAGACAAATCGGGCTGGATAAATTACCAGTGTGACACACGGCTTCCTTCAATACGCATAGAGCTGAGTGCATAACCGAGCAAAGGACATCGTGCTGCAACGATTTGCTGTTCCTTAAATCGAGCATTTCCTCTTCGTGCCAGATAATCACGCACTAGCCACTGCGACATA
>JSZA02000235.1 GCA_000785145.2 Candidatus Thiomargarita nelsonii
ACACTATACCGCCTCCCCCAACGGCGACAACATGATAGGCTGGCAAATCAACCGAGGCATCGACAAAGCCGCCGATTATGTCTCCGCCGATCAGATGGGTAAACAGCTTAATCGCCCTGACATTATTGCCAATACGGTACGTCTGCTCAGCGTCAAACAAGCCCTCGCACAAGCGGGACTCACTGACTTTAATCTTGAACAACTGATTGATGAGACTCTAAAAAAACCTATATCAGATTAAACGTTCTCGATTTAATTCAGACATCTTTAGTACAACTAATTGATAAATAAGCGAATTAAAAATTAAATTCGTTTATTTAATTGTGATTTGGAGTCCAAAGCTTTAGCTTTGGACATCTTTAGTACAACGGATTAGGAGACTAAACGGATTAAACCATTGGATATAAAGGATAAAATCCGTTGTACTCATACTAAATATTAGCTCTAGTACGCTGTCAATCTTCTTTTGTAGGGTAATGTAGGGTGCGTCCTACGCACCTTCCAAAGCTTGGGACGCACCCTACAAAACAATGTTGACAGAGTACTAGATTTAATTTACCCAAAAGGTGGGATTTATCGCAAAGTTGAGCCAATCAATTAAAATAGGAGTACTAAACAATGGCAGAAAAAAAAATCAAACGCACAAGAGACTTATAGTATCAATGCCATATCGTGCCGACTATGTCGGGTGGATATCGCCTGTAGAGTATCCACCGATATTTATATATTAATCATGTGGATACGCCCTCTATTTATCCACCCTACATGTCAATGCCATTAAGTTAAGCATAAATACGTTTTTTTTGTTACAAAAAACCTTAACTTAATGGCATTGATCCAGGCTACCCAAAAGCGATGAAGGCAAACACCATAGCCACGTCACCCTGCTCACTGCCGTCAATAAAGACAAATTACAAGTGCCATAAACCGTCTTAAATAAAAAATATCATGGCGCATTAAGTTGGTTTTTTGCACAAGCGATCAGTGGCAAAGCGGATGGCAATCAAAATGGGCGTTTGGCACCTGCTGGCTTAAAACATATACGGCACGTCAAACAAGCCTTTGACTTACGTTTTGTGAAAAAAGCGCAACAAATAGAAGTCTTCAATCAAACCGGCGACAAAATCACCACGCTCTCAGAGAGAAACGCTTGGCAACCCGTGATAAACAAGGCACGCCTACTGAAAACCTTAGCGACACAATTTGATATGCGCCTAAAACCGATCCGCATTCACCTACTCGAAGTCAAAGGTTTGGTGGGTGCAGCGAAGCTCTACCCACCCTACAAAAAACCTTAAAGTGCCCGTCTTGCACGCGCCGGGGGGATTTAAAGATTTTGTGTTTGCGCGAAATTAGATTTTACCATAGTATAAAAATCCTATTTCTTCAAGAAATAGGATTTTTTTTCTCGTTCCCTTAGCGAAGCGCTCATCGTTATACACAAGTTTTTTTAAGGAGTCCAAGATTTTCGATGGCGCCTCGTCCAAAATAAATTTTGGACTCCAGAGTTAGGAGTCCAAGATTTATCTTGGACATATCGTCCAAAATGGACTTGTGTATAAGGATGAGCGCGAGGCAAAGGAATGCTGGCTGCGACGCTCTGCGTCGCTATAACAACAGGCACTATTATTTATTATGTTAACTCCCGTTATACTCTCTGGCGGCGTAGGGAGCCGCTTATGGCCATTATCCCGCGAATCTTATCCCAAACAATTATTAGCCTTAGTTGGCAATCATACCCTATTACAAAATACGGTAACACGATTAGAAGGGCTTGCCGATTTGTCGTCACCACTGATGGTTTGCAATGAAAGTCACCGTTTTTTAGTGGCGGAACAATTACGCAATATTGACATTTCTCCCGCCCATATTATTCTTGAACCGGTAGGGCGTAATACGGCACCTGCCGCCGCCGTGGCTGCCTTGACTGCTATCGCTGATGAGCCCGAGGCACTATTATTACTACTGCCTGCTGATCATCTGATTGCCAATGCCCCCGCATTCCGCGAAGCCATTACTGCCGGCGTGCCCTTAGCGCAGGCTAATTATTTGGTCACTTATGGCATCGTGCCTAATCGCCCAGAAACGGGATATGGTTATATCAATGCCACAGATTTTATAGAAGACAGCATTGCCTTATCCATTAAACGTTTTGTCGAAAAACCTGACATTGACACCGCCCAACATTATGTAGATTCAGGCGAATATTATTGGAATAGCGGCATGTTTTTGTTTAAAGCTTCACAATATTTAAAAGAATTGGAAGCCTTTGCCCCTAAAATGTTGCAAGCTTGTCGCCAAGCGATTGATAATGCTGATCAAGATAAATATTTTCTGCGATTAGATTCGGCCACATTTAAAGCCTCTCCTAGCGATTCCATCGACTATGCGGTGATGGAACATACCAAAGCAGGCGTTGTGATTCCCCTAGATGCTGGCTGGAATGATGTGGGTGCCTGGTCATCTTTATGGGAAGTCAGTGAACAAGATAGCGAAGGCAATGTCATTCAGGGCGATATATTGACTGAAAATGTACGCAATAGCTACTTGCGGGCAGAACATCGCTTGTTGACAGCGATAGGGGTAGAAGATTTGATGATTGTAGAAACTGCCGATGCTGTGCTAGTGGCGCATAAGGATCATGTTCAAGATGTCAAACAAATCGTTTCTCGGCTCAAAGCCTCAGAACGCACTGAAGCGGAATTACATTCTAAAGTTTTCCGTCCTTGGGGTAGTTATGAATGTATTGATGCTGAAGATCGTTTTCAAGTCAAGCGTATTACGGTGAATCCGGGGGCGAGTTTATCTTTACAAATGCACTATCATCGTTCTGAACATTGGATAGTGGTTAAAGGGACAGCGCGAATTACGCAAGACGATAAAAATGTGATCCTCACTGAAAATCAATCGACTTATATTCCTTTAGGCATTAAACACCGTCTGGAAAATCCGGGTAAATTGCCTTTAGAATTGATTGAAGTGCAATCGGGTAGTTATTTGGGTGAAGATGATATTGTTCGTTTTGATGATGTTTATGGGCGGCATTGATATTTTTGTTTTGTTTCGGGAATGGAGCGTAGCGGATTTCCCGAAACCAAGCGAGCGTAGGGTGCGTCCTACGCCAATGCCATTAAGTTAAGGTTTTTTTGTAGGGTGGGTAGGGGCAACACCCTAGTGGTTGCCCGCGCAACATCGTTATGGGACGCCCAACCCACCATTGTTATAAATTTACGCCCGGATCTTCGTTTCAACGATTTGGTGGGTGCAGCGAAGCTCTACCCACCCTACAAAAAAAACGTATTTCTGCTTAACTAAAATCTACATACACCAACATCAATAATGTGCGTGGGACGCACCCTACGCACCTTATTAATTTTATTTGTAATCGCTGTATCGGCTCAAAAAAAACTTGACATTATATAAAAGTTTTTTTGTAGGGTGGGTAGGGGCAACACCCTAGTGGTTGCCCGCGCAACATCGTTATGGGACGCCCAACCCACCATTGTTATAAATTTACGCAGGATCTTCGTTTCAACGATTTGGTGGGTGCAGCGAAGCTCTACCCACCCTACAAAAAAAACGTATTTCTGCTTAACTAAAATCTACATACACCAACATCAATAATGTGCGTGGGACGCACCCTACGCACCTTATTAATTTTATTTGTAATCGCTGTATCGGCTCAAAAAAAACTTGACATTATATAAAATATAATTACATATTTTTTTTTGAGAAAAAGTTGCGCGTTTTGCAAAATAGCGCGTGTTTGACTGTAAACTGTCACAAAGGAGATTTTGTTAAAAGATGAAAACATTTTACTTGACAGCGATCATATCGCTATTGCTTGGGCTCGCACCGCCAGTCATAGCAGACTTTGAAGTCGATTTGTCTGGCTATGAAGAAGGTGACATCCCTACTGCTTTGCTTGGAGAAGGGATAGTCATCAAGACTGACTCCGAAAGTAGTGAAAAAGTCAATTATGTCACCGGGCAAAGCAGCCAGAGAGTCAATGCCATTAAGTTAAGAAATATTGTAGGGTGGGTAGAGCGAGAGCGCAACGAAGTGGCGGGACGCCCAACCCACCATTGTTATAAATTTACGCCCGGATCTTCGTTTCAACGAGTTGGTGGGTGCCGCGAAGCTCTACCCACCCTACAAAAAAAGCTTAACTTAATGGCATTGAGCCAGAGAGTGGGAGAATTAGTCATTGGTTTAACTGACATCTCAAATGCTTTTGAGATTATTGTAGAAGCCCACTTTTTGGATCTTTTGTGGGTGGAATCTGATATCTTGTTGTCTTCTGAGCAAAATGAAAATCAAGTCAAACTGAATTTTACAACAGGAAGTAAAACTGGGTTCAAATGCTCCAATCCACTTATTATCCAATACTTCTTGGAAGAATAATGAAATTAATTCCATTAAACTCAAGATTGATGGCAATCTCGCAAAAGTCTATTTCAATGGTGACTTTGTGCAATCAGCTATTGTAGATGCTAGTGTCACATATACCAGCTTACAGTTTAAGGACTTAACGCTAAATGAACACATATTTGGGATCAAGGGAAAGTTTACTTAATTCAGCAATCTTCTTCTTTTACGTTTGATTTAGATTTGAATAGGATAACACCACGTTAATCGCACAGCGCGTGATATTGTTCGTTTTGATGATGTTTATGGGCGGCATTGAGCAGGGATAAACCTTAACTACAGGGATTAAATATTAGCAGGGATAAGTCAAAATCAAATCACCTTAAAAACATGCGAGCCTTAAAGCTGTGTTTTGATTTATCCCTTCTTAAAAGCAATCCCTGTAGTTATGTTGATGTTTTGACTTATCCCTGCTAAAAAAAAATCCCTGTAGTTATGATTAGTTCATCACTAATTTTAATTGTTCAACATAACGTTCAATATCCGCCCCTGTACGCATTTCCGTTGCACACACCAACAGACAATTATCCATTTCAGGATAAAACGGCGCGAGCTTATAGCCGCCCAAAATATGAGCCGTCGCTAATTCACGCAAAACTTCATTAATTGGTTTTTCTAAGCGT
This sequence comes from Candidatus Thiomargarita nelsonii, assembly GCA_000785145.2. GTDB lineage: Bacteria > Pseudomonadota > Gammaproteobacteria > Beggiatoales > Beggiatoaceae > Thiomargarita > Thiomargarita nelsonii_B. The sequence continues at coordinate 5,052 of JSZA02000235.1, forward strand.
AACACCGCTTCATGAAAATAGGGGCCATTAAACACGCGACTGACTCCCTCAATCGCCGTCAATTTTTCAACTAAAGCCGTGGTATTCGCATGACAATGAAGGGCAACGCGCTCTAAGCCTTCTGCGCCCAATAAAGCCGTGTGAATCGTTGCCGCCGTCACCATTAAACCTTGATTGGTACAAATATTAGAAGTGGCTTTTGAGCGGCGAATGTGTTGCTCTCGCGCTTGTAGCGTTAAGGTATAACCTATTTTGTCATCCAGATCGACGGTGCGCCCGATAATGCGCCCTGGCATTTGTCGCACATACTTTTTTTGACAGCACATAAAGCCAAAATAGGGGCCGCCTGCTGAAAGGGGAATGCCTAATGGTTGGCCTTCTCCACAGACAATATCTGCCCCTTTTGTGCCCCATTCGCCAGGCGAAGAGAGTATCGCCAAGCTAAGCGGATTAACCTGCCCTATCACTAGCATTCCCTGTGCATGTGCCCAATCGGTTAATTCATCCACCGCCTCTAGGTTGCCAAAAAAATTCGGTTGAGGAATGATTAAGGCAGCGGCACTATCAGCAGATAGTTTGTCGAAGGTTATGGTGCCACTTTCAGCGTCATAAGGTATTTCAACGAGCGAAATATCTTGATTTTTAACGATTGTCTGCACCACGCGCCGATAAATGGGATGTACCGTCGTTGGTATTAAAATGCGTTTCGACTTTTTCAAGCGCACCGCCATTAGTACCGCTTCTGCCAGTGCCGAGGCGCCATCATATAATGAGGCATTGGAGGCATCCATGCCCGTCAAATTCGCCATCATGGTCTGAAATTCATACAACAGTTGTAATGTGCCTTGGCTGGCTTCTGCTTGATAAGGCGTATAGGCTGAATAAAATTCGCCTCGCGTGGTGATTTCCCAGACTGCCGCCGGAATGTGATGCTCATAAGCACCCGCTCCAATAAAACAAACGGCGCCAGTATTTTGGCCAGCACGTTGGCGCATCAATTGTCCTATTTCCATTTCAGATAAGGACGCTGGGATTTTTTCTAAATGTCCACAGCGTAAACTCGCAGGGATTTCATCAAATAAGTCGTCAATGCTGCCTACGCCAATGGTGGCAAGCATGGCGGTTATATCTTCTTCAGTGTGGGGAATGTAGGGCATAATTAGTTAATTTAAGAAGGGCGTTTTGGTGGGCAACAAAAAGATGTTGCCCACTCTACAACAAAAAAGGTTTATAGTTGTCCAGAAAAGTTTTGTCCTAGTTCAATCTGCCCGATGTTTAGTCGAGAGTTTCGGGAAATCCGCTCCGCTCCATTCCCGAAACAACTGAGGATTTTTTTTATCCGAAAATTTCACTTAGTCGAGAGTTTAGCTACGCTAACTTCGTTGCGGGAAATCCGCTCCGTTCCATTCCCGAAACAACTGAGGATTTTTTTTATCCGAAAATTTCACTTAGTCCTCATAGGCGACAAATTCAGCATATTCTTCAGCCGTCAACAGCGCATCCATACCACTGTCTTCAGCCAGTTGAACTTTAAATAACCAACCTTCTTGATATGGGCTGTTATTGATCAATTCTGGGGTATCGCTTAACGCGGTATTGGTTTCAATCACTTCTCCAGCTATCGGACTTATCAAATCGGAAGCGGCTTTGACCGATTCAACCACGCCACAGCCACCCTCTATCTCAAGTTCATCTCCCACCTCTGGTAATTCAACATAGACCAAATCACCTAACGCTTGTTGGGCATGATCGGTAATGCCAATCGTGACGATGTCATCTTCTTCTACACGCACCCATTCATGCGTTTTGACGTATTTTAAATTTTCTGGGACTTCACTCATTATTAGTTATCCTTATCATTGTTACAATTCAATACAAGCTTTACCCTGTCGAACAAATGGAGGTTTAACCACTTGTGCGACTAATTGTTTATTGCGTATTGTCACAGTCACTTGCTCATATTTTCCCGCAGGCAATCGTGCAAAGGCAATAGAAACGCCTAATGTCGGTGAAAAGCTACCGCTAGTGATGTATCCCACACCACCGCCTTCAACCGTCACGGTTTGATGTCCACGTAAGATACCTTTATCGCGCAATACTAAGCCGACTAATATTTGATGCTCACCTTTTTCTCGCTGAGCTTGCAAGGCACTGCGCCCGATAAAGTCGCGATCTTCTGGCTTAAAAGCCACTGTCCAAGTTAAAGCGGATTCTAAGGGTGAGGTGTTTTCATCCATATCCTGCCCATATAAATTCATGCCAGCCTCAAGGCGTAAAGTATCACGCGCACCCAATCCCACTGGCGCAACACCGGCTGCGAGTAAGGCATCCCACCAATCTGGGGCTTGTTGGGCGGGTAAAATGATTTCAAAACCCTCTTCACCCGTATAACCGGTACGTGCGACAAAAAAATCCTCTTGATTCCAGGTGGCATAAAAAGGAGCCAATTCCATCGCTTGCAAATCGTCTGGGAATAAGGGCTTAATTTTTTCTCGTGCCTGTGGTCCTTGCACGGCAAGCATAGCCAGATCGTCGCGTTCACGGATTTTTACTCCAAAGACTTGAGCCTGTTGTGTAATCCAAGCCATATCTTTATCGCGTGTGGCTGCATTGACGATGAGACGAAATTGGCACTCTTCTTGATAGTAAACTATTAAATCATCAATAACGCCGCCTTGTTGATTTAACATGCAACTATAGAGGGCTTTACCTGTGTTTTTCAAGCGTCCAATATCATTCGCTAACAAGTAGCCTAAAAATTCTCGCACTTTTTGCCCTGTTAAATCAATGACTGTCATGTGTGAGACATCAAACATGCCAGCATCACGCCGAACTTGATGATGTTCGTTGATTTGTGAGCCATAATGTAAGGGCATATCCCAACCGCCAAAATCAACGATTTTGGCATTTTTGGCTAAGTGTTTGTTATATAATGCGGTTCTTTTGCCCATCCTAATTCAGTACCTTAAAAGTTGTACATCGCGTTAATGTAGTGGATTATTATAGGTTAAAATGTGAAACTAGTACGCTGTCATATATGTTATTGGAGTTGGAGTACAAAGCTTTAGCTTTGTCAGACAGTACAAAGCTAAAGCTTTGTACTCCAAAACGTCAAGATAACTTT
>JSZA02000232.1 GCA_000785145.2 Candidatus Thiomargarita nelsonii
CTGTAAATGCGTTTGCGCCGCTTGCTTTTTGGCTTCAATAATCGCGTCATTTTCTTGACTATTGCCTTTGACATCGGTTTTAAATTGGGGCGAATTGAGATAATCCATAAAACCGGAAACCTATAGATGTTCAGAAAAATCATTTCATCTAACAAAGTCTATGTGGTTATTGAATATTGAAGGTTTTTATTCGTTGTTTAACATTAGTTGTACTCACCATCACGATAAAAAAACGTCGAACTAAGAGTATAAAAGAGTGCGCTGGAGCGTGGGAAAAAATTGAAATTAGGGGTGAAAATTAATTGACCTAAAACGGTGCTTAGGCCAATTAATTTTCACCACTATTTCAAATCTTTTTCTTGTTCAAGGTCAAATTATAGCGTTTTTATGCTTTTTTAAAGGAGAAACAGCATAACCCAAACCAATCAACAGTGTAGTGCTTTCAACCAATACAGAAGCTATCATATTGAATTTAAAAATAAATGCACCACTAATAACAATGACTGATGGTACTGCATTAATAAGCAGATTATTCTTGAAATGAGTATTTAGCTTTTTGGCTCTATTGAATAAGTCGATAAGGCGTGATAAATCCCCATTCAAAAAAACAATATCAGACAAGTCCACAGCAACGGATGAAGCACCACGCAAGGAAATAGAAACATCTGCTTTTTTTATTGCCAAAGCATCATTTACACCATCACCAATAAAACAAACTTTCTTCCCCTTTGCCTGCAATTTTTCGACAATATCAGCCTTTTCTTCAGGCAGTACTTGATAGAAATAATCATCCATACCCAGATGTTTTGATAATCTCTTTGTCGGCTCTTGTTGGTCTCCTGAAACAATTGCTAGCTGGTTAACACCAGATTTTTTTAAGGATTCAATGATTTCCTTTATTTCTGGACGAACAGTGGGACGAATTTCAATAATTCCTGCTATTTCTCGATTAATGGCAAGAGCTATGACAGAAAAACCTTGTTCATGTGCTTCATTGATAAAATCTTCCACTGTTGCAGGAAAATCAATGTTTTCCATCGTCAGGAATCGCAAACTGCCAAGGTGAACAGGTTTATTGTCCACCTCTGCATAAATTCCAAACCCCATTTGATATTGAGAGTCTTCTACTTTAAACAAGGGTATGTCAAGGTCGATTGCTTTTTGAATGATTGCCTTGGCGATAGGGTGTTTTAACTTGTACTCAACCGATGCGGCGCAAGCAAGAATTTCAGGTTCTAAATAACCATTATATGCAATGATTTTTCCAACTTCAGGCTGTTCTTTGGTCAAGGTACCTGTTTTATCAAATAAGATACTATCTACTTGAACAAGTTTTTCAAGGGCACAGGCATCTTTGACAAGAATACCATTACGATGAGCGGCAGTAATGTAATTTAGGGTTGCTAGCGAAGTTGTCGCGATAAGGCGATTGCCAAAACTGCTGTTTAATACCGCAGCCGCGCTGGCTGGGGTCAATATTGGTAGTGCCAAAGTTGTAAACCCCAGTACGAATGTAGCTGCTTTATCAGCCCATTTTTCAACACCAGACTGAAATTGAGTTTCAAGACTGGATGAGTCATTTAACATCCTGCCAATATTTGAAATGACAGTATCTTCTCCTTTTTTATCAATCCGGACAAAAATTTTTCCAGCGATGAGGAGAGTCGAAGCAAACACAATATCACCTTGGTCTTTTTCTACAGGTTGGGATTCTCCAGTTAATACATGTTGGTCAATTATGGCATTTCCTTCCATGATTGTTCCATCTACAGGAACAATCTCTCCCATATTAATGATCACAATGTCATTGATTTTCAATTTAGAAAAAGGCACTTCAATTTCATAACCATCGTCCATAACCCATACTTTACTAGGCAAATCCTTACATACATCAACAAGCGTTGATTTTGTATGGTTTTTAGTTTTTGCCAAAAGTTTCTGAGCAAAATAATAAAACCAGCTTCCTGCAACTAGAGCAAAATACTGTGCTGTGAACAGACACGTTAAAATAATGGCGGCGGTGAGGACATCATTGCCAAGTTTACCATTCTTGAGAGATAGTGCTGTTCTTTTGAATAAGGGAAAAGCCGTATAAAGGTAGATTCCTAAACCTATAATCATTGAAGCGGGTATAAAATAGCCTATGGATACCAGCCCGAATGATGCAGTGCTTACTTTTAAATGATGGTCATAATGTTTTAGTGTTTTACTTTCTTCTGTTGGCTGGACGGCTTGTTTTTTGTTTGTTCCAGTCAGTTGCACAGCTTGTTTTTTTGATTTTTTAAAGCGTTTTATTCCCCAGTACACCCCTATGCAGAGACCAAAGTCGATGAGTAACATGCGTATCCTCCTAGAATAAAAAACGATACGTATCTATTTCAGCATCGCCACTTAATGTGTTTATTGTTTCAATCTCATGACGTTTCATGATAAGATATTCATTAGTGAGATTTTTGCCGATTGCATTAGTCATGTATTCATCTTTTTCCAGCGAATCAAGGGCTTCCTCAAGCGTGGAAGGATAAACGGATATACGGTATTTACTCCGTTCCTCAAGGGACAACAAAGCAGGATCACTCAGTACGGGTGGAACCAGTTCCAGTTTTCTTTCAATACCTGACAAACCCGCAAGGGTGACTGCTGCCATTGCCAGATAGGGATTACATGTCGGATCAGCGGCTCTGTACTCAAGGTTCAATGTCTTTTCTGGCGCATGGGAAAAACTTGAAGCAAGACGTATGCTGGCTTCACGGTTATCAGGCCCCCAACAACGATAACATGAAGCCCAACCGTGTTTGACAAACCTTTTATAAGAATTGGTTGTCGGTGCTGTGAATGCTAGCAATCCATCAAGATGATCCAGAATACCGGCTATGAACTGATGCCCGATTAATGATAATTCGTAATCATCCGTTCTATCATAAAGTACATTACGATTATTATTATCCCACAAACTGAAATGTATATGACATCCATTGCCCGCCCAGTTTGTAGCGGGTTTAGGCATCAAAGAAACTCTTTTTTTATGGGCGAGTGCTACACCTCGCAAAGTCTCCCGAAAAACCACTTGCTGATCTGCCGCACTCAAACCCGGTTGATGGCAAATAGGTAATTCAAATTGTCCAGGTGCGGATTCCGGGTAAAACTTTTCTACATAAACTCCCTGATTCTTCAGAGCTGTAATAACTCCCAGTATAAAATCACTGGATTGGTCGATGGACTCTGATGAAAAAGAAGGGGTTTTACCAAAGGGGAACCAAGCATTTCCTTGCTGTTCGTAAAGCGTAAATTCATTTTCAAATGAAGCCTGTATTATTAAACCATACTCATGCAATTTTCTGAGTGTACGTTTAAGCAGTCCACGTGGGCAAAGTTCCCAAGGTTCTCCCTCTATAGTCATTAGGTCAGAGAGCATACGTGCGTGTCCCTGAAGATAAGGCAATATGGTAAATGTACTTGGATCAGGGATAATCCTGAGTTCTCCCACAGGCTGGTAGGCACTTTGGGGTGGCAAGGTATCAAAGACAGTGATAGAGGTCTGGGCACTGGTTAAGCCAACGCCGCTGGCGAGCAGACTCTCTAGGCCATATGGTGTCACTGCCTTGGCTCTGATAATACCGTCAGGAGCCATAAAGACAGCCCTAATTAGGGATATCTCATTATCATGAACCTGTTTAATTATGTCAGTTTTTTCCATACCTAATTTTGTTACCTAACCATGCTAACGTTATAGAAATGTCCATTAAACTATTTTTTATGTTTTTCTATGTATTCACGACAAGCAACATAAATGACTTTGCCAAAATCAGGCAAAAAGTGAGGGTAGAGGATAGGTTCAATTGCCTCCAGTTCCATCAAAAGTAGACTCTTTCCTTCCCTTATAAAATCTACACGACAGGCAAGTGGGCTATCCGGTAACGCATCGACGAATCTTGTTGCTAGAACAATCTCTTGTGCAGACGGTGCATAAGCTTCTTCCGTACCACCATGACTTGTTTGCACCCTGTACTCTCCATCGGCGCATTTTTTCAGTACCGCATGAGTAAACTTCCCCCCGATGAAAACCATTGAGATTTCTCCCTCACTGATGATAGAAGGCATCATGGGTTGAACAAAATGGTTGGTTTGAACAAGAATCTCTGGGGTTTCCCCAAGTTCAGAACGTTTATATCTTGTTATCCCGTAGCCGCCCTCTCCCAGAACTGGCTTGACTACAATCTCGTTCGTTTCAAGATGATCAAATATTTCAAGGATTGGTGTAGGTTCGTCTGGAAAAAAGCTGTTGATGACAGGTAGCTCCATCTTGTGGAATTCTCGCAAGTAGTACTTTTCAATATTCCATTCAATGATTTTTGAACTATTGGCCAGAATGGAATATTCTTCGGCTTTCCTCAAAAATTCGATAAATTCAGATTTGTGCCTAACATAATCCCATACCGTTCTTGCAAAAATAAGATCAAACTTGGTGTTCTCAAAGTCAAAACATCTCCAGTCAGCTTCTTCCAGTTGATCGCCATTTTCCTCGAATACTTTTTTTGCAGGAATAAATTCTTTGTCATGATCATCCGCATTACTACGCCTTTGAGTACCTGAAATAAGTGACCATTGACATCCTATATATGCAACTTTCAATTGTCCTAAAGTATCCGCCCTCATTTAATTTAGCTCCTTCTTATCAAATAGATTTTTTTGTATTGTGTGATTGATTCAACAATCACCAGCTAAAAGCTGGTGATTTGAAAGCCCTGCGGACTAAACCGCTGGCTGAAAGAGAAGGCGACTGAAAGTCGGTGGTTTTTACCACGAACCGAGTACCCTACGGTTGAGCTAAAGCCACCTCTCGGAGTAATAAACTACATCAGAACAAAGCTTTGAAACTTTCTTATTATTTTTCGTAAGGGAAGTCCTGTTAATAAACCTACAGCATGAGGTAGATTATAAAATAAAGCAATTGATGGGGGCATTCCTCTTAAGATTGACAACACACCTTTTACAGCACTTCGGCGTGTGTGCCAGTCTATATTAAATGAAACATTAAAATCATCGGCATAAGCTTGATGCCAAGTACGAGGCGGCATATAGAGAACTTCACCAGCCTTAACTATAACTTCCCGAACCTCAGCTTTCTTGAAGTCGGGAAACTTTTCATAATCAACATTCTGTGCATCAACTCTGGCTCTTCTCCACCCCGTCCGGTAGCAATATTTACTGTCCTCGGCAGGCACAAGAAAAAACTTTTTTTCGCCATGTACTTGGAAGAACAAGTTGTGCGTTTCGCAATTATCATAGTGCAAAGGCGTGACGCTGTTGGGTGATCCTACAAAGAAACAAGGATAATCATACCAAAACTTATGATACCACTTGGGAAAATAGTCAAGAGGAAAATGCCTGAATTTTTCTTTAATGGCTGGAGCCTCTTTTAACAAGGGCGTATCTTGAGCGTAGGGGGGGATAAGTTTTTCGGAGTCATTATCTTTGTGCCATTGCTCAATATATTCAAAATAATCTTTCAATTTCATCCTTTCGGTGGCACCTTCATAACCATCATAGCTATCCATAGCGGGTCTAACGCGAATAGTGACATCTCCAGCAAGCCTGTTTAACTCGTCCTTTGTCCAACTCTCCTTTGACCATTCGTCATGATTATATGGTGTAAAAATCACCATTTTCTTTCCCATGAATTTCTCACGAAATTCTTTTGCAGAAAGATTTTCCTTGCGTTCTAGTTCTGGGTACTTTTTTATACTCAATGTCATTAATATCAAGCTCCTTATTTGACTTATATTAAAGGAAAGAATAAGGATAGGGATTTCAAGCATGCTTAAATAAAATATCTCTCTCAGTACGGGACAATTTATTTAATTCATTGATTTTTTTTTTTCATTTAGACCAGCATGAGAAATCTTGATGCTTTGATAATTCAATATCCCTCATATTATAAATTATTATCAAATTTGCCCTAATATTCTCAGATATTGACCAGAAATTCAGGCCAGTTTGCCTGCTATCCAAATTATCCTGTCAATTTGACTTTATAAGTTTATATTATCCGCTAAATCATGCAGTTATACTATGCCCCAAAGTCGCCCCTGAGACTGGTCTGCAAAACAGGACTTGAGACTGAGCCCGAATCCGGCTCCTCCATTACTTGTTTTCCAAACGAAGTACATGCTTCCTACATGAAAGTTAAGACCGATTTTGAGGATTATGCTTCCCTCTTTGGACTTTTTCAGAGCATATTGGGGTCGTGTGGCTTTCAACTGCCTGGCCGCTTTCCCTTTTTGGGATTTAAACAGACCCATTCCACCCTTTATTTTCTTGCTTGAGTCTATTTCTATCTTTCTCCATTCTTCCCATGCTTTCTTTACCTCTTTGGGTTTTATCCCGTGGGGGAAATATTCATAGGCTTTCATTTGATATAAATCATTGATTGCTTTATCCTTTTACGTCTATTGCCCCTGGGGATGGTTTGTCCCCTAACATCCTTTGCATGATGTTGGTCATGGCAATGCCTGTGCCTGAGAGTGAGGTTGCTTGCATCGCTTGACCCGCCTTGACTTCTATATATTACATGGTGGGCCTCTAATAGGTATGTTTCTCTAATCACCCCATTACACCGGGAACCTCGACCGTTTTGCTTTTTGAGCAGGCCGTGCTGGGCTTTATTTTCCCATATCCTTTGCCTAGTCTTTTGCTCCAGTAGTAGTCATCTCCGTCGTAGAAGGATTTGCCTTCTTTGACCATGTAGTACTGTCTCTGGCGTCCAAGCTTTGTGATACTTTCACTATGATATGCCAGTCTGACTTTGATTTCTTCACCTACTTTGTAAGCGAAGTGCCAGCCTTTAGGGCTTTTTTCTGTTGCGTGAAAATATTTCTTTTTAACCCACCTTTGTTGTCTTGAGTGACCTTTCTTATACTTAGTACTATGTTACTTGATGACCTTCTTAGTAGCTTTATTAGACTATAGGCTTTAGAATACTTAGGCCCGCCAATTACTCCATCACCCATAAGATTAGTCGTCAAAAATTAACGCCGATTTTTGACCGAGTGCTTTTCATCCTTCCCCTTCTGTTGAAGTCTTTGATGACGTTCTTATTCATGACCTTATATCCTTGCCTTGCCCGACTCCTTGTCTGGGCTTTATCCCCCTTGCTGCCAAAAGTCGTGTCACTGACTCCTGTAGGGTTAGGTTTATCCTGACTAACTAGGATATAATCCATTACCAAATATATAGCTTAAAACGTACCTATTGAGGGACTATCCCTACAATTTGTAGGGCAGTTTTCGGGCCGCACACTTAAATATTGCTGGCGCAATATACTAAAGAGTTTTCAATAAGTCAAGATTTTTTTTTTAAAGCTGAACATCTATAGCAAGGTGATGCGCTTGCTGTTTACCGTCAATGCCAGAAATTCGACTGGCGGGCAACCACAAGGGATTGCCCCTACGATAAAAACATTTATTCCTTAGCCTATCGACAACAGCAAAATCTGGCTGAAAAACTACCAAGGCAACTCGCAAATAATAATATACCAGTCAGGGCAACCATAAAGGATTGCCCCTACAACATATTAGACGGCATGTAGGGGCAATCCGCCGCGAAGCTTGGTATATTATTATTTGGGAGTTGCCCAAATAGTTGACAGTAAGTCAAGCCAAAAAAAAAACCTCTAAAGCAAAACCCTTTCAATCCCTCCCCTATTAACCTTCTCCAAAAATTCTCCTTGCCACTTTTCCCCCAACCGTTTCCGAGCCAATTCTACCACAATATAATCGCTTTCAACGCCAATATCATCCCGATAACGAGATAATCCTTGCAAACACGCGGGGCAACTCGTCAGCACTTTGACGGGTTGGCATGAATTCACGCCTTGTTGTAATTCTTCCTGTTTGCGAAAACGCACTTGAGTCGCAATATCAGGGCGGGCTATTGCAAAAGTACCA
>JSZA02000234.1 GCA_000785145.2 Candidatus Thiomargarita nelsonii
CTTGTACATGCCCTTCCCTGCACACTAGCAGAACATACTTGGATTCCTTAAAGTTCACCGCTAGCTCACCGAAAGAGTTAGTACATTCCAGAGTGTTTTTCATCAGGATGAAGTTCTTTTAAAATCATCAGTCAGGGAGTGTAACTTTAGAGGAGTCGGCCAGATTTATCTTGGACGTCTTGAAACTCGGCTTTCAATAAGCATGTTTCGTGCCAACGCCAATAAATATATATAACAATATGTTTATATTAGATTTTATCTAAACAGTCTAAGTAAATTTCCTGACAGGCAGCGTTGCAAAATGTTACACTCCCATCGCACCGGCTCGCAGTAATGAGATAATATCCATTAATATATTAGTATTTTATAAAACGAATGTTACAAATATTAACGTCATGTTGTATTATGAAACGTTTAAAATTTAATTTTTGGCGTAGAAAAACTATTCTTGAAGGTATTGCTTGGTACCGTGTTTTTTCATGTACAAAACGATAAGGAAAATTTAACTATGAGCAAATACACACTATTTATTATCAGCCTTGTGGCTGCACTATTAGCCTACTGGGCTTGGAATTACGATCCCCGCGTCAGCGAATTGAATGATCTCTTATCACAGGATAGCGAACTCACCACTTATCCCTATCAGTTCAAGGTGATTGACTTGGACGAGGGGACGGCAGTCATGTCGAGTCCCAGATCGGCGAAAGTGTCCGTTTTGAAGTTTCTGTCAATTATCAAGCCAGAACTTCATCGCAAGAATTCTGATAGTCCAGAAGTCATTGCGGCTCAGAAAGAATTGGCACATCATCAGCAAAAAGCTAAAAAAATGGTTTTGTCTCAGCCTGATGTTAAGCAAATTCGGTGGGAATTGGATAAGGGCTGGTTTGCGGGTTATGGCATTTATGTTGATGATTATTAAGGTGAGAACTTGGAACTGTCTGAAAATATGACAAATCCCGGTCATTTTTCAACCTAACATTTTTTGCCCAATCATGCCCACCGTAAATCCAAGAGCAGCCCCCAAAGGAGGGCTCCAATGATTTTTTAATTTAGACATCGGAGCAATATCTTGGAACGTTAAATATAATATGCCACCGCCAGCAAATAGCATCAGAGCGGCGATGATTTGAGGAGAGTCATTTAAAAATAGGTAGCCTAAAATCGCACCTATCATACCTAATAAACTCAGCGGAGTCAGAATCAGCAAGGCATGATGCCTCGAATAACCGCTCTGGATTAAATCACGATAAGAATTAAAACCTTCTGGGAGATTTTGTAGCCCAATAAATATCGCCAACAATAATCCCAGTTGAGGTTCATGAGCAAAAATAGCACCTAATGCGGTGGCTTCTGGAATAAAATCCATTAGCATCGCCATTAATTGTGCAAATTTGCCGCCCCGTTGACTGAGAAATCGATCTAGCAACAGAAAAACCACGGCCCCAAATAAGAATGTCAAGCTCAGGGCAGGAATGGAAAATAATGCCATTCCCTTAGGCACCAGCACAAAGGCGACGGCGGCAATCAGAACGCCACCGCCAAAGGCGATAATACCATGTAAGATTTCTTCTTTTAATACCGTGTCAGGAAATCTATCAGCACTTGCCAGCAAGCCACCTATAATAATAGTGATACCTGACACCAATGAATATAAAATAACTTGAGTTATCACTTCCATCATTTATTTTATGATCTTAATAACCGAAAAGTCCACATTTTGACGCTATCATTGAAAATAAACCATGCCACCGCGTAAAGCCAAAGATACAAGGCATATTCCCAGCCAATCGGCGCAATCCAAAAACCATACACAGCGAACACAGTGCCCAGTAATGCCGTCCAAATGCTCGCATGGACAAGAAGACTTGAAGGATAAGGCGGTTTAAAAAACCAGTCCTCAGTACTAATAAGGAGTTCTGGCATATTCCAACGTACAGGATGCTTATCTACTTTAGTATTATCGTAAGCAATCGCCAAAATGGGAATATCGTTTAACAGTGCCAAAATAATAATCATCAGTGCCGTGATCGGATAAAAATTAAACGCAACAATACCCAGCGTCATCAGCAAAATAATGCGAATAGTTTCAGCAATTCGATAGATAGAATAACTCTTCATCCGCTCAAAGGTGATACGCGCTTGTTTGATCGCATCATTAATGACACTCAAGCCCGGTGCAGTGAGAATAATATCTGCTGCTGCCCGTGCCGCGTCGGTGGCATTGGAAACGGCAAAACCACAATCAGCTTTTTTCAGTGCTGGCGCATCATTAACTCCATCACCAGTCATGCCGACAATATGACCGCCTTTTTGCAAAGTATCAACAATACGATATTTATCTTCTGGCACCACTTCGGCGAAAATATCCACCGATTCAATCAGTTCCACAATGCTGGATTCATGGCTATGGATAAATTCACGATCTAACTGTTTGACATCAAAACGGGTTTTGACTTCTTCAATCACGTCATTCGCAAAATGCTTAATTTCTGCGTTACTCACTTCAGGTTTAAGCCGCTTTAAAATGGCACTTGTCAGCACTTCTGCCATTTCTAATAAGCTGCCACTACCACTTAATTGTTTGGCGCGAATAGCACGTTTTTCTAAACCCAGTTGTTGACCGATTTCACGGGCTATCGCAATATGATCACCGGTGACCATTTTAAGCTGTACACCGTATTCGCCCATTTTTTCAATCACCGCCTTAGAATCTTCTCGCGGCGGATCAGATAGTGGAATTAATCCTAATAATTCTAGTGGCTTATCTGTATATTGCCGCCCCACTGCAAGGGTCAATGCCATTAAGTTAAGAGGGCAACCATAAAGGATTGCCCCTACAAACCGTTATATGACGTAGGGGCAATCCCTTGTGGTTGCCCTTAACGAAGGTGGCATTGACTGCAAGGGTACGATAGCCTTTTTCAGCCAGCAAATCTACCATTTGAGTTATATTTTGAGCTTCATTTTCAGAAACCTGCGCCATTTCCACTAAGACTTGAGGTGCTCCTTTTAGCACTTTAAAATGTTCATCTCCCCGTTCAATATCGGCTTCGGTGCGTTTAATAATGGGATCAAAAGGCGTGAAATGGGTTTGCTGGTAAGCTTTCCAGTCCAGTGTTGGAAAATGTTCAGTCATGTAATGAAAAATCGCTAACTCAATCGGATCATTATTCTCAAAACGTGAAGCCAGTGCGGCGTGGAGTAGCAGCGTTTTTTCGTCATAACCATCTAAAACTATCGGTTCTGATATTTTTAATTGATTTTGTGTCAAGGTGCCGGTTTTATCGCTGCAAAAAATGTCAACTCCAGCGAGTTCTTCAATCGCCACTAAGCGGCTGACAATCGCTTGGCGGCGAGCCAGATTTAAGGCACCAACTGCCATCGTCAGAGATAAAACAGCCGGCAAAGCGACGGGAATAGCGGCGACAGTGAGTACCAGTGAAAATCGGGCAATTTCCATAAAGTTCTCATGCCGGAATAGCGACACCATTATAATAAGCAAGACGAGTGCGACGGTGATGAGAATCAAAAAATTGCCAATTTGCAGTACCATTTTTTGAAAATGGCTACGCTCTTCTAGCTGCGCTTTGGCAACGAGGGAGACGACACTGTGAAAATTAGTGTGTTCGCCCGTATTGACAATAACGGCTAACATTTCACCTTGTTTAACAATGGTGTTAGCATAAGCGACTTCATCGGTTTTTTTAGAAACTGGCAAAGATTCACCCGTTAAGGCGGCTTGATCAACTAATAAATAGTCTCCACTGAGCAATTGTACATCCGCAGGAATGATGTCCCCAATTTTCAGTTTAATAATATCACCGGGGACGACATCACTCGCGGCTATGGTTTTAAACGCGCCATCACGTAAAACAATGACCTCATTAGCCAGTTTTTGTTTAAGTGCTTTCAGGGCATTAAGGGCGCGATGTTCCTGAAAGAAATCTAATAGGGCATTGACCAGTAACAGAATGGTAATAATGACAAAATCTTCCCATTTCTGGACAATGGCTGAGAGTAGGGCTGCGATTTCGATCATCCACGGAATCGGCCCCCAAAAGCGACGAAAAACACGGTGCCATAAGGGTTCTTCCTTTTCCTTGATTTCGTTATATCCGTATTGATCAAGACGTTGTTTGGCTTCCGACTCTGTGAGTCCTTTTTTAGAGTCTATCTGCCATTTATTGAGAGTGTCTTGTGCAGATTGTTTGGTGTAGTCATCAGTTCGTTTCATCATAAAACTCCTTACATTCCCGAAAAATACGCCGTTCACAAGTTTTGCAAAACGGTTGCTCCAAACGTTTGTAAATCTCCGCTATCGCCTCTTTTTTGGCGGTAAAGAGGCTGTGTTCACCAATTTCATCCAAATAACCACCACGCCGCAGAAATTTCTCGGTTTCCATTTTGAGTCCACACAAATATAAGCCACCACCTTGCGCTTTCCAATATTTAGCTTCTTGAACTAACATTTCGGCTCCGGCAACGTCAATAAAATTGATTGGTTTAGCCACGATTAATAAATGTGTTAATGTAGGCTCTTTATCTTTCATTCGGTGTAATGTGCTTGAGGTATAACTCACCGCACCAAAGAACAGGGAGCCATCAATACGAATCACTTTTAATTGTGGGCATTCTGGCAGTGCTTTACGCTCAAGATTAGTAAAGTGGCGCCGTCTTTCTTCTGGATCAGGGGCTAAGGTGACAATTTTAGGACGTGCAGTCCGATTTAAATAAAATACGAGGGATAATAGAATGCCGGCATAAATGGCAAATTCCAATTCTAAAAATAAGGTGGCTAAAAAAGTCACGAGTAACACGCTGGTTTCTGCGTGACTGGCTTTGATAATCCCTTTTATATGATGGAAGTCAATTAGGTTATAACCCACTATTAGGATAATGCCACCCATAGCTGCAATTGGTAAGTAAGCCGTTAATGGGGCAATTAGTAATATAGTTAAGGCTAGAAATACTGCTGCAAAAATGGCGGATAATGGTGTTTTTGCCCCAGCTTGATAATTAATGCCTGAACGAGTAAATGAGCCTGAACCTGCATAACTGGAAAAGAAGCTTCCGACTATATTGGATAAGCCTTGACCTATAAATTCTTGATTACCATTAATATGTTGATTAGATTTGGTGGCAACTGAACGGGCTATGGAGACTGCTTCAATTAAACCCAATAGTGCTACTGCGAAAGCTTCTGGGGCTAGTTGACGTATTGTTGCTATGGAAAAATCTGGCATTGATAAGGGCGGTAAATGGGCAGGCATTTCTCCGACTAAATGGATACCATGCGCTTCTGCACCGAGCAATAGGCTGACTAAACTCCCAAAAATCATCGCCAGTAACATGTAAGGTAGGCGGGGCAAAAAACGTTTAAAGAGTAAGGCGGATATCAGGGTGGATAATGCCACCGTCAAAATATAATAATTAATATCGCCTATTTCGTTAAAAACATCTACCCAAGTATGTAAAAAAGATTCTCCTTTAGGAATATACACACCCAGTACATGTTTTAATTGGCTGGTCATAATGAGAATGGCTGCCCCAGCAGTGAATGCGACAACAACCGAGTGAGACACAAAATTGACTAAAGTGCCTAGACGCGCCAAGCCAAAGGCGAGTTGATAAACACCTGCTAAAAAGGTAAGTGTTAAAACTAGACTGAGAAATTCGGCGCTGCCAGGATCAGCATGATGGCTGATAGTCGAAAAGACTACAATAGAAATGGCGGTTGTTGGTCCAGAAATGAGATGTAGTGAGGAGCCAAATAGGGCAGCCACAATGGGTGTGACCATCGCCGTATAGAGTCCGTACTCTGGCGGTAGTCCAGCAATCATAGCGAAAGCCACGCCTTGAGGTAGGACAATCACTGCCCCAGTTAAACCAGCCAATAGATCGGCCTTAATACTGTCACGCCCAACGAGGGGCCACCATACTAAAAAAGGTAAAAATTTTTGCAACATATTTTTTTCTGTTTCCATACTAATTATTTATTATTTGCCTTTATATCATCCCAATAGCAGCGCATATCTAACTTCGTCCAAGCAACAAAATGCACAGCAAAGTTCAGACTACCAAGTACCATAAAAATCATAGCGATAGTTTCTATTACGGGACTGTTAAAATAGGCTAAACTCGCATCATGGGTAGAAAGGCATCGAACCAACTCATACCAGCCCACCTATAAGCCAAGGCACAAGCCGCCGTTAAACTGACGTAAACATACAGTAAATATTCGGCGGCGAAGTTTTATTTAACGCATCCACTCTTTAATTTCTGTTCGGCTCCCAATTTCTTTTCTGGGCTTGATTGGAGGATCAAACACTTCTTTAGCCACATTGAGAAAACCTTTAAGCATTTTGCGTAACAGGTTTACAATGTTCAAGAAAACGGGCTTTTTGCGATCATTGATTTCCAATACCTCTAAATAATCCACCCTCTTCCGCTCACTTTTCTTGTAGCGAGCTAGAACGCCTTTTAGAGCGTCATAGCCAAAATGATCTTTGAGAACAGCGGTACTATTGGTGAATTCCAAAACGGTCACATCAGTCATATTTTTTATCCTCAGTTATTTACCCTTTGACCACCAACACAGCACACTGGGCTAAACCAATCACCCGTTCAGAGACGCTACCAAGCAACAGCTTTTTTAAGCCAGTGCGTCCGTGACTACCGACCATGATCAGATCGCAACCTATATCTTGCGCGGTTTTAACAATGCTTTCAGCGTATCTACCCGTCACTATCCGACTTTCTACACTAATACCTTCCACTTCCAAGAGTTTTTTAGTACGCTCAAGCACCGTTTCGGCGTCTCGGCGACGGCTTTCCTTATGCTCGCTGTAGACAACCGAGATCAGCGTTATCGGCGCCTTTAAGCGTTTAGCCAAATTCATCGCGGCAGTGGTCGCCCTATCACTATAAGGCGAGCCATCCACAGCCAGTAGGATATTCTTACCCTCAATTTTGCTCTCTCTAGGCGTGACCAATACACTGCAATGGGCATCACCGATAACTTGGGCGGTGCTCGCACCAACCAGAAGCCGCATCAAGTTCTTTTTACCATGTCTGCCCATGACAATAAGATCCACATCTTGCTCTTCAGCGGTATCCACGATTTCTTGGTAGGGTGTTTCACCATTACGTAATATCTTTTCACATTTAACACCTACCTCAACCGCTTTGGACTTGATAGGATCCATGTAAGCGTGTGCTTTGTCTTCTTCCTTTTTTATTATATCTTGGAGAGCGACGCCATCAAATTCTGGGAAACCACTCACCACAGACATGATATACAAATGACTACCCAATAGACGGGCCAAATTAATGCCTTCCCGTTCCGCACCTGCACTAAACTCTGAACCATCACTGGCTAAGAGAATTTTTTCAAGCTGCCCAAGTCCAACCCCCTTGCGCTGTCCAATGAACCAGCGGTTTTTCGCCTATATAGAGACCCACATAGAGACCAATGCCATTAAGTTAAGCATAAATACGTTTTTTTTGTAGGGTGGGTAGAGCGGAACGAAACCCACCAAATCGTTGAAATTTATAACAATGGTGGGTTGGGCGTCCCATAACGATGTTGCGCGGGCAACCACAAGGGATTGCCCCTACAGCCCACCCTACAAAAAACCTTAACTTAATGGCATTGACATAGAGACCCACCACGAAAAGGCCCCATAAGAGGAGCTTGATGGTCTTAGTTTTACGTTTTTGTGTAGACATT
>JSZA02000251.1 GCA_000785145.2 Candidatus Thiomargarita nelsonii
TGATTGATGGGGCGATGGGGGCGCGGTTTACTCAGTATTTGAGTTTTATTTTGTCTGATGTGCGGCGGTTGTTGTTGTAAGAGCGTCCGGGCAGGCGTTTCCACGCTCCGCGCTCATCATTATACACAAATTTATTTTGGACGAGGCGCCCTTTCCACGCAAGGAGATACATCGTGCGTGTTTATCAAATCTTATCTTGGACACCTACCAACTTTGAAGTCCACCTTCTGTTTGGACGAGACGTCCAGTTTATATTGTTTTATTTTGGAGATTAATAATGCGTACAATGACTTATAATTTGGAATTACAAAAGGATCGAACAGTGACTTTCAAATTACCAAATGACATTCCGCTTGGGTTTCACAAAATCGTACTTGTTGTAGACGAAAAGCCAATTACTCGCTCACAACAAGAATTTAACAAATTGTTAAAACAAACGAGTGGTATTTGGCAACAGGGAGATGGGCTTCAATATCAAACCAAACTGCGTGATGAATGGGAGAGAAGTTGATGGAAGAGGTACTACTTGATTCTGTGATTCTCATTGACCACTTTAACCACATATCTCAAGCAACAACTTATCTGGACCAAGTCCAAGATCGTGCCGTTATCTCAGTCATAACAAGGGCTGAAGTTTTAACCGGGTTTGATGATGAGTCATCCAGAATGTTGGCAATTCGTTTTCTTGATCGGTTTCCAATACTAGATGTTACCAAACAGATTGCGGATTTAACCGCCCGTTTACGGCAAGAGCATGGTTGGAAACTCCCAGATGCGTTACAAGCGGCTATGGCAAAATACCATCATCTTAAACTGGCAACCCGTAATACTAAGGATTTTTCACCACAAAAACATAATTTTGTCGTGGTACCTTATGTTTTAGAGAGTTCCCACTAGACAAAAATATAGCGGAAGGGCAGATATGCGCGGCGGGCTGGAAAAAATGTGGTTTCCCCAGATGTTATGGAGGCTTTTCCTACCGATGAAGCCTTGCGTCTTTCTATGCAAATTGCGAAGTTTTACCATCAGCAGTTTAGGGGGCATTGGTGGCACGGCTTTTACGCCGATAGTGAATGCGCCAGAAGTGGCGATTTTGGGCGTGTCACGTTCTAAAATGCCGCCGGTTTATAGGGAGAGTGAATTTGTGCCGCGTTTGATGTTGCCTTTGTCGTTATCTTATGATCATCGCGTGATTGATGGGGCGATGGGGGCGCGGTTTACTCAGTATTTGAGTTTTATTTTGTCTGATGTGCGGCGGTTGAGATACTTTTCTCGTTTCAACGCCGGCGCGTTGGAACGAGAAAAACACTGCCCTACTGTGATAGGCTGGACAAGTATTTTTTGATAACTTCAGGTGAAATGCCTTTCAGGCGTTTTTCATCAGGAATTTTCAGGATTACGTCATCAGAAATGCCTTTCAGTATTGCTTCAGGAGGCAGTTTCCTTAAAAACTCCTCTGGCGGGTAATCACGAAAATAATCATCCCAGGTGTAAGACATAACAACCCCCTCTTTTGAATACAATTTGTACAACTGGTTGAGTAAAGCTTGTGAGCTTGGATCATGCCATTGATAATGAACATTACCAAACTCAAAACCATCTGCTTTTCCACTAAACAATTGCCATAGCGCATTTTTATCATCTTTAAGCATTTCGCTTAAAACCAGTATAATGACTGGGCAAATTAGTTTAGACAAAACTTTATACACACCCGCTTGAATTTCTTCAATTTCTGGGTTCAGTTTTTTTTTGGAGCCTAACAAGTTTTTGGGATAACGAGTACTCACCGCATAAACTTGAAAATCGGATGCGGGTAATAGCTCCTGTTTGGATGGACTTACCATTTTGCGGTAACTCACGTAATGCCCAATGACTTCTTCAATTGCCCAGTGATCCAAGGCTTGGTGCATTGACTTGTAAGTCAATATATTATACTTCACCAAATGCTCAAACCCATCAGGTAACTTTAACTTGTCAACCGGTTTCCCGTCTGATTTTTTGATAATCAGCACATCTAAATATTGGAGTTTGACTGACATCTCTTTTTCCAATCCAACTTCAAAGTTTGAATCCTTGAAAAAGTCTGTTAAAGTCAAACCAAAGGCACGATGCCAATTGATTTTTTTACTCATCTCATAATTTCTTTGGCGAGTTTGAAATTACAATTATACTATATCCCTCTCTTCAAAACGAATACCAATAAAAATATAAATAGTGAATCCAATGGCAAGCATAAGATGACCCACACTCATGCTTGGTGTTGCCCAAAGTCCAATAATCGTACCTAACATAATAGGATGTCGAATATATCCTATAGCCGATAGGATTTTCAAGCTGCCAAACAACAGAAAGTGCTTGACCAAACGCGACGTCAGTGCCAACATCAATTTTGGCTCAAAAATAGGACTGATAAAAATTAGAAAATAGATTATAATTTAAAAAATCCTATTTCTTAAAGAAATAGGATTTTTAGATGTACTGAGAAAACAGGTATAAAAAAAATGGACATACAATCAGAAACCCCACTTCAAGAATTTTGGCGACTGTTCCAAAAAGACAAATTAGCACTATCCGGTTTAGTGATTTTACTATTACTGATTATCGCCGCACTTGCCGGAAAAGCTTTGACAGAATGGACAATCGTTTTTGATCCTGCCACCGTCAGACTAATAGACAAATTTTTGCCCCCCTTATCTTTCGCCTCTGAGCATTTACCAGCAGAAGATTGGCCTCGATTTGGGATTTATTTACTGGGCACCGATGAATTAGGGCGAGATGTTTTTGCCAGAATGCTCCAAGGTTCTTTTGTATCGCTCTCTATTGGCTTTATAGCCGTTAGCATTTCGATTTTAATTGGCATCTTGCTCGGAGGGCTCGCGGGTTACTATGGCAATGTCCGCCTTGGATTTATTTCAGTGGACACCCTGATTATGCGCTTTACCGATGTCATGTTGTGCTTTCCAACGTTTTTTTTAATACTCACCGTCGTCGCCCTATTACCACCTAGCATTTACAACATTATGATTATAATAGGCATAACCAGTTGGATGGGCACAGCCCGTTTTGTACGCGCCGAATTTTTGGCACTACGCGAACAAGATTTTGTCGTCGCAGCGCACGCGCTAGGTTTACCATCCTGGCGTATTATTTTCCTACACATGGTACCCAACGCCATGGCACCCGTATTAATATCCGCTATCATTGGCGTAGCTGGAGCGATATTAACCGAATCTGCATTGAGCTTTCTCGGATTTGGAGTACAGCCACCTTATGCCACTTGGGGCAATATTCTTGCCGATGGCAAAAACTTTATTTTTGATGCGCCATGGCTCTTTTTTATACCCGGCATAGCCATTCTGATTGTCGTATTAGCTTTCAATCTCGTCGGAGAAGGTATGCGCGAGGCTTTTAATCCAAAACTGCGGAGACGTTAAATGAAAGTATTAGAAATTGCCAATCTCCACGTCTCCTTTTTTACCGAGCAAGGCGAATTAGGCGTCGTGCAAAATGTCGCCTTTGACATCAACGCGGGCGAAACGGTCGCCTTAGTGGGCGAATCGGGCTGTGGTAAATCGGTGACAGCACTGGCTATTATGGCTCTTCTCGAACATTCCGGTCGTATCACGCAAGGGAGTATTAAGCTCAAAGGACAAGAACTGGTGGGACTACCTCAAGCTGAATATCAAAAAATCCGAGGACGTCGAATTGGCATGATTTTTCAGGAGCCCATGACATCCCTTAACCCCGTATTCACCATTGGCAAGCAAATCGGAGAAGTACTCACCCATCATTTCAAGTTGACAGAACAAAAAGTACGAAAAAAAGTCCTTGAATTGTTGGAACAAGTTGGCATATCCGAGCCACACCAACGGATTAATCAATACCCCCATGAACTCTCAGGCGGGATGAAACAACGTGTGATGATTGCGATGGCTTTAGCTTGTGAGCCTGATCTTTTAATAGCCGATGAACCGACAACAGCTTTAGATGTGACCATACAAGCCCAAATTTTGCAACTACTCAAAGAACTCCAAAATAAAATGGGCATGTCAATCTTACTGATTACACATAACTTAGGAGTCGTAGCGAATTTTGCACAGCGCGTGGTGGTCATGTATGCGGGACAAATTGCCGAGCATACTGATGTACGCCCCCTGTTCAAAAATCCCTTACATCCCTACACCCAAGCTTTATTGAAAGCACTCCCAATCCCCGGACATAAGCACTTATATGCCATTAAGGGCACAGTGCCTTTGCCACAGGAATATCCGGCTGGGTGTCGCTTTTGCTCCCGCTGCTCAGAAGTGATGGCACGATGTCCAGAGGAGAGCCCTCGCTTGAAAGAGCAAGAAGAACGGCATCAGGTTGCGTGTTGGCTCTATTGAAACTCGACGTCCAAGATAAATCTCTCTAAACGGCGTTTTTGAGTTATAATAAAAAGTCCTTTTTCAATAGAAATTTAGATATGATTATGAAACAGCTAGTCAATATTGAAGAAAACAAGCAACTTTACCTACAGCGCGTGAATCAATTTTATCATTTACTAAAAGATTGGTTAGCAGAAAAGCATTTTATTTTTGCCAGCACTGAGCATCTCTTTAAAGATGAATTGGGTACCTATCATGGTACCCAAATGACGATTGAAAAAAAGGATAAGACACTGTTAGCTCACTTAATTCCCGTCGGTGCCAAAAGTCTGCTGGGAGAAGGTGTGATTGAAATCGTTAATTGGCTCGGCCAAGAGCATATTTTTTATATGCCAAAACAGGGACAAACAATCACTATGCCGTCGGGAGAAAAAATCCCCATTTTAAAAGGCGTTAAAAAAGAGGGTTGGTACTGGATAGAAGATCCACGTACAGGAGAAGCCCATATGGTAGATAAAGAATTATGGTTAAAATTGATTACTTTGGTTAGTGACTATGAATTTGTCTAATCCTCTTCCTCCCATTTGGGAGAACTACAAAATAACCGTCGATGGTTTAAAAGTTATCAAAAGGGCCGTCAAAACAAAAAATGACTTAGACAGACGACGATTACTACAGCGTACTTTTATCTCAAAAGAAGCCCCTGATGTGGATAATGTGGATACCGTCGCAGAAAGTGCTGAGACTGACGTACAAGCCCTATTTGTGGTTAAATTATGGGCCGCGTTTGAGCGTTTTTTAAGAATCTATCTACAAAATAAATGTGCTATCTTGAAAAACATGACTCCCACCGATTTAGGTGAAGGTATTTATGACCATTTTTTTAAAGAGGTAGAGTATTGGAAACCCGATGAAATTTTGGATTTTCTCAAGTTGAATGTGTTAAAAAGTAACGAACAATTAGCTGGAAGTGCCAAAGACATCTATCGGTATAGAAGCGATATAGTGCATGGAAATCAACAGGGTAAGAAAATTTATCCCGATTTTGCTCACACCACGCTTGATCGTATTATTCAAATTTTACTCGCCAACAAATAGCGAGCGTCGGGTGCGTCCTACGCACCCTGACGATTTCGCATCGCCTGCTTGTCATGAATTGCCTCAACAATCTCCAACGACGGCTTCCAAGAGGCGCCGCAAAATTTAATAAAATCCTCAAGTCGTGAGTTCTGTGGTAATAATGCTTCACCAGCGACAGGCTGACCAACCGCTAATTCGTATCTGGATAATAATCCTCTGTATTCTCGACGCTTTTCTGTCGCTATGATAATGGGTGGTAAACCCGTCTTTAGTACCGGCAGATTAGCAACCAACCTCGCAATACGCCCATTACCATCAAAAAACGGGTGAATCCGAACAAAGGATATATGAAGTGCCGCATAAGCATTAAGTGCTTTTTCCTTATCTAAATCAGCCCTACAATAACTCTCAAGGAGATCAAACCAAGCCTGCATTAATGCGGGCTCAACTTTCCAATTTCCGACGGGCATATCCCATATTCGTTCAGTTTGGATTGCTTTATGCAGATCAAACAATTCTGCTTTCGTTATTCCGCCATGACGGTCAAGATAGCTATAAATGAGTTCAATAGCCTGAGCATGACCAACTACTTCTTCGTGATCTTTAAGTGGTTTCCCTGAAACCGTTAATCCTTCCTCGATAACAAAAGCGGTTTCACCCAAAGAAAGCGTATTTCCCTCAATAGCCGTCGAGGTATGCGTCCAAAGATTGCGTAGCTGGACCATCAATGACTGCTTTAAGTCGGCATCAAGGTTCTGCAAAAAACTAAATTTTTTCATGTATGTTGAAATAAAATAACGCTACAGAGGCTTGTTAGGAACGTGCATAACTAGGGCAACCACAAGGGATTGCCCCTACGAACCGTTATGTTTTGTAGGGGCAATCCTTTATGGTTGCCCTAAAGTTGACTAGGTTATTTTATGCACGTTCCTTAGTGAATTTGATCGGGATCGACACCTAATGATCGCAATCTCGCTGCTAGTAGATCGGCACGTTGATTCGCTTTAGCATAAGCTGGCAAGACAAAATCTTGATAAACTTTGTCATTAATCATCTCATCAGGAGACGGTTTGTTGAACAAATCTTCAAACCGAAATTGAAAACCGGGTAATACCTTCGATTTAATAATGCCCCCTTTGAGTGGCTTGATGGGTGTATAAACGCCCCGCGCTTTGTTCAAACGGAAAAATTGAGTACGCTCTCTGTGGCTATCCAAAATATAATATTCCTTAACTCCAGCTTGGGCATATTCAGTCTTTTTCGTGATGGTATCCCGTTCCATAATTTACTTCGTTACTTCGTTTCAGTCGTCGAGTCCGAAAGGGCTTCTATGCACATATCATAAATACCGTGGTAACTTTTATCATGGGGCAAAAGCGGTATGGGATTATCATTGAGTACCACCCCCAAGTCGGGGCGACGCACCTCGTTTTTTCCCGATAGCGTGAAACGAAATCCCATTTCCAACAAAACAGATTGGGCAATGGGATTCGTTCTCAAATAATGTTCTAACAGTTCAAAAAACCATTTATACATTAAAATCGTTAAGACATCAGACACCGCTTTTTCCTCCAAATAACCATTATTCCACTCGTAAACCCAATGCCATTAAGTTAAGCTCATGTAGGGTGGATTAAGCGGTAGCGTATCCACCGATATTTATATAGAAATCAGGTGGATACGCTCCGCTTAATCCACCCTACATGTATGGTTTTAGGCTTAACTTAATGGCATTGACTCGTAAACCACATTAGGACCATTATAGTATTTTTCCCAGTATTCTGCTTCTGAAACGAAGTAACGAAGTAAATTTTGGTCGGAGAGCGGCATTCTTGATTCCTTGCGCGGGCTTGTAATGTTGTCATGTTGTTTCCTCAAGTAAAAACAGTTAAAATCAATGTTTTTCAAAATCACCGCGTTTGTTCTTGTAGGGGCAATCCTTTATGGTTGCCCTGTCATGGTATCGGGATTTTCGCTATCCTGCACTAGGCAACCCCTCAACCACCTTAATCGTCTCCAAGCTCACCGTGATAATCTTTTTCACCAATTCCAGAATATAGCCCTCATCATCTTCACGGTTGGGCTCATTGACAATGCCGCTTCTTTTATCCACTTTGACGCGATATTGATCGATTACCCATTCAAGAGCGGAGCGGTTGCCCAGTTTATAATTGAATACTGCTTTAGGGATGCCGTCCAATTTTAGAAAGTCGTTGTAAATCAACTGGCGC
>JSZA02000240.1 GCA_000785145.2 Candidatus Thiomargarita nelsonii
TCACCATTCGCACAAACATAATTCAAATCAACTGTCGCCGCATTTGAATAACCACCACAACCACCACCACTTTCACCCCCTTCAGGGTTAAAAGAACTTAATGCGGTCACCCGATAAGGAATGACAACACGTTGATTTGCTTCCAAACTCTCTGGCAAAGCGGCTAACCATTCATATTTAAAATATTGATCATTAGGCAAACGGAAATTTAAATTATAAGCCCGAACTAATCCATAATTTGTCAAACTCAATTCACCATAAAACACTTCACCAGGTACCATTGAAGGTAAATTAACGATTAAAGGTTCCCATAAAACCACTGGTGCTGGCACTTGAGTTTCATAAGTCGCGTCCAAATTAATTTCATAGCGATCCTCTAACGGAATCTCTGTGACTGACCATTCAAAGGTGATTAAATTATATTCTAAGAAAACTCGCTCAGAAACGGTGATGCCAGGCTTTATTTGAAAACGCCCGATGATTTCTCGATGATTTGGGGCACTGGCTCTAAATGTCCAGTGGGTAAATTTTCAAATAAACACCGTCAAAATCGAGCCTTACATATTTTTGATGCCAAAAATGAGGCTAAAATATCAAAAGGTAGTAAAAATGGAGCTTAACCGATTTTATCGGTGATTTGAAAATCAGGGGTAAAATGAAAGAATGTACTAAAAATCAGGCATTGCGTATTTTGAGGTGATTTTTTTTTAGGAGGGCTAAAATGAAAGAATGTAGATAAATTAAGCTTTATACGGTAGGCAAGTGCTATTGGCTCGGTTTTTGGGTAGTTTTTAAAATCAGGGGTAAAATGTAAGAAGGTACTAAAAATCAGGCTTGGCGTGCAAACAACAAATTATTAATCATGCAATTCTTCAACATTTTTGGTTTGAAGATTTTATTCGTTGTTTGCCATTAGTTGTACTCTTTAGATTAAAAAAATGGCCGGTTAATCTAAAAAAATATATATAAATTAAAGCATTAAAGCAAAAATAGGTGCGTAGGACGCACCCGACATTAATTCAGGCGGAGCTTGCTAAAAATCAGGCATTGCGTATTTTGAGGTGATTTTTTAAATGAGGGCTAAAATCATAAAAGTGAGATAAATTAAGCCTTATACGGTGGGCAAGTGCTATTGGCTCTTTTAGTAGCGAAAGAAAATCAGGACTAAAATATTAGCTGGATCAGTCAAAATTTACTCATTTATAAATCCCTTTATTCCCCAAATCAGTTGTACTAAATGTTATAAAATAATTAACATATTGAAATGTTAGTATATTTTTTAAATGACATGATTTTATTCATTGAAATATTTCAATTATATTTTTTTGATCTGTTTGGTGTTTTTTTTGTTGATAATATGAAGTATTCAATTTTTTGCTTAGTCTAAATTTTTTATTTTGACGAGTTTGTTTTTTGAGTCGTTTTTATTGTTAAAACCATTTAGCACAACGGATTTGGGGAGTAAACTGATTTGGCGTAATCCGTTTTTTTATAAAAGCGGTGGTGGAAAATAGGAAATTTATTTTGAGGCTTCCAACCACAATCTGAATGCTATCGGTTCGTGACAAATCAATGTAGATTTTTACGTGACAAAACGGTGCGTAGGACACACCCTACATTAATCCAGGCGGAGCTTGCTTTAGACACGACACTCGTCGTGCCGAAATACCACCGTATTCATTGGATTTATAGCCACAATGGCGCACAATCCAGGCGGAGCTTGCTTCTATTTTCCTTTAATCATCCTTTTTACAGAGCACCCTGAGCGATCTTTACGTTCGCTCATTAAGATTATCAAGTATATCTTGATATCTATCAAATTTGCCGCCTGCACGAAGAAAGCGTCTCATTTCATCAAAAGCATCATCATCTCGTTCAAGTTCCAAAAGAAGGTGAAAATAACCCTCTGAAATTTTTTCATTTTTTTGCTCAAGATTGATTGCAATCTTGAACTCTTTCTCTGCTTCTTCCAAATTACCCATATCCCAAATTGAGTTAGCAAGAAAAGCCCGAAAAATAGCACAATTCGGATGTTTTTCAATAAGCTTTCTCGTATACATAGCACTTGCAACATGATTCTCTTGTTTTTCAGCTTCAGTCGCTTGCTGAAAAAGTTCGCTATCAGCATTGTCCATGCCATAAATTCGTTGTTTATCACTATCAATAATTATCAAGCTGATCTCTCCAATTTTCCCAATTTTTCTTTTCTAAAGAACCCTTGCCTCGCCCTCTTGACTTTTCTACATTATCGATTATTGGATCATTCTCACTACCATCTTCGTAAGATTTCTGTTGTTGTCTTCTTTTTTTTCTATATTTTCGCTGTGCTTTTTCTATTTCTTCCAATTGCTCTAAAGCATCATCATCATCGGTAAAACGATCACCTTTTTGACGTGCTTTCTCTTCATCTATAGAACAACTATCACCTTCATCAGCACTCTCATCATTAGCATTCTCATTGAGCACTTCATAACCCATCCAAGCTGCCATTCCCGCAGTCACCCAAAATATACCTTCTCCTATAGCACTAAGCAGTGGGGGTATTGCAGGTAAAGCAAAAGGAATAACAAATTGTCCATCAGGATCAAAATAATTAATTGGGTTTTGATGGACGTAATCATAAATATTCAACCCACCATCCAACCCAATAGGATCAACCCTAAAATACCTCCCCACCTCCGGATCATAAAACCGCCACCAATTATAATGCAACCCCGTCTCAAAATCAAAATACTGCCCCGCCAACCGCAAATTATTCCCCACAACTTCCACATCAACCCGAGCCTTACCAAAACTCTCATAAACCCCTTCCCAAACAACAACCCCTTGCTCATCAACAATCTTCTGCGGCGTCCCAAGATGATCATTCAAAAACCAAAAATACTCTCCCCCCACCTTCAAAAACAGCGGATTAGTAGTCCACACCGAATTCGGACGATACCCATACCCTTTCAGCTCAATCCCACTCTCATCAAACTCCCCAACCAAACCCTCATTAGAATACACAAAATAAGTCCGAACCCCCTCTACTTCTTTAAAGAGCCGTCGTCCAAAAGGATCATAAAAATACTCCGCAACAACACCCCCACTACCATCCTCAACTCTAATTAAGCGATTCCCAACATCAAAAACAAAAACCGTCACCTCCGCACCAACCGACTTCCTAACCAAATTCCCATTAGCATCATACTCAAAAACCGCCTCATCAACCGAAAGCAACGCATTATTCCCATCAAACGTCGCCCCACCATTCAAACGATTACCCAACAAATCATAAACAAAACTTTCATCATCAAGCACAGGGCTCACAGCACCCGACAACCGATACAACTCATCATAAAAATAACTATACTCACCATGCTCCGTCGCTTTCGCCACAATATTACTCGTCGGCGAATACTCATACCCATAATCCAACACCACACCATCAGCCGGCTCCTTAACCACCTTTGACTCCAACCGCATCAACTGATCATAACCCAAATCAACCTCACTCCCCCCAGGCAAAGTCACTTTAGCCGGACTATTCCACTCAAAACCATTAACCGTTACCAACCCCGCATCAGGAATCTCAACCGAAACCAACCGATTATTCTCATCATAAACATAAGAAATCTGAACACCATCCGCCCCAGTAAACGACTTCTTCAAACCATTCGCAAAATACGAATAACCTTGGCTCAACGAAAACGCACCATAATTAACAGACTCACTCAACTTTTGTCCCAGCGCATCATAACCATAAGACCCAGAAGTCACTCCATCATCATAAGACAACAGATTACCCACCGCATCATAAGTGAACGTAACCGTTTTCACCAAAACCAAAGAAGAATCAAAATAATCCACCTGCACCAACCGAGAAAGCGCATCATACACATACTCGATTTTCTGCCCCTTAGCATCAAGCTTAGCCGTCAAATTTCCACCCGCATCATACACATACCCAATCTCCTCACCTTCAGGACGAACCTCCTTAACAACATTATCATTCCTATCAAACTCAAACCGACTCACACCACTATTCGCATCCCTCACAGAAATCAAATTACCACGACCATCATAACCAAACACCGTCACACCACCCAAAGCATCCGTACTCCTAACCAAACGACCAAAAGCATCATACTCAAACGAAGTTACCTTACCCTCCTCATCCGTCTGACTCACCACATTTCCAGCCGCATCATACACAAAATCAACAGAATAAAGCCTCTCCTCCTCAAACTCATTCCGAGCCGGCAAAACCGACGTTTCCCTAACCAAACGCTGCAACTCATCATAATCAAAACGCTGACTAAAGCTTGGAAACTCAGTCTCCATCGGCAAATTCAAATTACCCTCATCAAAAACAGAAACCGTCTCATTTCCAGCACCATCAACCTCACGCACCAAACGCCCCGAAGCATCATACTCACCCAAAGAACCACGCCCCAACGCATCAACCACCTCAACCGGCAACTGATCCGAATTATAAACAATCTCACTCACATTACCCAACGCATCAAGCGTCTGAACTAAATTATTATGCTCATCATACGACAACTCCGTCCGATTACCCGCCGCATCAACCACCGCCGTCGTATTCCCAACATTATCAAACTCAAACGAACTCACCTGAGCCAAAGGATCAGTCATCGACAGCAAATTTCCCTGAGCATTATAATCAAAACCCCAAACAAAACCCCGCTTATCTTTCAACTCCAAAGGATTACCCATCGCATCAGACGACAAATATTCCACTACACCACCTTCAGGATCAGTCACCGACGTTACATTATCATTATTATCATAAGTCCAACTGTTTGTCGTTTCCTCAGTCTCAGCACCACCCTCAAACGTCATAGAAATTAAACGATTCTCACCATCATAAGCAAAACTAACCCCTTTCTCAGCATCAGTCTCAACCGCAGATCGCATCTCCAAAAGATTCCCAACCTCATCATACGAATAAGTCGTCACAAAATCTCGGCGATCCGTCACCTTAGTCAACTGATAAAAAACAGGCTCATACTCAAACGACACACTCGACGCATCCGAATAAATAACCTCAACCAAATTCTCTCGCCTATCATAACGCCGCGTAATACCCCTCTCAACATCCTCAATCGACAAATAACCGCCTTCCCTCGAAAACAACTTAACCGTCACACCATTCACATCAACTCGTGTCGTCTTCCCATTCCAATCAGACCAAACTTCCTTAACCTTCCCAGATGCACTCACAACACGACCATAATAGGTTTCTGTATTCTCATCAAAATGATAATTAAAACCAAAACTTGCGGAACCCGAAGAACTAGCAATCGGATAACCCTTATCCTCATCGTATTCAATAACCGTTGTTTGCCCTGCCGAATTCACCTTCTGAATTAAACGATTTTCATCATCATAGGTATAGTGAGTCACACCTCCCAAAACATCTGTCACTGAACTGATGAGATGTTCATCCATATAATTATAGATAACTTGATGTCCAGCAGAATCCCTAGCAGAAATTAAAAATTCACCGGCATACTCAAGCCACAACACTTGACCATTTCCACCAGAAACGCCTGTGGCAACGTCACCTGAATAACTTAAAGTTGCAATTGTCCCCTTACGTGAGCCAAAACTTAACAAGTGCCCATCAATATCATAAAGTTCCCAATCACCTTTTTTATTACGCCATTCAAAGCCACTATCTGATTGAATAATTCTGAATTTTTCAGGAGCAAAAACCGAGCCGCCCCAGATAGTATCAAAAATAAGGGCAAAAAGGCAGAGCCTAATAAAATCAAGACTCGTGTGTTTTTGAGGTGATTTTCTTTTGCTCGTGCAAAGTCATAAAAGTTAGATAAATTAAGCTTTATACGGTGGGCAAGTGCTATTGGCTCGGTTTTTTTAGTCGCGAAAGAAAATCAGGGCTAAAATCTAAAAAAGCTAGTAAAAATGGGCCTTGATAGATTTTATCGGTGATTTGAAAATCAGGGGTAAAATCGAAGAATCTACTAAAAATCAGTCTCTGCGTGTTTTTGTGGTAAAGAGTACAACTAATGACAGACAACAAATTAATCATGCAATTGTTCAACATTTTTTGTTTGAAGGTTTTATTCGTTGTTTGCCATTAGTTGTACTCAGACGGTTTGAAAAATGGGAGGTTAATATAAAAAAATATATATAAATTAATGTATTAAAGCAAAAAGAGGTGCGTAGGACGCACCCTACATTAATCCAGGCGAAGCTTGCTGTTATTAGCCCTTTTTTTTGGCATTTTCTGCGATTTTTATCAAATCCTCATGCAAAGGTTTTGCGGCTTCTACAACCGGTTTCCAAACTGGATGAGCAGAAACAAAAAATTTTGCTTCACTTAAACTCACATTGTATATAGACATTAACATTTTTATTGATTCTATTATTGACAGCCCTTGCTTATGTAATGCCTTGATTGTACTATCTATTGCAATTTTACTCTTTTTGGCTTTTTCTTCATCAAATATATTCATTGACATTTTTTTCTGTTATCCTCTAAAGTACCGACACTTTCTACCTATTAAGTGCCACAAAGCCTTGTTCGCTAAGTAGTTAATGTAAGCAACAAACAAGGTGTCGCTACTTAAGTGACTAGCCTTTTCTTCATAAATTCATGCAAAAATCAACTATTTTTCCTGGTTTTGCTGAGGTACTTTTCTCGTGACGTCTACCTGAAATCCGAAGTTTTTTAAAACCTAACCGTCGTGCATAATCTGCTAGCTGACTTTTTGCTCTAAACATTTCTTTTGTCAAACCAGAAAGTGGTTCTGATCTTTCCCCATACACAGCAATATCTTTTAAATGCAAAGTGTTGCCCTCAATAACTATTTCAGCTAGCATATCTACTGGTCCTTTTTTAGTTTCAAGTCTAAACTCAAAAAGATCACCATTTTTAAATGATTCACGAAATTTTTTCTTTCCAATTTCCTGTAATGTTTTTATCAATTTCTTAAGAGCTGCTTTCTTAGCGAATTGAGCTGGAGAGGCTAATAAGGTACCTCCTGAACTACAGACAACCGAACAAGCATAAACTATATCACTAGCTGTATCAAATATATCCAACGCGGTAACAGTAATATCAATAGTGGTATTCACCCAAGAACCAGCACTTTCACCACTCAGCCCAAATGGATCCACCAAATTAATTGGATCAGCATAAACATAAACATACAAATTCAAGCCACCATCAATCCCAACCGGATCAACCCTAAAATACCTCCCCACCTCCGGATCATAAAACCGCCACCAATTATAATGCAACCCAGTCTCAAGATCAAAATACTGCCCTGCCAACCGCAAATTATTCTCAACCACCTCCAAATCAACTCGCGCCTTACCAAAACTCTCATAAACCCCCTCCCAAACAACAACCCCCTGACTATCAACAATCTTCTGCGGCGTCCCCAAATGATCATTCAAAAACCAAAAATACTCCCCCGCCACCTTCAAAAACAAAGGATTAGTAGTCCACAGCGAATTCGGACGAAACCCATACCCCCTCAACTCAACCCCGTTTGAATCAAACTCCCCAACCAACCCCTCATCCGAATAAACAAAATAAGTCCGAACACCTCCGACATCCTTAAACAACCGCCGTCCAAAAGGATCATAAAAATACTCCGCAACAACACCCCCACTACCATCCTCAAC
>JSZA02000237.1 GCA_000785145.2 Candidatus Thiomargarita nelsonii
GAGGTTTTGTAGGGTGCGTCCTACGCACCGCATTGAGCGTCAGGGTGCGTAGGACGCACCCTACAAATATCCTTTGTTTCAACGGAGGAATTGTCTTCGAGTTGATTGAGGCACTTGTTCAGCCCGTCGATGCAAGAGAGTCTCTGACAGGCTGGAGAGCAGGCGTTTGCTAGGTGGATTGAGCAACAAGCGTAGTCGTCCTGTAATGTTTTGCTTTAGTTTCCATCGCTGATTCCCCACTCAAATTTCATCTCAGTGAGTTTGTTGATAACAGAATCTATGTTTGGTAGGCTGGCTAAATCTTCTTCCAAAATTCTACAGGCTCTTTGAAAGTCTTCCAAACCTGATGAACCTGTATGGAAAACGAGTCTATCCACCTGGCTCATTACCGCAGCAATGAGCTGGAGTAACGACATTAAAACACGATTTCCACCGTATGCACCGCATCCCCAAAAACCTGTATGAATCACGGTTTCATCTGCCTTTGTCTCAATTTTAGCCGCTGAAAAGCCAGTGAAGGCAGTCCTCAAAATGTACTCTATCTCATCCTGAGTGTAAAAGTCTCTTCCACAAGCTGGCGCTTCCATTGCGATCAAATTTGTTAATGTTGGCGGGTTAAGAGGCGTTGTTGCCAATTTAATGGCTTCCTCGCTAGCCTGTGCAAAGTTATTACCATACAAACCAAAATGACGTTGCTGGGATGGGTTAGGTTCTGTGGAAACAGCGCAACGTCGTTCAACGCCTTTTATCAGAATTGGGGTAGGCTTACCGTTTTCTACCGTAAGTGGCTCAATACCGGATGCCAATAGAGCCTCTCGAAGAGAACCTAGAGCGGGATGCTCTGCAACTTGCATTTCATCTTGAGCAAACAATCCACCGCCATAGGCACAAAAAAGATCATAATGAGCGAAATTGAGGTACCATTCAACCACAGAAGTATCCCGCTCATAGCCAAAGTAATCCTCTCTACCCTCAAACACCACTTGGGTATTTTTGAAAGATACCTTATATGGCAAGCGCATCAAATTCCATCGTGATAAGACTAACTGTCCACTGTGAACGCTGCCAGGCGGACAAGCTATTTGATAGACAATTTTCTTGTTGGAATCATATAAGTTAGGTGGAAACTCATCTACCAGCTTTTGAGTTTCAAATATACGCAGAACAATTGGAATTTGTTCTATGCTTTCCATTGTTTCTCTCCTTTATAACTCAGTTTTTTAACGCAAGCAATACCGCACAGCCTTTTTCATGAGTATGAGTACAATCATTATAGCGACATTGTTCTGATTCGTTAAATGTCTCGTCAATACCTGATTCTACGGCAATATTTCCAAGTTCTCTCATGCCGGGGGTATCTATGATCATTGCACCGTTTTTCAATTTTTTGCGGTGCAGTTTGCACAGCAAAGGGCAGGCATTCCCACGCTCTGCGTGGGAACGATAAAAAAGGATACTGGCTCGGGGGCTTTTTTGACGGCTATTGTTCCGAAAGGGACTTAACCTTTTTCAAAGAAAGCCCAGTCGCACTGGCTATTTGCTCCACTGACAAACTACCAATGGCTAAAAAATTACGAGCGGCCTCTTCAAAGGCTTCTTCTCTACCCTCTTTTTGGCCCTTTTTTCTACCTCTTTCCAAGGCTGCCTTTTCAGCTTCTTCCTGATTATCCTCTTCTTTCATTTGAAAAAATTCATCAACCGTAATATTATCATCTTTGATGACTTCAAACATCTCACCAATATATGGATTTTCATAATCCTCTGGATTAACTTCACTATCCAAAGTGGCAGAAAAAGCCTGCATCCATTTAGCACTTTCTGGAGTAGAATAAGCATCATTGAAATCATTAACATAAACAAAAAGCAAACGATGCTTACGCTTTCCAAACACCTTTTCGATCACCTGTCCATCGTATGTATCCCTTGCTTGGAAATCGACCTCTAAAAGGCCACTGTTAGGACTGGGAGTGCGTTTCTTAGTAAAAAAGATTATCGTGTTCACGGTAATCGGAAAACTATAATTCTTGGAATTTGCAATGGGTTCTATCATTGCACAAAGCTGGTAGTACAAAAAACGCTCATACGTGTCAGAGTAATGAGCATGTTGCATTTCAACAACAATTCTATTTTCTTTATCCTCAGCAAAGAGATCGAATTTGAAATTCACCTTTCCTACTACTGGAAAAAAAGCCTTGTCATTTTCCACTTTATCAATTTCAAAATTGTCGATATTAAGTAAATCCTTAACCAGTGCTTTAAACAAAGCAGGTTTACCAAAAGCCTTTTTGAAAATGACATCGTAACGTAAGGGGGCTACTTTCATTGTTTTTCTCCATGTTGTGTTAAAGAACATAACAGTATCTCGTACCGTTGCGACCATTATACAGACTCGTTCAAAAATGTTTTTTAAATATCAATATGTATTTCAACTATCATTTTTTATATTTCATAATATCTTTATAATCAACAATCCTACCACCATTGGGTGATTGTTTTGAGCCAATACTACCCTGCCTAGCTAAATAATCAAGATGCGTCCTTGAATAACCCGATTTTTTAACGGCCTCACATACAGGTATATATGCACCTTTAATGTCAAGTGTTTTTGGGATATTATATGCGTTGAGCGTTGGGAAATAAAGGTTAAGAGTTATCAGTTAGTTGTTAATGTGTCAAAAATGATTTGAAACAAGAAATAAATCATTACAAAATTATAGGTGTGTACCCGTCCGATAGCGTTGAGTAGATAATTTTTCGTTTTGCGGTGCCGTTGCTCCGGGCAGGCATTCCGCCGCTAAGGGAACGAGAAATATACAAGTTTTAAGAAATGCTTTTGTGTTTTATGTTGTCGAGTTTGCTAAGCTGCTTGTAGTTTTCTATATCACTAAAAATTTTCTCCATTAAAAAACAATCGTAATAATTGGTGTTATTACGCAATACAAACTCAATATTTGTAACAGAATCTTCGTACTGCTTTCTTCTATTAGTTGCTTCTTTGCTATCTTTTTTTAATTCAGATATTCTGCGATATTGTTTTGATTTTAAATGTCTTTCAATTGGCTTTAAAAACATACAAACAACATTGTCATAAAGAGTATGACCTTTTATAAAGAGATATGTATTTTCTGGCGTAACACCTAACTTATGAAGTTCTTCTTTAAATTTGTTTATTTGCTTATCTGAAATTTTATCAAGTGTTGCAATCTTTTTTTCAACAGATTTCTTTAATTTTTTAAGTTCCGGTTGTCCTTTTGATGAAATATCTACTTGCTCTAATAATTTGATTGTGTTTGAAAAATCTGTGATTGTAAATCTTTTAGATTGCTCCTTTTCATGATATAATGAATATATAAATAAATCATAAATTATTGATGAATATGATTTTAAAAAATAAACATAATCAAATAATTGTTCTTCATCTTGAAAGGTGGCTTGTACGACTACTCCATGAAGACTTTCAGCATAACATTTAAAATTTTCAATCGAATAAGTGTAAGTTTGAAATATATAAGGATTTTCATTAATGATTTTCGATACGTCTGTATGATTTTGTAGTAAATAGTCATAATCACTATCTACACAAACTATTTTAGCTTTACCTATGCCATTTATTTGTTTTAGTAAAGCTACTTTTCCTCTATCTAGTGATTTCCAAAAGGGAATATCATCTTCATTTTCAACATAAACATCTATGACAGTTCCCTTAGATTTATTTAGTGCATTCTTAGCTATCCGCTCATAGTTTTTTAGTGATAATTTCAGGCACTTCAAAAACTTTATCCATCCAACCATCCAACACAATTGAAGGTGAGTGCGTCGCTATAATAATTTGAGCATTATTATTGAGGCTTCTAATATTTTCTATTAATTTTTCCTGCCAATCGGTATGTAATAATGTTTATCCTCTTGTATTAAAGCTGTCAGTAAAATGATTACTAATTGCTTTTCGCCCGATGATAACATATTAGGAGTTAAAATTTTTTTTCCCGATTTAAATATCAGTTCATTTTTTTATTTTGCTTAATTTTGTTTGAGTTTGATCTTTTGGCAACGTTGTTCACTACAACCAGATAAACTCACTGGAAATTTGATGGTAGCTGTATCAATAGCATCTGTTTGTTGTGAAATCCACGTCCAACAGTCTTTTCATCTTGTTGGACGCGAGAATGTTCGGCTTAAAAGCAATAATTATTTAAACAAATTAAAATAACGAGAGCAAGTCTTTTTCAAAAAAAATATTTTTGCTAAATATTTAGGTATGGCTGTCAGTGCCGTTAATGAGCATTTTAAACGTCTCCGTGAACTCGCTGAGATAATTTTTCGTTTTTTTTGCGGTGCAGGAGCGTCCGGGCAGGCATTCCGTTGCTCCGCAAAGGAACGAGAAAAATAAAATCATCTAATTCTTCAGAGCAATAAAAATCCATTCCTCGCTTCTGAATCTGACTAATCACTTCTGAATCTAAAATATTTTAAAAAATTTATAAGTATATCATTATATTAGCTATGAGCGAGTGTAGGGTGCGTCCAACGCACCGATTCATCGCTCGGAACAGTGACATCAAGAATGTGCCCTATCTAAATTACGAAATGGCATTGGCACATCGGTTGGAGTCCAAAGCCAGTTATGAAGGCACTCACTCATTCGTTGTCCTCAACATCCAAAGCACAGAATTCAACTTCTTTTTCTAAGTCATTCAATTCATTATTCCATAGATTATTGTTGTTCAAAAGTTGCTTGATTTGCGAATAACTCTTTTCATGCAAAATAACAGTAGCAGCAGTTGCGCTAAAATCGGATTGGCGTGTGCCTTCTTTCATTAAATTTCTGAGAGTTTCAACAATTCTATTTCGTCTTCTTGTTGAAGTGCTTGTCCCATTATCATACTCAGTGATCAGTTCCAATAAATTTTCTAATTCGTCACAAAGTTCCACACCAATCTTAAATCGTTTTTTGACTAAACGTGTCCTATCATTCAAATTGACAACATTAATAGTCATTTGTCCTAAATCTGTTTTGGGATATAAACGATAAGCCTTTAAAGTTAAATGTGATTTAGGATTATCTCTGACGGGATGAACGATGGCTTCTTTTTGGGTATCGTGATCGCCCTTTGTTCCATTACATCTCTTGCAAGAAGGTAATAAGTTTTCCCATACGACAACTTTATCAGGATAGAGGCTTTTTGGATGAAAATGTTCTACTTCTAAATAGTTGCTTTCAGTTGTGATGTTACACTCACAATAACAACATTTGTTGGTAGACATTTTCAATAATGCCTTAATGATATAAGGCTTTTTCCAAACACTGGTGTCGTCTTTTTTGTAACGTGCCGTCAATTCTTGCTCCACTTCATCTGTGAGTTCAGTGGGTTTTGGAAGGTGTTGTAATCGAATCATACCGTTTCTGGCATTAAAGATGACATTTGGATACGCAGTAATTTCCGCTGACTGCTTTCTGGATGCAGAATTTTATCTAATTCATCATAAGCTGCTTTTGCCTTAGCATAATCTTCTTTATCCAAAGCTTCGTCAAATTGTTTTATCAACGCTAAATAATTATCTGACAGCGTTTTTTCTCCTAAATCCATCAATTCATTTAAAATTTCCTCAATTGTCCAACCTTGGTAAGTGGTGAGATTAGGCTGCCTAATGGTGACATGATCACTTTGTTTTTCCAACAAGACTAAATTAATATTGTTGGCAGATTGTACAATTAAGGGGCTGTGTGAGCTAACAATAAACTGCGTACTTGGAAATTGAGCTGTCAAAAATTGGATGATTTTTCTTTGCCATTCTGGGTGTAAATGCAAATCTATTTCATCCACCAAAACGATAGATGGTTCAGCAAGCGGGTTTTCACTCTCAGGATAACGTTCAAAGAGTCGTTTAGCTAAATCTACCACCCAAGCAACCATGCTTTGATAACCATAGCCTAATTCATTTAACCGAACGCTGCCGTAATCCGTTTTAAATTCGACAAAACTTTTTAAATCTTTAGTCGTGGTAAAACGGAAATCGGTCACATCAGGCAAAATACCGCTTGTCAAGACTTGTTTGATTTTTGCTAATCTTGAGGCAGCAGCCTTGACGCCATTTTTAACGGCGTAATCTGTTTGTAGCAACCATTCTTCTGCATTGATTAATGTCATATCGTCAGAAAATAGGCTGGATGTTGCATATTTATTCTCTTTTTCGGATAACGAGCTCGTGTCCATTCTTCGGGCGGTGCCATAGCCGTAAATAATTAATCCTGCTATTTTTTCATCCCAAAAACGGTCTTTAAATTTCCAAGTGCCTGATTCTTTAATTAATAGGTGAGATTTAATGCTTTCATCATGTGATATTTTTTTTTCTGATGAATTTTCTCTGGGGTTGATAAATGTTCTAAAATCGAAACGAGCCAAGCACCTCAAAAGCGTTGTTTTCCCTGTGTTATTGTCGCCTAAAATAATCGTCCATTGTGCTGGCTTACCATTGCCATCGGACAAATCTATGGTTTGCTCGGCTTTAAAACATTTCACATTTTCAATTGTCAGTGTTTTAAAGTAAGCCGGTGGTGGAGTCGCATTATTTGCCATTTTTTGTCTCATTTTCTGCTCTGTGCCGGACGGGGTTTGCAACTGGTTTTTCTGATGTAAAGGTAATTTCAGCAAGTTTATACAGGCCACAAATTAAACTTTTTTGTGGATGACAAAAGCGAGTGTAGGGTGCGTCCTACGCACCGATTCATCGCTCGGTGACATCAAGAATGTGCCCTATCTAAATTCAATCACCAATTCTTTACCTAAAGCGTGTGCAGCCTTTTGCAATTGAGACAAGGTAGGATTGGCTTGACTTTGTTCTACGTTTGCCAAGTGCTATCCATCGCCTTTGCAACTTTATATTAGTGATATACAAGTAATGCTTTTGTGTTTTATGTTGTCGAGTTACATTTTGCTAAGCGGCTTGTAGAGTTTTTAACCATCCAACACAATTGAAGGTGAGTGCGTCGCTATAATAATTTGAGCATTATTATTGAGGCTTCTAATATTTTCTATTAATTTTTCCTGCCAATCGGTATGTAATGAATTTTCGGGTTCATCCATAAACAAAACAAAATGTTTATCCTCTTGTATTAAAGCTGTCAGTAAAATGATTACTAGTTGCTTTTCGCCCGATGATAACATATTAGGAGTTAAAATTTGTTTTCCCGATTTAAATATCAGTTCATTTTTTTATTTCTATCAATCTTCTTATTGGTAGGCTCAAATAAAGCATCAACAGTGTCTAAAAACAAATTCTTTTTAAAGTCAATTTTGTTTTGGACATCATTTACAATTGATTTTGAGGATAATGCCTCTATGGCTTTTTTTCAATTTTTTGTATTCAAGATATTGTTTTTGAAGTAAATAGATTTTTAAATCTAATTCGGTAGCAACCTCTTCGTTAGTTCAATGCCACCTTCGTTAAGGGCAACCATAAAGGATTGCCCCTACATGGACCGTGATTTTTCGTAGGGGCAATCCCTTGTGGTTGCCCTTAACGAAGGTGGCATTGCTTCGTTAGTTAGTTGACGTATAGCTTCTTATGCTTTTAATCGCTGATCAAATGTACTTATTAGGTTTAATCCTA
>JSZA02000383.1 GCA_000785145.2 Candidatus Thiomargarita nelsonii
CCGTGATTTCTCGTAGGGGCGGGTGTAGGGGCAATCCCTTGTGGTTGCCCGCCCCTACGCCAATGGCATTGACCCGTAAAGGCGCCCCGCACATGACCGAAAAATGCTGATTCGGCTAATTCTTCGGGAATCGCTGAACAATTGACTGGTATAAATGGGTTTTTGGCGCGGGCACTGCTAAAGTGAATAGCGCGGGCGATCAATTCTTTGCCTGTGCCACTTTCTCCAAGTATCAAAACACTGGTTTTTTCTACGTCTTGTAAACGGTGAATATGTTC
Source organism: Candidatus Thiomargarita nelsonii (assembly GCA_000785145.2). Taxonomy (GTDB): domain Bacteria; phylum Pseudomonadota; class Gammaproteobacteria; order Beggiatoales; family Beggiatoaceae; genus Thiomargarita; species Thiomargarita nelsonii_B. Next base: position 279 of record JSZA02000383.1, read on the forward strand.
AATAATTTTCTTAATGGTTTTACTTTTTCCAATAAAACCGGATATCCCCCAGCGTTTGGCTTCCTGTTCAGAAATCACTGAGAGTTTGGCATCCGCCACTTGTAGTGCCTCTTCCGCCTGTTCTCGCCGAGCCATTTCTTGTTTGAGTTGTTCATTTATCTTTGCTTATTTGGTCTGTTTTCAAACGACGGCAGGTTTCAAAACCGTTAATGCCGGGCATGAGAACATCTAATAAAATCCGTTCTGGTAAAAGTTTTTGAGTCAATTCAATCGCTTTTTCACCATTGAGTGCGACGGCAAGGGTAAAAGCTTGTTTGTCTAAATGGGCTATTAATACGTCTAAATTTTCTGGTTTGTCGTCAACCACTAATAGGGTGGATTTTTTTAAGTTGCTTGTTTTCATTAATGTTTCCCCTCACTACTCTGCCTCTCGCTCCCACGCTCTGCACACTCTCTTAAACTTTTTAAATAATTGAAATTAAATGATATTATGTAGGGTGGGTAGAGCGATAGCGAAACCCACCAAATCGCGTCAAATGGTGGGTATCGCTACCGCTCTACCCACCCTACAATTGTCGAAAATGGACTTGTGTATAAGAGAGTGCGCGGAGCTTCGGGAACGAGGATATTATAATACCTTAATGGCTTTGTCCTTTAAGATAAAATTCTATAAACTCAATCAGTTTTTCAAATTGATATTTTTCTAAATATTGTTCAATTTTAGAAATAAACGGAATAAATTGGGTGTCTAATGCCTTAATCTTTTTGGCACATGCTCGAATGCTTGTGAGTGTCTGAAGTTGCGCCGCTTCAAGTAGCGCTTCTAATTCTTTCTTAGGGGGAATTTTTAACGGCTTTGGTGTTGTCTCAGTTTTTGAAAGTCCCAAATGGGTTGGTAGCGGTATATCTACCTTAATTAAATCTATTTCAAACCAAAATACGCTACCTTGCCCTACGATGCTTTTGACCTGTAATTCTCTGCCCATTAAATTAACTAGCTGTCGGCTTATCGCTAAGCCTAATCCAGTGCCTTGTTCATAAACTCGTTGTTCGCCTATTTGATGAAAGGGTAAAAATATTTCTTCTAATTTTTCAGACGGAATGCCAATGCCGGTGTCTTCTATTTGAAAACGGATTCTTTGGCTTGCTGATTTTGTCAGCGTTTCAATTTTGAAGATCACTTGACCTTTTTCTGTGAATTTGATGGCGTTGCTTAGCAGGTTTAACAGAATTTGGCGTAAGCGTTTTTCATCTGCTTGAATGCCAGTCTGTAATTCGGCGGGGGGGGGCATAAATCAAGGCTATTCCTTTATTTTGCGCCTGAATTTGTAACATATCTATAATTGTCATTAATCATCATCAGGAGGTGTTCTCCGCTGCGATGAATGGTTTCAATTGGCTGTTTATGTGTTTTCATTAAGCTTTTGTCTTGCTTAAAGAGTTGTGTATAACCCAAAATCGCATTGAGTGGTGTACGAAGTTCGTGACTCATGTTAGCTAAAAATTCGCTTTTGGCTTGGTTGGCAATTTCTGCGGCTTGTTTGGCGATTTGTAATTCTTCGGTTTGCGCTTCAAGTTGTTTTTGCAGGTTTCGCAGTGCTAAGTGTGTTTCAACACGCGCCAAGACTTCTTCAGCTTGAAAGGGTTTGGTAATGTAATCTATTCCGCCCACTTCAAAGGCTTTTATTTTGTTGTCCAATTCATCTAAGGCGCTGAGAAAGATAACGGGAATAGGCTGCGTTCGTTCATCTGCTTTTAATTTTTGGCAGACTTCATAGCCATCCATTTTTGGCATTTTGATGTCTAGCAATACTAAGTCGGGCGGCTCTAATTGGGCGGCTTTTAATGCTCTAGTACCATTCCCGACGCCACGCACTTTATATCCTTGTTCGGTTAGCGTTTTAGATAAAAAACGTAGGTTGGCTAAGGTATCATCAACTACTAAGATGTTTAGTTTCATGTTTTCTCTCCCAAGATAAATCTTGGACTCCAAAAATTTTTTTGTGCGGGTTTGCAACTGGGGTGTTTTGTTTTTTGTTGTTTAGCGAAGCTAAACCTCTTTAATGTTTTGACTTATCCCTGCTAAAAATAAATCCCTGTAGTTAGGGTTTTGATTTATCCATTTATCAAATCGTAGTACAACGGATTAGCGAAAACAACGGATTAAATTAATAAATAATGGTATTAATATTTAATATTTGGGGGGTTATTAGTCCATAACTATTTGTTAAATAAGTATAATAGCAATCACATATCAAAAAAATTTATAAACATATCCTGAAAAAATATAAAAACTAAACTATTATTAAATTAATAGAGCATAAATCAAGTACTGCTAGGTTTGGGAGGTGATATTTAACTAATCAACGTTAATAGGCGTGCTCTATTCATTGACTATTTTTTTAACTAGGAGATAATGATTATGAGATCAAATATCAAAAAACAGACGCTGGAACATGCAATTTGTGGGCCACAAACAAAGCCGTGGCGAAGCTCTCTTGCAAGTTCCTTGAACTCTCTATGCCCTTCGTCAAATTGGCGAGGTGTTGTGTTTGTTGCGTTTATCGTGGGTATAATGGCGATATTCGCCAGCACTCAAGTGCAAGCTGTACCTATTCCTGGCGTATCTGAATACTTCGCTGGTACTGTAACTGACCAAAATGGGGACCCAATCAGTGATGCAACCGTGCAAATTAATGAAGTCGCTGACAATACTGAGAGGGATGGCTCTTTTGGCTTCCATGTTGAAAGAGATGATCAGGATCAATATATTATCAATGTGACCAAAAGGGGTTATGCACTGGTATCTCAAATTGAACACGCACCTAATGTTAGCTTAAGGTTTACCCTAAAGCAAGCAGAAGTTTTCATTATTGACCCTTCGCAAACGAGTAAAGTGGAAGATTCTCGTGGTACCCGGATTATGCTACCACCCAATTCGTTAGTTGATTCAGATGGTAATCCACCGGATGGCGAGGTACAGATGGGACTATATACCTATGATCTGGCAAATGAGTCTATGCCGGGCGATATGGGTGCCATTAACAGCCAAGGTGAGCCCGGTGCTATGCTAAGTGCGGGTGCTTTTTATGCTGAATTTACAGATGATTCTGGAAGGATGTATGACCTAGCCTCAGATATGGTTGCAGAAATTTCTATACCAGCTATAAACTCTGAAGAAACGGTTGGTTTGTGGGATTACAATAAGGAAACTGGAAAATGGATGGAAGATGGATCTGCAAGCCTAATTAATGGTCGGTTTGAAGGCACAGTTAAGCACTTCTCCGTATGGAATTTTGACTTGTTTTACAATGGGGTTGCCTGCGTCAAATTGGAAATTGCTCAAGCGTTTTACGACACCTATAAAGATGGTGCAGGTGTCCTTAAAATTCAAGCGGTGGTAACGACGCCAGGCTTTTCTCCTATTACCGATGTATTATCCATGGATGAATATAATTACGATGACCCCTATGCATTATATAACTTACCGCCCAATGCCACTGTGGATTTCTATGTTCCTCCACCATTCTCACTACCACCGTATGCTAGCGTATCTACGGGAGCGGCATGGGGAGGGACTGGTTTTCCGCCTCATCCTTATGACGTTTGTAATGGGAGCATGGTATTAAATTTTCCATTTTCAAACGATGTCATTATCGACTTTGGCACACAAAACGGTATTTTGGTGTGGATGAACAACAGTGCTTGGGTTCAATTGCATCCTTTGTCACCTGACAGCATGGTCACGGGAGATATGGATGGTAATGGTCAAGACGATGTCATTATCGACTTTGGCTCTCCCCACGGTATTTTGGTGTGGATGAACAACAGTGCTTGGGTTCAATTGCATCCTTTGTCACCCAGTAGCATGATCACGGGAGATATGGATGGTAATGGACTGGATGATGTCATTATTGACTTTCCAGGTTATGGCATTTGGGTCATGATGAATAATAGTACTTGGGTTCAATTGCATTCTTTGTCACCCAGTAGCATGACCACGGGAGATATGGATGGTAATGGACTGGATGATGTCATTATTGACTTTCCAGGTTATGGCATTTGGGTCATGATGAATAATAGTACTTGGGTTCAATTGCATTCTTTGTCACCCAGTAGCATGACCACGGGAGATATGGATGGTAATGGACTGGATGATGTCATTATTGACTTTCCAGGTTATGGCATTTGGGTCATGATGAATAATAGTACTTGGGTTCAATTGCATTCTTTGTCACCCAGTAGCATGACCACGGGAGATATGGATGGTAATGGACTGGATGATGTCATTATTGACTTTCCAGGTTATGGCATTTGGGTCATGATGAATAATAGTACTTGGGTTAATTTGCATTCTTTGTCACCCAGTAGCATGACCACGGGAGATTTGGATAATAATGCTCAGGCGGATGTCATTATTGACTTTGGCCCAGGTGTTGGAATTTTGGTCATGATGAATAATAGTACTTGGGTTACTTTGCATTCAAACTCAGCCGATAGCATGGTGACAGGGAACATAGATGGGCTGCCTTAGTAACACTGACATCACGACTCAAGAGTTAGGAAAAATCATGATATTTTAGACTTATTTTTTTTAAAGAGGTTTAGCTTCGCTGACTTCGTTTAGCTTCGCTTACTTCGTTTCGGGAAATCCGCTACGCTCAATTCCCGAAACAACATTCTAACTGTTCGTAGTAGGCGATTTATCGCCTATTTCGATCAATTTATCAAATTCAAAATCATCGACCAAAGCGGCTATGGATTCAGTTAATGGTGCATGATCCGGCTTAATTTGTTCAAGCAATTCTAAAATGACATCCCCATCCGCACGTTCAGCCGCTTCACGTCGTGTCTCCGCCCATCAGTTGGTAAAACCGTCAGGGCTTCTGGCGTTAATACATCCGTCGGCGCGATTGTCTCTACCTTTTCTTCATAGATATAGCGCACCCCGATATGTTTTTTCATCAGCTCAAAAATGTCAGCCTCACGGAAGGGTTTGCGTAAAAAGTCATCGCAACCGGCTGGAATCGGCAAGCTACTGGCCGTTAAGGCAATGATCGTCGTCGCTTGTCCTGTGGCTTTGATTTTTTGGGTCGCTTCATAGCCATCCATCACGGGCATCCGCATATCCATCCAAATGAGTTGCGGTTCAAAGTTCGTCTGGCTCAGCAACGGCTTCAATGAGTTTGATGCGAATATCAAATTTGAATGTCGTGCCACGCCCTTCTTCACTTTCAACTTGTATGTCTCCGCCCATATATTGTACAAACTGACGACTAATCGCTAAGCCTAAACCGGTGCCTTCTTGTGTCTGTTGACCGGTTTGAGTCTGCACAAAGGCTTTAAAAAGTTTGTTCAATTCTGCGGACGCTATGCCGGGTCCTGTGTCTTGCACTTCAAACATAAGTTTATCGGTTTCGAGTGGCTTAATTCTTACATAGATAGTCCCTTCATTTGTGAATTTTAAGGCATTATTCAGCAAATTAATCAGCACTTGACGCAATTTGATTTCATCAGTGCGGATATATTGCGGTACCGAGGCTTGACGCTCAAATAATAGTTGTAAATGTTTGTCATCTGCTTTGAGTTGAAACATGTCGAGCAGTTCATCAAGTAGGCGATAGAGATCAAAGTTTTTTTCATTGAGGCTCATATGTCCCGCTTCAATCTTGGATAAATCCAGCACTTGGTTAATCAGTGTCAATAAGTGTTCTCCGCTGCGGCTAATAATATTTAAATTTTCTCGTTGTTCTTGGGATAAAGTTTGACTGCGAGTCATTATTTGTTCGCTTAATCCAGCGTGCTGTGAGGATGCCAACGCCTATCGCTATTCCTATAGCCAGCAGAGTCAATAAGATTGTCGTGCGGATGTTGGCATTGATTGGTTGCATAAATTGGGCCTCCGATATTGTTGTTATAATGAGCCAATCAAGCTTGGGCAAGACTTGTAAGAAGTGACGCTCTCCATCAATTTCAATCTCAAGTTGGTGGCTATCGGATATTTTATTGAGTTCAGTCAGACGCTGAAAGGCTAAGCGAATGAGCCGTTCTTTTCCATTGAATGGTTTTGATGAGGCTACGATTTGTCCTGAGCGTTCTATGATGAATGTTTTTCCAAAGCGGCTTATTTTTTGTAAAAAGTCATTGATGTTATTTTTGTTGATTTGATGGGGAGTGTTGAGATGTTGTTGGATGCGGGAAGTTATTTGGTTATGTAATTGAATAGTAAGGTCATTGACGGCTTGTTGTCCAGAGCGAAACGATAGGTAGCCGGTTAAGCCCATTGTAATGATAATTTGTATAACAAACGGTATTATCAGGAATGGTTGTATAAAAATTTAACTTTTAACTGCCTAAAATATTTTTTTTCATAATGGAAAATTTTCGAGCGTCTGTTGCAGCAGGACGCGGAGCGTCCTGGCAGGCATTCCTTTGCCTCGCGTGGGAACGAGAAAAAGCGAGATCAGTTGTTTCGGGAAATCCGCTTCGCTCCATTCCCGAAACAACGAAATCTCGGGTTTAGCGAGTTTCGGGAAATCCGCTTCGCTCCATTCCCGAAACAACGAAATCTTGGAGTCCAAAAAAATCGGGTATTCGGAGTCCAAGATTTATCTTGGGCTAGAACGCTTTAACTTGGAGCCCATCATTCTGCTCTAAATTTAGAGGCAGTTCATTGTGGGTTCGCGCATAATCTAATAACAAAGAGGAACGACTATCTTCAATATTAGCAAGCACCCATTTTCCATTTTGAACGACAAAAGTCCAAATGGTATCTACATCCTTAAATTCTCCTTTCTTGCCTTGTACGATCTTACCGCTATCCCGTTCCGTCAGATAATCTTCCATCTTGGCGGTAATCGCAACCACAAGCTTAGAACCTTCCATCTCTTGAGCTGGATGAGCTAAAAATAGCGGTTGGATACTACTAATAACCTCGACTTCACAGTGATTAATGAGCCCTTGTTTCGCCCATTTATCAAGATAATCCGATTGTTGTTCTTGCCGGTACTTGTTAGTCATACATTCAGAGACATCATCCAGGTTTCCCTGATGCCAGGCGAGATGTACTTTTTGAAAACAAGACTCAATGCGATTTTCCAATCTTATCCAATCAAACAAATCGTGGCGCTGCACCAATTGGCGCAAGTCTTTTAAAGTGCGACTTTCAGCCGCATTTCTTTGTGAAATCACATACCATGCGTATGGCCAATGCCACCTTCGTTAAGGGCAACCACTTCAGTAGGGGCGGGCAACCACAAGGGATTGCCCCTACACCCGCCC
>JSZA02000238.1 GCA_000785145.2 Candidatus Thiomargarita nelsonii
ATGTGTCGATAGAGGTGATGAAACAACGGCTAAAGTGGATATTGATGATTTAAACTCAGTTTGTTCCTCTTTTGCAGGCAGAACAACGTTAAAAAATTCAGTTGAATTAAGTACTGAACCATAAGTTTTCCAGTCTTTTGGAATCCAAAGCTTTAGCTTTGGATGTGAGAAAAAACAACAGTCCAAAGCTAAAGCTTTGGACTCCAAAATCTCCGATAATTAGCTTCGCTGACTTCGTCTCATGGTTCAGTACTTAGAAGTCATTTCTAATGAAAAAATTAATCTTGGAACAATTTGAAAAAAACTATTCTAAGTATAATCAATTGTTGATTGCGGTGAGTGGTGGTGTGGATAGTATGACTTTAGCTTATGTCGCTCATAAGATATTTAGTCAGACAAAAATATATCATGCGATTTCGCCAGCGGTTCCAGATGGTGCCACTCAGCGGGTAAAGGCGTATGCTGATAAATACGCTTGGCATTTAGTTTTAATCAATGCTGGCGAATGCCGCTAAAGTCTTTCAGGTTGAACATCCTTGGATAAGGCTTGGTGTCAATAAAGAAAAAATTAGACATTTGGCGAATTATTTCGGTTTGTCTGATATACAAGATTTGCCCGCTTCGCCTTGTTTATCTAGTCGGGTAGAAACTGGCATTCGTATTTTTCCAGAAACTTTATCTTTAATTTCACAATGCGAATCGGCTATTAAAACGATGATAGACGTTGATACTGTTAGGTGCCGGGTTCAAAAATATAAATTTACTGGCTCTCCGGCTGTTTGGTGAGGATTGTTCTATAGCTTCTTATAAAAGAGGGAGTGCTTTTTTAAGGTGAATCACTCAAAATTAGACTTTGATCGTTTTTCACGTATTGGTTTAGAGGACGTCAATGAAATACTTAAACAATTTCTGACAAAAAATAAACCTTGTCTCTTGACAAGACTCTCAGAAAATAAAGTCAATCAAATAGATTCTTTAATCCAAGAAAAAATCGAATATTGTTCAATATCGAATACTGCATTTTTTAATTTTCCTGATCATAGCCTATCTGAAGAGAAAAAAGTGGCGGTACTGTGTGCTGGGAGTTCTGATCTGTCAGTTGCCTACGAAGCAATCAGAACTTTAAGCTATTCTGGCAAAAATTCGTTAAACTTATTTGATATAGGTGTCTCTGGCTTGTGGCGTTTAACGGAGAAACTTGAACAAATACAAACCACATCTGTTGTTATTGCGATTGCAGGCATGGATGCGGCGTTGCCAACGGTGTTAGGGGGCTTGATTTCTCAACCGATTATTGCGGTGCCAACTTCGGTGGGATATGGGGTTTCTAAAGGCGGACATACTGCGTTAAACGCTCTTTTGGCAAGTTGTAGTTCAGGTATGACGGTGGTTAATATAGATAATGGTTATGGTGCGGCTTGTGCCGCTTTACGGATATTAAAAATAAGCTAATTTTAAACAACCCCTAAGCCCTAAGCTATAACGGGACTTAGGGGTATTTACCCATAAAGAAACTCTAACAAGTCACCACGACGAACCCTTAACTTAATGACTAACCAGCCCAGTATTTGCCAATGAATCCGCTGCAATAACCTGATCTAACCAATTATCCAATTGAGCAAGATCGTATGTCGCCTCAATTTTCTGTACCACACTATCGGGTATTGGAGCAAATTTGTGACGTAACTGACGAATCAGTGTTTTTTGTACGCCTTGTCGTACACCTCGTAATTCCCACAAACTCTGGTTTTCTGCCATTACTTCTTTAAAAGTGGGAAGTTTCCACATTTCTTCCGGCATGTCTCGGAAAAAATGATCAAGGCAAAGCCTCGTATCGTCACGTATTTTCACTTTCATCTGTGTCACCTCCAAAATTTTCTGTAAAATGACATTGGGATCTGTATAAAGTCCAATGTCCATGATTAAACGAAGATAGTCTGTCAAGCCCTCACGGAAACATAAGGAGGTAAATTGTTTCAGTTTTTCACCCCGTGCCAATGGCAAAAGGGGGTAATTTTTTTCTACTAATGCCAGTTCCGATGGACAGATAATCCATTGTGGGAGCCGATCTTCACAGTAGTAGATGCCCTCATCGATCTTAAAAAACTTAAACTCATCCTTGAGTTGCTTGAGAATCTTAATGGGTTTAGTGACACAAACAATTGTCAGCGTTCTTTTGCTGGGGAGTGGGCTGAGTTGATTATCGTCACTGGGGGCATCATCAGTGTCAGTATTTTCTCCCAACTCATCATTCTCTTCCGACTCCTCCTTTAATGCACCAAGTCCCCAAGCCCGCATCATAATCCGATTGTAGTCTATCACCGTCAACGGATCATGGATGCCTTTCAATTCAATGGCATTTATCTGGCGAAAATGGGAAAAAACTGTGTTTTGTAACTTATTATTATCGGTGCATGTGACCACAAGATCAATCTTTCGCCCACGAAAAAATACCTCTCGTTCTGTCTCGACAACCATTCCACAATCTTCAAAAAACTTACGATAGAATGTTTTAGTGCTATCATCAAACGGTTCATGCGATGAAGTCATTTTTTACCTCATACCAATTAGGATTCTAAAAATGGTTTATCATGATAAAGGATTACGCGCAACATTTCTTATGGAACGGCATTGACACTGCGTACCCGATTATTTGCTTTGAATTCGCAACCGACTTTCCACCAAGCCATTGCGACTGACAGCGGATTGTATTTTTACCGTTAAACCTTGATTGCGGATATCTTGTTTCAAGTTTTCCAAGGCTTGCCAATTCGCTATCTCTACTTGTAGTTCAAAACGCCCTTGACGATAATCCATACGTTTGAGATAAAAATCTGGGGTGCGTGAGAGTGGTGTACTGATCTTATTTAAAATAGATAAAAAATTATTATCTTGTGCGTGGCGCCCTTGTTGGGCAGCTAAGGCTTTTAAGCGTTGCTCCATTTGGACGCGCGGATTGACAATTTTACGCGCCTCTGGAAATGTGTCACGGAATATTTTCTCAATTTGCCGGTTTAATGCTTGGCGTTGTTGGCTCAATTGTTGATATTCTATCCATTGCTTTCCGACATCTAGCCCTCCCCAGAGTAGTAATAAAAAAGCGGTTAGTCGCCATGGACGCAATAGGCTTGCTATTTTATCTTGGGGGCGGTAGTCTCCTTGTAATAAATTTAAGGGCTGATTTTCAATCAAGCCTTGCGCCAGCCAAGCGCCTTGTTTTTGTCTTTTTTCTATCACAGCAATGCCATGTAAATCGCTCAACGCTGTCTCCCGATTTGCCATGTCACTAAAGACGGTTATTTGTTGTGGGGCATCTAAGGCGGGCTCAAAGCAGTCTAATTCAATGGCAAAGCCGGCGTACAAGTCGGTGCGTACTAATATAATGTTATTAAGGTATAATACGCCCCATCCCTCGGCAGGTTTGGGCACGGCGAGCATGTCCGGTATGAGTGCCGCTGGGGTGATCCCTACGGCATTTAATTGTTGTATATAGGCATCCATTTTTCTACGAGCAATCACGGCGACAGGGATATTGCCCGGTGCTCGTTTTCCCAGCGCAAAGTGCAAATTTTCCACCTCATCTGCCAATTGCTCTTCTAGGGCGTAGGGCACCGCTTGTATAATTTTTTGCTGTTGTTTGCTAGAAATGTTGGTCTGTGTCAATAGGACATCAGTACCCGGTATCAATACTATCGGTTGGCGGTGTTGGCGTGGAACGGTGTCTAGGGGGACGTGTGTGGCACTGTCTATGATTGAGCCTGTGGCATCAAATGTAGCCCAATTGACTACTTGATTATCAGGCTGTAGGTGAATTAGCAAGGTATGGCGCATAAATTTATGATCTAAACCCCGCAGATCGTGACAAAACCTGCGGGCTCAACAACAAAAAAAGGGGATGAAAGGGGATGAAAGGGGATGGCTAATTATTCTGTCTTTTCTGCTGGCGTGGCACAAGTTGAGAGTCCAAACGGCAAATAGGCGGGACAAACACCAATTATGGCAGTCAATAGGGGCACTAATCCAACCGCTCCCCACCAATTTTGAAAATAGACGCCTGCCCCAATAATACCTAAACCGACTATTACTCGAAAGATTTTATCTCCAGTACCTACATTGGCTTTCATTTTAGTGTCCTCATGATTATAAATTAACACGATTAATTATAAGAATAAGTTAAGATAAATCAAGTGTGTTAAGGTATTAGGGCAGATTGATGTTTTTAAATGATAAAAAATAGTCTACAATGATTTTGAACGTTACACTTAAAACAGGAGAATTTATTCATGTTAAAAAAACAACAAGGCTTTAGTTTGATGGAGCTATTGATTGTGATGGTCATCCTTGGCATGTTAGCCGGGATAGTGGGTCCAACACTGTGGGACAAACTGGCGGGTGCCAAGCGCAGTACCGCCGCAACACAAATCGCTAATATTGAAACCACCTTAGACGGATATCGCTTAGATATGTTTAAGTACCCCTCTAGCCTAGAGGAGTTGGTTAAGACAAGCTCAAGTGACGCAAAGTGGCAGGGTCCTTATTTAAAAAGGGGCTTACCAAAAGATCCTTGGGGTAATGAGTATCAATATCGGAAACCTGGGCGTGAGGGGCGTGATTATGATCTGTATTCCTTTGGTGCAGATGGTCAGGAAGGGGGCGAAGATGATAATGCCGATATTGTCAATTGGCAAACCAATCAATAAACGGAGACTCTCTGGATTCTCGCTGCTAGAAATACTCATGGTTATGGCAATTATTGCGATGGCGGTGGGCGTGGTTATTCCACGTATCGGCAGCAGTGAAGTGACTTTTCTTAAAGCGCAAGTACGTGAAGCGGTGGCGAAGCTGAGGTACACTCGCCGCACCGCGCTTGTCGAAGGCAAACAGAAAGTCGCCACTTTTAACCAAAACCAAAAAAAGGAAGGTGAAGAAGGTGAGGAAGGTGAGCAGGGTGAGATAGGTGAGCAGGGTGAAGTTTACAAAGTCACATTTTATCCCGAAGGCGGTAGTAGTGGCGGAGAAATCATTTTGACTCATTTAGATTATAAAGCAAAAATCACTGTTAACCCGATCACGGGCAAAATTGAGTCAGAGATTTTGTATGAATAAACAAACGGGATTTAGCTTACTTGAAGTCCTCGTCGCAATGGCGATAGTCGGCATCGTTTTAGGCACCGTCTTTGGCTTATTGGCAGGGACTAAACGCTTGGCTTTTAAAGCCGTGGATAACATTGAGCGGACAGTCTTTTTACGCTCGGCACTTAACGCCGCCCAAATCCTTAAAGAGCCTGACTATCCAGAATTACCAGAACGCTATAAAAAAAGTGTAGAATTGAGTACCGACGAAGTTTTAGAAAAACCAGAACGTCAAACGCGCCCCATGCGACTGGCATTAGAGCCTTACACATGGCGTGATGATGCGACGGGTATAGAATTGAAATCGCTACGCTTGATCAAACTGGACACGGCGCAATAAATTGAAAAAATCATTCACAAACGGTTTTACGCTGCTGGAGTTATTGATTGCACTGACATTGTCAGCACTCGTCATGTTGATGCTGGCAATGGGTATGAATGTGGTACTCAAAGAGTGGACACGCTCCAGTAATCGGCTTGATGAAAGTTTAGATAAAGCACTGGTTTTATTACAAATTGAACGCTCTTTAGAGGGGGGATTTCCACATACTTACCGGGATCGTGACGAAAACAAAAAATACATTTTTTTTGAAGGCGAAGAAGAAAAAATAGCTTGGGTATCGACCGTATCACCAGGACGACAACCCGGATTCATGGCTTGGCAACTGAGTGAGGAAGAAAGCGGCGTAGAAATTCGCATTGTGCCCGCCCTGGCAGGCGATCCAACTGAGCGCTTAGAAAAACATGCAACGACAATAAGCGCACTGGAAGGCTATAAAGCTTATTTTGAATATTTGTATGTTGATGAAAAATTTGAAGAAGATACGGAATGGCTCAATGAATGGTCAGCCAAAGAACGGCAAGGATTGCCTCATGCTGTGCGTGTGCGTTTAGAAAGTGAGGCGAAACCGTCTCTGGAAATTGTCGCGGTGATTGAGGCGCATCAGCATCACAGGATTCGACCTGTTAAACCTTAAACTCCCAAGATAAATCTTGGACTCCGAAAATCCTATTTCTTTAAGAAATAGGATTTTTTAAAGCGGAAATTGAGCCGCATAACGACTTATCCTGCTCTACCATGCGTATATTAAACAACCTCATTAGGCTCTAAAATTTCAACCCCTATCTCAAAGCGTGTTATTTGAGCACGCACCATAATTCTATCGGAATCTCGGTGGGATGTCTGATAAACTGTCTATTTTTTTTCATCAAGTTTCCAAGATAAATCTTGGACTCCTTTTATACCATAAGCTACTTACTACCCAAAGGAAAAAATAAATTATGGGATTTTTAGCGGGCAAGCGAGCCCTGATTGTCGGCTTAGCGAGTAATCGCTCAATTGCTTGGGGAGTTGCCCAAGCCATGCAACGTGAAGGGGCCGAATTAGCCTTCACCTATCAAAATGACAAACTCCGCGATCGGGTGACGAAAATGGCGGGCCAATTTGGCTCTGACATTACTTTACCCTGTGATGTCGGCAGCGATGAGCAAATTCAAACCGTGTTTGACGATTTGAAAAAATCTTGGGATGGCTTGGATATTATTATTCATGCCGTCGCCTTTGCCCCGCGAGAGGAGTTAGAGGGTGCCTATTTAGATAATGCCACTCGTGAAGGTTTTAAAATAGCGCACGACATTAGTTCTTATAGCTTTTCCGCCTTAGCACAGGCAGGACGTAGCATGATGCAAGACCGTAATGCGGCCTTGTTGAGCCTGAGCTATCTCGGCGCACTACGTGCAATGGCTAATTACAATGTGATGGGACTCGCTAAAGCCAGCTTAGAAGCCAATATACGCTACCTTGCTTATAGTTTAGGACCAGAGGGGATTCGCGTCAATGGCATTTCAGCGGGACCAATACGCACTTTAGCGGCATCAGGCATTGCCGATTTTCGCACTATGCTAAAGACTTTTGAACAAAATACCCCCTTACGTCGCAATGTGACGACTGAAGAAGTTGGCAACACTGCCGCTTTTCTCTGCTCTGACTTAGCCTCCGCGATTACGGGCGAAATCACTTATGTTGATTGCGGGTATAATATACTTGGCATGTTTTAATTGTTCTCGTTCCCACGCTCTGCGTGGGAATGCCTGTAGCGACGCTCCGCGTCGCGCACCGCAGAGCGGTGCAGCATGCATTCCTTTGCCTCGCGTCAATGCCATTAAGTTAAGCATAAATACGTTTTTTTTGTAGGGTGGGTAGAGCGGAACGAAACCCACCAAATCGTTGAAATTTATAACAATGGTGGGTTGGGCGTCCCATAACGATGTTGCGCGGGCAACCACAAGGGATTGCCCCTACCCACCCTACA
>JSZA02000236.1 GCA_000785145.2 Candidatus Thiomargarita nelsonii
CCATTAAGTCGCTTGGAAACAAGTGGCCGCTCGGATGAGACAGCCCATCCTGAACTCTAGTTGCAACTTTTTTTTTAAGTTATCAACAGAGAGTGAATTATCATGGATACTTTGATCGTGCTTCGGCATGCTCACAGGGATGAGTAAGAAAATAGAAGCTGTTTTATGATTTTAGCACAGGCTCTATCCATCTATCAGTTATCAGTTATCAGTTATCAATAAACATTGTTCGTTCCCACGCTCTGCGCTCATCGAGTCGACACAACTGTCTTTCCGACTTGAGCCTTCGATTTTTTTGAAAAAATAGGATTTTTTTGATACTGACACCGCCTTAAAAATCCTATTTATGGCATTGAGCGCGACAATACGGCTATCCACATGGGGCGTTTCGTCAATGAGTATTGTTATGATGTTTGATTTGACAACAATTCATCAATCGTAATTCCAAAGTAATGCGCCAACCGCCATGCCATATCAAGAGACGGGGTGCTTATTCCTGTTTCCCAGCGACTAATAACCCGATAATCTGTTCCAATTTGTTTTGAAAGCTCTTTTAGAGTCATGTCTCCTCGTAGTTTTCTGATTTTCGTACCAAGCACGCTCTTGTTAATAAAAAATTTTTTAATATTCATATCTTTACACATAATGTAATTACTTTATTATAGACGTTTTATTAAAAACCTGATTTTTTTTGATACCAACACCAGCTTAAAAATCCTATTTTTTGAAAAAATAGGATTTTTTTTGATAGCGACAAAGGAACAAGAAATAACAGATAAATTCTCCTTGACATTTTGCAATTGGATAGGATAGACTCCGCCGCCATCATACACGCATAACACGGGAAAAAAAATAACATGTTTCAAAAAATACGCACTTACTACACATAAATAGCCTTCCAACTTGTGGCTGGAGGGCATTGTTGTCTTCCAGAGGCGTATTTCCCGTGCAGGTAAAACCCTGGCTGACAGCTGTTAGTCAGGGTTTTTTTGTGCCTGGGATTTGGAGAGGAAATATATTATGCCAGTAAAAATGCTTTTAAATAAAGGCAAGGTGCCAGTGAAAATTTACACCAAAGAGGTGGAATCCAGTGCCCTTGATCAGTTAAAGAATATCGCTTTATTGCCTTTTGTCCACAATCATGTCGCCGCTATGCCCGATGTGCATACCGGTATCGGCGCGACTGTTGGGGCTGTTATTCCAACTAAGGGGGCGATTATTCCGGCAGCGGTGGGCGTTGATATTGGGTGTGGTATGACTGCAACACGTCTATCCATCAAAGCCAATCAATTGCCCGACAATCTTAAAGCCGTTCGCCGAGCGATTGAAGAGGCTATACCCGTCGGCTTTGCCAAGCATAAGTCAATACGGGCTAAAAATTCAACGATTATAGCTCTCGATAAAGTGCTCGACAAACAGATTATCGGTAAACATCCTGCTATCGCTAAAATGCTGAAAAAAACGTATCAAACTTGGACACAGCAATTAGGTACCTTGGGCGGTGGCAATCATTTTATTGAGCTATGTCTTGATGAAAACCAAGATGTTTGGATCATGTTGCATTCTGGTAGTCGAGGGATTGGTAATGTGATTGGGCGTTATTTTATAAACTTAGCTAAAAAAGATATGGAGCAACATATAACGCAATTGCCCGCTCGTGATTTAGCCTATTTTACAGAAGGCGCAAAACATTTTGATGATTATGTGGAGGCGGTGCATTGGGCGCAAGAGTATGCTTTATTTAATCGGCGCGAAATGATGCGATTAATTATAGAGGCAGTGCGTAAACCATTGCCACCGTTTGATATTACTAAAGAGGCGATTAATTGTCACCATAATTATGTAGCAATAGAAGAACATTTTGGCGAGCAAGTTTTTTTGACTCGCAAAGGTGCGATTAGTGCTTATGATGGAGAACTTGGCATTATCCCGGGGAGTATGGGGGCTAAGTCTTATATTGTCCGTGGCATGGGTAATCCTGAGTCATTTTGCTCATGTTCGCACGGTGCTGGGCGCAAGATGAGCCGCAGTGCGGCAAGACGCTGTTTTAGTCAAGATGACGTAGAAATACAGACGCAAGGTGTGGAATGTCGCAAGGATAAGGATGTTATTGATGAAATTCCGGGGGCTTATAAGCCGATTGAGGAAGTGATGGAAAATCAAAATGATTTGGTAGAAGTGGTGCATACCTTGAAACAAGTGGTCTGTGTAAAAGGTTAAGCGATTTATATAAGGAGAAAAACAATGCGAACAGTCAGAGTGAGAAATCCAATAGCTCGCGCTCCCCTTTTGCGAAAAGGGGGCGCACATGTTAAAAGTAAGTCCAGACAACGTGCTCAAGTTAAAAGAGATGTTAGGAAGGATGTGGATGAGTGGAAAAGGGGAGGTTGATATGAAAATAAAAGAAATCATTGTAGAAAAGCTCTTCGACACTTTTGATCATACTATCTCTTTGAATACGAGCGAGAGGATCACCTTAATGCTTGGGGAAAATGGTTTTGGTAAAACCGTTATTTTGGAAATGATAAATGCTTTGTTTAACAAAGATTTTTTTCATTTCCAATCCGTTTTATTCAAGCGTTTTCAAATAAAATTTGAGGATAATATTGTTTGGGAAATTGTCAAATCCGACAACGAAATAAGATTGTTCGAGAATAATGCTCTAAAAGAACCCGTTTTCGTGTTTGACAATGATAAAGTCTTACCAGAGTGGTTTACAGAACGTGTTGAGCAGATCAATATTCGTTTGGTAGATACTCAAAGACTCACTTTTTCTCAAGAAGCCACTATTTTAAAATATGCTAATGAATTGGCTGAGAATATTAAATCCCACTTAGCAAAATCAATGGAACTGGCTAGCAAATTGGATAGCACTTATCCATCACGATTAGCCAAAAATCGACATCAATACGAAAATATTTCTGCCGAACAAGTGATGGTTGAATTCCAGCAATTAGATAAAAAACGTCAATTATTTCATTCGGTTGGCTTACTCGCTTTAGAAGAAAATACGGACTTCTTGGAGAGTACCGACAAATTTATGATACCAGTGCTGATGGTTTATATTGATGATAGCAAGCAAAAATTGCAAATTTTTGATAATTTGGCACAAAAACTAAAGTGCTTTCTTGAAATCATTAATAACCGCTTTTTATATAAAACCATGTCGGTTGATAAACGCCAAGGATTTATTTTTACCTCAACCACGACGGGCAAACAAATACCCGCGATAGGCTTATCTTCCGGCGAACAGCATGAATTGGTGTTGTTCTATGAATTATTGTTTAAAACCCAAGATAATTCATTGATATTAATTGATGAGCCTGAAATATCCTTACATATTTCTTGGCTAAACCAGTTTATTGAGGATTTAAAAGAGGTGATAAAATGGAGTGGAATGGATATCTTAATTGCTACCCATTCAGCAGATATTATTAGTAATCATTGGGATTTAACCGTTGAACTCGAAGGCATAGATTGAGTAAAAAAATGAGCATGAGAGAACACATTACGCCTGATCGAATAGCAAATGCTATACTCAGCACGGGCACAACATATATTTTTTTAAAAAACCATGAGAAAAGCAAATCTTGAGCATATCTATCAATTAAAAAGCGAAGGGAAAATAGATGAGGCGGATATATTAAACATGGATGAACTAAAAAATGGATGAACAAGACAGAGAACGGCGAACTATTGAATTTGGAAAAGCAATTTGCGACAAATTGGAACAAAATCCAAGTTTGATTCAAGTAGCTTTAGATAATATTCAGAGATGGGAACAAAAAGGGGGAGTAGATATTGCCTTTAGAGAATGGAAAGTGTTGTTAGATGGCTCAAGACAAAAAATATATGATATTTTGACTGGCACAGATTCAAAATCGCAAAGAATACGTTCATCAAATCCTTTTGTTGGTATATTAACCGAGGAAGAACGTCATCAAATTAATAAGAAGTATCTTAAACCAATTACTTAACTTTTTATCGTTCCCTTAGCGAAGCGCTCATCGAGCCGACACAAGTTTTTTTTAAGGTTGGTATCAAAAAAATCCTATTTTTTTAAAAAATAGGATTTTTAAACAGGTAAGCTCTCAAAAAAATAGAAGGCTCAAGTCGGAAAGACACTTGTGTCGGCTCGATGAGCGCTTCGCTAAGGGATACGAAGTCAGCGAAGCTAATGCCTGCAAGGACGCTCCTGCACCCTTATTCCAACACCACCCGCACTTGGCTCAATTCTTTCCCTTTCGTCAAACTATTCATATATATAATTAACAAACCGTTTTTGCATTTCTATGACCGTCATCGGCGATCCGCCCCGCAATAAAGCTTTTTGTAAGTCTTCAATATTAACACTCACTTTAACCTGCCCCGATAAGCACTCTTGTATTTGAAATAAAAAGCCCCTTGTCGCAAGACTACAGTTGGCTTTATCCTTGATTTGTGTCCTTACCAAGCAATTTTTCCGCCCAAGTCGCGTCTTTAGATTTAAGGGGTGGTGTTGTGGGTGCGTTGTAATTAATGCGTCGCTCATAAGCGGTGCGTAAAGCTTTACCTAAGTCTAGTGGCACTTCCCGATCTGGCCGCCGCAAGGGTATCGGCAACACCGGCAATGGCTCACGCAATCCGATGGTCCAAACATCGCAATTCGGTCGTTTATAACTTCGGCTCACCATAGCCAAGTAATCCGTTTTTGGTAAACCCACCCTAGCACCCTGGCGTAGAAAGTCAATTTCCACTAAATGCACTCCCGATTCATATAACAATTTTTGTACATATTTTTGCCGATCTTTACCATGTCGCTAGGCGATAGCAATTCAATGATTGTTACCAATTCGTCGCCTTCAATTGTGAAGTGATTGCATTCCAGAAAACGCAAACGGCGATTTGTTTGTTGACTTCGGCACCGTCAGCGGCGAGCACTGAGCAATTGCGCGAACGGCATATTCGGTTGCGGAAGCAGGCATAAAACCATTATTTGGAGTACAAAGCTAAAGCTTTGTACTCCAAGCAAAAAAAAAAAATCAAATTGACAGAGTACTAGGCACTTCTCAAACCGTTTATTCCCCTAATCCGTTGTACTAGACTTTAGATGTCAATCAGTGACTTGAGACGACTTATTTTACAGTAGCCGAGTCTATGTTATCCAAATAGTAGGTGGGTTGATCAACCCCATTACGATCTTCTAAGCCATAGTAATAAGTGACAAAAGGCTCTACATCATAATCTATATAAGAGTAGGAGGCACCCGCACCGCTATTGCCTTCTGCTGGAATAAGTTGGTCAGTCAGCCTTGTTACAGTTGAATAATCACCGTATTTCCAACCTTCGCCAGTGGCACGCCAGATATGGAAACCAATACTGTCAAACTCTGTTACCGTTTTCCATTCTAAGCGGACCCTATTTTCTAAGCCGGTTGCTGTCAAAGAGGCGAGGGTGACGAGTGTGCTGTCATTATCAATAATGGTGACAGTGCCACTGCCTAAACTCTCCCCACTGACTGGATCAGTTAGGCTGACTATGAAAGTTTCATTACCTTCTGACTGGCTGTCATCGCTAATCGTTACTGTGAAGGTTTTGTCGCTACTGTCGCCATCCGCCCAAGTCAGCGTACCACTGGCACTGACATAATCACTGCCATCAGTGGCTGTGCCATCCGTTGTGGCATAGTTGACCGTTAACTCTCCATTACTCCCACCAACACGACTGACAGTGACGGTAACAGTGCCAGCAGTTTCATTAACGGTAGAAGAGGTGATTTGCGGGCTGCCTGCTTGTCCGTTATCATCATTATCTATAATGGTAACAGTGGCAGTGTCTACACTCTCCCCAGTGACTGGCTCAGAGAGAGTCACTGTGAAAGTTTCATTATTTTCAGGCAGGGTGTCATCGGTAATCGTTAGCGTCAATGTTTTGTCGCTCGTGTCGCCATTTGCCCAAGTCAGCGTGCTGGTGGCACCCACATAATCACTGCCATCAGTGGCTGTGCCATCCGTTGTGGCATAGTTGACCGTTAACTCTCCATCACTTCCGTCAATACGAGTGACAGTGAGGGTGACAGTGCCGCCTGTTTCAGCAACATCAACGCTAGTTGCGGTAAATCTAACGGTTGATAGTTGAGAGCCTTGACTACAATCTTGTTCAAAGCTCCAACGAAAATTGTCAAGAAATACCGCAGAATCGTAAAAGGAATCTCCCATATCCTGAATCGTAAATACGACTCGAACAGGCAGGGTGCTATCAATAGGCGTGGTAGCGGTCAAGAGTGGCGTACTACCATCGTAGGTGGTACCAGTGTTATCAAAAACGCCGAACACCGTGTTGACATTGATCACGTTATCTTCCGTGTCAGAGGCAAAGTTCAAGGGGGCGACAATATCGTTGCCTACAATCGTTATATCCGAATTCGGATATTCCGCCGTAAAAACATCGTTAAACGAAGTGCCCACGAATTCAGGAAATTCGTCCGACAAAAAGCTGAACTCGAAACGGAGGCACGTACTGCCGGTTGGTGCTTGGAGTTCATACGCCATTTGCACCATATCTTGTCCTTGTGAGTTATTTAAACCGTTCAGGGTAGCTGAAAGCCCCTCCTCGTTATTAGGGAGAGAGGCACTTGATGCTAGGCCAGTCGACAGGATCACGAAACTATCGCCAATAATAGGGAAAAAATCACCTAGTGGCGCACTAAAAATACTCACACCATCAGGATCGCTTGTACCGAGAGAGACTGAAATGATTTGAGAGGCCGGAATATCCATGGCTTTAGCCAAATCAGTTAAATCCGCTGGTGCTGTCCTGACTGCCGATCTCATCTGGGTTGCTTGTTCAGCCCATATTAAGTTTGAACTCAAGGATAGAATGGATAAAGCTATCAGCGTAAAACGACATTTTGATCTTCTTTTTGACATTTTAAACGTTTTCCTTATTGTGGTTAGTTAATCAATGCCATTAAGTTAAGCTTTTTTTGTAGGGTGGGTAGAGCTTCGCTGCACCCACCAACTTGTTGAAATTTATAACAATGGTGGGTTTCGCTCGCTCTACCCACCCTACAATATTTCTTAACTTAATGGCATTGGGTTAGTTAATTGAGTCTGGTGTTCGTTAATCGACTAGTGCCCTCCTGCACTAGTCGCCCCCAGCTCCGAAAAAAAACACAATATAAACTAAAAAATGGCTAATATCAAGTAAAATCTTAATTATTTAAAATAAATATTTGATATTATTTAATAAAACTCCATTGACTCCCACTGCCCTCTCGTTCCTTTGCTCTGCAAAGGAATGCCTGCAAGGACGCTCCTGCACCCTTATTCCAACACCACCCGCACTTGACTCAATTCTTTCCCTTTCGTCAAACTATTCATATATATAATAGACTTGTCCCTGAATAAAATTCATGGCATTTAGGCATCCTAGTACTCTGTCAATGTTAAATTGATGTTG
>JSZA02000366.1 GCA_000785145.2 Candidatus Thiomargarita nelsonii
TGCTGAGACTTTTGGGATGGATTTATTGGAGTTACTTAATTTTGGTGAAAAAAATGTTTTTTATTTGGCTGGTGAGAATAACCATTTTATTAAAAATTATTTACAATCAAATGATTTTTCAGATAACAAAAAAGAACTTGAACATGAATTAGATAAAGCGCGTCTGCTATTGCAACAACAGGAAAAAGAAATTGCTTATCTAAAGGAAATTAATAGTCTTATGAAAAAAGAAAGTGCAATGTCAAAATCAACAAACAACCCATAAGCCCTTCGGGCAATACCGGCGGGGTTGCAAAAATATTGATATGGAGAAAAATTTGATGTCACCGTATCGCGCTGGAAAACGGGCATCCCCTACCGGGGCAATTTAGGTCGCCCAATGCGAGGCTGGCGCTCTATCACTCAATGGCGTACTTCTTGCTCGTCCCGCGAAATCATTGTATTGCCAAGCACTAAATAGGATTTTTAAGCTGGTGCTGGTATCAAAAAAAATCCTATTTTTTAAATAAAAAAATAGGATTTTTAAGCTGGAGTCTGTGTCAAAAAAATAGAAGGCTCAAGTCGGAAAAACACTTGTGTATAGCGCATACCGTATTCAGGATGAAAAAGAGTTGATCTTACCTGATATTGATATTAAAATGAGTACTCATTTGACATGGCACAATGCCAAAACTCATTATGAAAGTGGAACTCTAGCCACTGTCACTTATCACTATGAAAATCAATATGTTATATAGTTATAAAGCCGTATTAAACAACAATCATTTAGAATGGTTTGATCAAATCCCCCCGCAATTGATGTCTAGCACGGTGACAGTATATGTTACTATACTGAATGACGCCGGTTAAAAAACAGGAATTATCTGGGCAAAAATCCGTTGATATATTGCAAAAAATAGCGGACAATGGCGGTCCGGGTATTGATGATCCAGTAGCATGGCAACGTGAAATACGTCAAGATAATCTTTTACCGGGGAGAGAATAGTCATGTTGCTTGATAGCAATATCATCATTTATGCTGCAATACCAGAAGAAAAGCAATTGAGACAGTTTTTATCTTTTTTTTCAGACTACACAGACGTTTCCAATTTCTGATGAAGTGATTCAAAAAGCTTCAGCTTTAAGGCAACAAAAGAAAATGTCTTTAGGCGATGCCCTTATCGCAGCAACTGCTTTGATTCATGGTTTGACATTAGTAACTTCTAATGTCAAAGATTTTGAATGGATTGAGGATTTATCGGTGCTTGATCCACTTGGGCAACCATAAAGGATTGCCCCTACACACATCCGTTTCATCATATTTTATCGTTCCCACTTTTTTGCAGGACGCGGAGCGTCCATGCATGCATTCCCACGCAGAGCGTGGGAACGAGAAATACTCTGGAGTGCAAGGCGTACTTTGCACGAGAAAAAAAAGGATCAAATTTTTATGAATCTCCAAATATTAAAATGTCATGGCTCTGGAAACGATTTCATACTGATCAATGAATATGAAAATCTTCTCTTTTCAGAAGACGAACGTATCATCTTATCAAAAACATTTTGCGACAGAAAAGGGATATTAGGTGCCGATGGCATTCTATTTTTTCAAAATAGCGAGGCGGCTGATGGCAAAATGAGAATGTTTAATCCTGATGGCTCTGAGGCTGAGATGTGTGGTAATGGTTTAAGATGTATTGGTCGATTTGCCTGTGAATCCTTGGATAAAGAGTCTGTTTTAATCGAAACGCTCAAGGGTGTCTCTCATGTGAGTAAGCATAAAAATATTCATCAGAGTGTGCCAGCGTATCAGGCGGAGTTGAGTACGATTTCGCTCAATACAAAAAAAATTCCAATTTTTGTCAATTCAGACTCTTTGATTAATGAGCCCTTACCGGCATTATCGACTGATTTGAAGTTTACGGCAGTCAGTATGCCTAATCCTCATATCGTGTCGATTGTTCAGACTATTTCTGATAATCAACTTGAAGAGATCGGAGAAAAGGCGAATCAACTTTCTGACTTGTTTCCAGAGGGCGTGAATGTCAATTTTTGTCAAATACTTGATGATGGGGCTATCTTTGTTAGAACCTATGAAAGGGGCGTTGGTTTGACCAATTCCTGTGGTAGTGGTATGTCAGCCTCTTCACTGGTGGCTTGCTTGTTAGGACATCATCAATTTGGAAAGTCAATTGATGTGTATAATCGGGGGGGGTTAGTACGCTGTGAAGCGAGAGAAATTCATCAGAATCAATATTCTGTTTTTTTATCGGGCAATGCGACTTTTGTTTTTAATAGCACCATAGCGTTTGAATTGGAAAACATCAGTCATGTCACTCACTCTTGTGAGAAGATTTTTGTGGATGAAATCCAGAATTATGGGAGATTGATTGAATATGGACTCCTAACGCGGGATTTAAGGGGAAATTATGTCATACAGTGATTTTAAAAAAGTTTCAGAAGTAAGCACAAAATTTGGTATTAAGGTTAAGAAAAAACCATTTATTGATACCTTGAGTATCAAAATAACACAAGTCCACTTTACGGATATTACGGAAAAGTTGAATAGCACTATGAGTTTTATTAACGAGGTTGCTACTTGTGAGGATATTATCAAACCTATATTAAATCTGGTTGATAAAAAATATGAGGCGTTGCATGTATGGTCGCACGTAAGCTACAACGTTGATAAAGAAAAGGGTTTAGTAGGTGAGCCTGATTATCTAATAGCCCCGATGACTGATCAGGCTCTTATGTCAACTCCTCCAATCTGCGTCATAGAAGCAAAACAAGACAAATTTGATGAGGGGTGGGCGCAGGCTCTAGCTGAGATGATTGCTGCTTCCAGTCAAGGTGTAGATATAAGTTACGGTGTTGTTACCACAGGAAAGGCTTGGGAATTTGCTAAATTAGAAAATAACGTATTTACCAAAGAGCCTAACCAAATATCAGCTACTGATAATTTGCAAAAGGTTTTTGATACGTTGAATTGGTTATTTGACAGGGCTAATAGGCTGTTAAATAAAACCTAAAATATTGCCATCTTAAACCTTTGTGCAAAAAACAATCTAAATTTTCTGGGAAATTTGGCAAAAATTGTTCCGCTCATTTTTGCAATTATTTACTTTTTTCTCGTTGCAGTTTGCCTCGCGTCCATGCAGGCATTCCGCCGCTCTGCGCTCATCTAGCCGACATAAGTTTTTTAAGGAGTCCAAGATTTATCTTGGGCGTCCAAAATAAATTTTGGACTCCTGAGCTTTTTGGAGTCCAAGATTTATCTTGGGCACCTTGTCCAAAATAAACAACGGAGCGGAGTGACGATGCTATTAAGCAGATGGATTTACGCACTAAAGCGAGCGCAACTTCAATGCAATAACGACCGACACATTATAAAAGCATACATAATATATTAAAAAACAGTAATATAGCAAAACACCTGTAGAGTCTTGTAACGGCAAAACTTGTCCCGAGTTATCGAGGGATGAAAAAAAAATTGGACATTTTAAATATTAACTGCCAAACATGGAGAATAAATCAATGCGTGTCATTTCAAAAAAAGCACTGGATAAATAAATATACCCTGACGCAAAACAACCGTTGACACGCTGGTATGGAATCATAAAAAAAGCCGCTTTTCAAAATTTTAACGAAGTACGACAAGTCTTTCCAAGTGCAGACAGCTTATTGGACGGGTGAATGTGAAAAATAATGAAGATTATCAACAATGAGAGGGCATAATCCTGAGTGTCGAAATACAATACACCCGAGATTTATCCTCGCGTCACTATGATAAATCGGACAAAGTACTGAGATGGGTTCGAGTTGCGTCGAAATACAATACGCCCGAATCTATAACAGCATTAATAAATGTTTTATGATGCGCCTACGCTCGTCAATAAGACTTTTAACTAAAACGACAAACATACAAAGTATTGTTTTTATTAGAGTCTTAAACTTGTTTCGATGCCAGGATAAATCTTACCCCTCATTTCCAGATCGGCTGAAGACGGCTCTTATTAGTATTTTGTCATGGTGGGTAGTTCGTAGTAGGCGATTTATCGCCTACACCTCGGCGGGCTATTTTCCGGCACGATATAAAGAATTTACTCTTTTGGTTTTGCCGATTGTTTTAATAGGTTATTCATCTCTCTTAAATCACTCACCTGTTGTTTTAAATAATCAATTTCTTTGTCTCGCTGTTCAACCATTAACTGTGCCTTTTCTAATTCATGTTGAAGTTCTGTCTGTCCAGTTGAGGGAGAATTAACATTTTTACATAATAGAGTATTGTGATCCCAATTTTCATTGAATTTAAGTACATTTTTCTCATCTAAACTAAATGATTGTTGAGATTGCATAGCAGATCGCTTATAGCCGATTTCCTCAAGCCATTCGCGGATATTTGTCCCGTTTTCTAACTTGTCATTTTCCTTGTTTGCGAGAATCTTAACTTATGGATATAACAAGGTTTTACTCAAGTTCACTTTAAGTCCGTTAGCACTTTTATGGCACTTTTTAGCCATTTCAGCGGGACCATAACCACACAATAAGCCGCGCAAATATAATTTTTCTTAGTGATAAATTTTCCTTTAGCCTTGCCCAAGTCTGTGTATAGGCGTTCTAAATCCCAATAATTTTCAGCTTGGGCAAACCGTTTTTCAGTATTCATAAGGCATCATTGTTTTGGATTCTCTATAGTTTAGGTAAAGTAACAATAAAGCTGGCACCACCATCCCTACGATCTTTATAACATAACTCTCCTTTTAATTCCTCAATTATCTTATAAGCTAGGTACAATCCTAAACCGGTACCGTGTTTTTATGGTTCCCACGCGCCTGCGTGGGAACCGAGTCTGGACGCTCCACGTCCTGCAAAAGCGTAATCGAGCCGATAAGTCTTGGCCTTATGAATATCCACCTGTTGTGTGCTTTTATCACCACCACACAATAAGAGAACGATTGTCAAACCCACTTTTCAAAAATATACTCTATAGCCGGGGCCATCATAAACACCTTCTCCTACTGACTTACTATCACCAAAATTGCCTCGCACAAGCCTATCAATGCGGACACGAATTCTTGCACGCGCTTTACCATCATTTAATGATTTAAGCCAAACAGAAAAAGGTATTTTACCATTTTTCGTTTCATAAAATTCGATTTGTATTTTATCATTTTTTCCTGATAGATTTTTCTTAATTCCGTTATTTCAGAGTTTGCGTTGGGAAGACTTAGTAAATTCTGAAGAAACTCATGATTAGAGGGAGCAATGCCCTTGTTACAGTTGAGTGTATTATTATTGAATACTTAAATATCAACCCATCTATAAAATCCGATTTTTTGAAAAAATAGGATTTTTGGAGTTTGGCACAGCCGTTAAAAATGCCACCCATAAGAAACCCCGAATGAATTATGGTACATGCTCTGTTCGCCACCATAACCACCCAAAATATTATCAAAGACGGGCATATAAAACACACTCATCTCACTCCTTTTATCAAACTGCCAAGTACCACCTAATGTCACCTGTTTCTCAGGTGTCAACTGATTGAAAAAGCTTTCAGAGCCGGAATTGGGGCTTTTACTGTAATTAAGCCCAGTACGCAAGCTAAGTCTATCATTGTACTTGTACGAAAGCCCAACCTTATAGCTCGTCTGGTTGTTCCAACCGAATCCCATACCAAGTTTGTTGTCGCCCTCGCTCCGCGGATTGGAAAACGCTTTCACATCACTATATTTGACTCTTATCACATCAAAAGCCACGACTGTTTTTGAGCTAGCGTGAAACGCAACCCCCACTCCGAAAGCTGATGGAACATCTATCTCTCCGTTTTCCGCCAGTAATCCTTTATACGCCTTCAATTTATCCATAGATGTACGAGAACGATAAAACGCGCCCAAAGTGATTTCATCAGCGAACTGCCCTTGCCAACCAATACTCCCGCCTAGCCCCATACTGTAATCATATCCTTGCTCGCTCATGCTGTCAGTCAAATTCTCCTTAGCCAAAAAACGCTGGTATGCCATATTTAAGGAAATACCGAACGCATGTTTGCCAAAACGCTTACTCAAGGTGGGTGCAAAAAACAACTGCGAAAGATCAATTTCAGTTTCCGACTGATGGCTATGCATTCCAGCATTACCATAAACCAACAAGCCCAAATTCATTTTGTGTTTAAGAATGACGTTTAATCCCAATTCGGGCAGAATAAAGTATTCTTTTTGGTTAAAATCATTATCCACCTGTCTATCAGGCTTTTCAAAATCGAAGCGATTGCCGATAAACGCTAATCCCGCTGGATTCCAGCTAGCACCATGCGTTTCTTCTTGATAAGCAATGCTCGCGCCACCCATGCCTTTCGCCTTTATGCCAAAACCGTGCGGTATCAAACCATTTGTAGCCCACACCGCATTCGATATCATGAGTAATATCAGTCCACTTATTTTCATTTTCTGCTCCAGGGGTTTTAATTCATTATTTCAGTTTATTAAAAACAAACTAATAGAAAATTGACAATCGCACCATTGGGGGTATTTGCCACAGTCGGATTATTACTTTCATTGAACCGGCACCCCAAACGCAGATGAAATAGCCGCTCAAGTCTATTTTGTCAATCACTTCTATGCACTGAAAAATACAAAGACATACATGCGAAATCTGCCAAAATCCTCCTGTGTCTCCAAGGGCAAAACCGTTTACAAGCTGAAAAGTACCACAAAGTTTAAAAATTGGTGGTATGACTATCGCATCAGTTATGTCAATGCCATTGGCGTAGGGGCGGGCAACCACAAGGGATTGCCCCTACACCCGCCCCTACGCCAAATCACGGTTTGTAGGGGCAATCCTTTATGGTTGCCCTTAACGAAGGTGGCATTGATCAGTTATGTGGACTCCAAAAGTTTTGCCGATTGTTGTATAGATTACTTTAAAGGGAGGAAAAAAATCAAGCGCAGCGATTGGAAAGAATTTAACCAAAATACGATGGAAGATTTGTCGCACAGTCTATGGCAGGTAATAATAATAAAACAAATCTGGTAGAAGAGACGTTTGATGCCAGTCAGCCCGATAATACCTTTGAATATATGGCACAGGCTTTTTTTACCACTACGATGCCAACCCGTCTATTTCTATCCATTGGCAAGATGCCGCCGGCAATGAACTCTCGTCCTTTTTGACCAGCGAAACGGGTGTCACTGGCGAAACCGTCCACACTGTCCGCTTGCGTCAACCAGATGGCACTACCTTTGTCAGCCGTGACGCTTTAGGCAATGTCAATGATGGTGTAGCGACTTTAGTGTTTAAGGAAGAATTGCACCGTATCCATAGCCCAATGCCACCTTCGTTAAGGGCAACCATAAAGGATTGCCCCTACATGGACCGTGATTTCTCGTAGGGGCAATCCCTTGTGGTTGCCCTTAACGAAGTTGGCATTG
>JSZA02000242.1 GCA_000785145.2 Candidatus Thiomargarita nelsonii
TACAAAGCTTTAGCTTTGTCAGACAGTACAAAGCTAAAGCTTTGTACTCCAAAAAAAAAATTGACAGAGTACTAGTTAACTATCTAAATAGGGAATAAGGGCTTCACGCAACGATTTTGGCACAGGTGTTGGCACTGTTGTCCCATTTTTCTTTAACATACAAGCGATTTGTTGCTCTCCTCGCGCTATGAGTTCTTGTTTGCGAAAATAGTCAAATATCATAGTCACACGGCTTTCTGTGACAAGCCCAGCTCGCATACGGACAATGACTTCATCAAAAGCAAAAAGCTCGTTGAAGTATTCGCAAGAGACGCGGGTTGTCACCATTACCAAGTCTTTATTTAATTGTTCTAATACTTGGGGAGCATGATCCCTTAAAAACATTTCTCGACAACTGCCCTGCCAACGAATGTGGTTAGCGTAATAAACGTTGCCGACTAAGTTGGTTTCTTCAAATGTGATGATGTGATGCCATTCGTAGTACATATTTATACATTTTAAGGCTTATTAGTGCAGGAGGGCGGAAGATAAGTCAAAATCTTTTAGGAGTCCAAGATAAGATTT
The DNA here is from genome assembly GCA_000785145.2 of Candidatus Thiomargarita nelsonii. GTDB lineage: Bacteria > Pseudomonadota > Gammaproteobacteria > Beggiatoales > Beggiatoaceae > Thiomargarita > Thiomargarita nelsonii_B. The sequence goes on from JSZA02000242.1 coordinate 565, forward strand.
CTCCTAACGTCGAAAGGACGTCCAAGATAAATCTTGGACTCCTAAATAGCTGTCAACTTTCAAAGAAATCCTATTTTAAAAAAAAATAGGATTTTTATAAATGTTAAAATATTTTTGTTGATCTACTTAAGGAGTTGCTGAATCTGCCAGTTAAAGCGGCAAATATTCTACTCTATCAATAAAATATTCCAGTTCTCCTGCCTTTGCAATAATTTCCAAGTCATTGATGCAAGTACCAATAGAAATACGCAGTTGGTGGGCATAAATGATGCCACAAAAGGAAATACATTCTTGTAGTCGTCGGGTCAATGCCATTGGCGTAGGGGCAATCCCTTGTGGTTGCCCGCCCCTACAAAAAATCACGGTTCACGTAGGGGCAATCCTTTATGGTTGCCCTTAACGAAGGTGGCAGTGAGTCGTCGGGTGGCTTCGGCTAAAAAGTCATCATCTTCACTGAAAAGTACACGTTTCAATTCACTCGCCCGATCTAATAATTCAGGATCACTCAATGTACTCGCACCATCCTCATAAGCGGTGACTACATCTACGCCACGAGAACGAAGCGCAGCAGTAATAGCACGCACGCGGTACATGGTGATCCATATAAAGTGTTATCGCCATTAAACCAGCCCCTTTGCTTTTAATCGAGCTTTGAGCTTTGAGTGTCCAGTTGCTTCTTGCCGAAGCTTTTCCACAAATTCAAGCCGTTGTTCAATATCTCGATCAATCTCTTCTTGATGATCCCAGTAGTAAGCTAAGGCTGAGTGTATTTGTCCTAGTGTCAAATGGGGATGTTGGAAATGGATTTCTTCTGGGCTCCAGCCGTAGGCGATTTTGTCTAAGACGACTTCAACGACTTTTATGTTTGTGCCAGCAATCATCGGAACGTTCTTTTCGTTGATGGTAATATGTTCGTGTCGCGTTGCGACAACAGGCATAACATCCTTTTCAAGTGATTGCGCCGTATTGTATTGGTTTTGTCGTCTCGTTCTGGATTTGACAATGATTTGTCTCTCTTGAACAGTCACTTTGACTTCATCACCAATAGACAGGTGTGCTTTATCAAGGATGCTTTTAGTAAAGTGTAGTCCTTGAGTGTTACCCCATTTTTGAATGACGGTTAACATAGTATTTATCCTCTTTGTTCGTACTCCCTAAACCCATTTTTCTACGATTTAGGAGTCCAAGATTTATCTTGGAAAAATTTTCTTTTGGGATCAAAAGCCATTAACTATAACACATTATCCTAATGGCTCAGAGTGTGGGAGAGGATATTGATTTGGGTGGGTGTGCAATTTTGTTCCGTTCAAAGCGATTTCATGAGTTGAGTTCGCTGAGAACGGGACACGATTAAAAAAATCCTATTTCTTTAAGAAATAGGATTTTTAGATGGCTATTGATAAAATGACTAAGGATTACTGCACTGTGGCAGAGGCGATGTTATTCAGATGGTAAGTACTTGTACCATAAAAATCAACATCCTCTAGCGCATAACAGTAGGTGTTTCCAGACTCGACTTGAGTATCTTGATAAGAATAAGAGGCAGCCTCGCCTTGAGCCCAGATGAAGGGGCTAATCTGTTTCACTTCAGTATAATCCTCTCCATTCAGAGAACACTCGGTTTTGTCCGCATTGAGTTGTCCTCTCCAAACGACAAATCCTGCGTTGTCGAACTCAGTCGCCGTTTCCCAGACTATGGTCACGGCTCCGTAGCTTGCAGTGGCGGTGAGATCGAGGAGTGTCACTAAGGTTGTGATTCCAAAACTGGCAGAACAAGTCATGTCAGCCGTGAGATTGAAATTGAGGGGATTATTGGTACCACTACAATCGCCAGCCCAACTCACAAACTGATAACCCGAATCTGGAACAGCCGTGAGTGTGACTGGCGAACCGGATGAAAGCTCTTCTGTACAAGTGTTACCACAGTCAATTGCTCCATTACTCGTGACGCTTCCATGACTGGGTGTAGTAACAGTCAACGTGTGGGTAGTGCTACTCGTTTCAAAAGTGGCAGAACAAGTCATGTCAGCCGTGAGAGTGAAATTGAGGGGATTATCAGTACCACTACAATCGCCACCCCAACTGACAAACTGAGAACCCGAATCTGGAATGGCGGAGAGTGTTACAGGCCAACCGGATAAAAGTTCTTCTGTACAAGTGCCACCACAGTCAATTGCTCCATTACTCGTGACGGCTCCATTACTGGGTGTAGTGACAATGAGTGTAGCTAAGGTGGCTGGTGGATCTACGTTTACCTGCTCCACCATATTATCATAATGATCAGTAAACATAATCAGATCGTCATTATCGGTGCAGTCTAAGCCTATGCCGTGACCCGCAATTGTAATCCATCCGATCATCTCACCAGTTGCTCTGTCATAAACCGCAGGCGCATTCTCACCACCGCCATGTATATAAACCACGGTAGGCGGTAAGTTATTCAATTCATCGTTTTGAATGACAAGGGGGTTTATGTTGATTACTGTCATGTCAACGCTGCCGTTCATATCCCAATCGACATCCACTTCCACGAAAACATCGAAGAAGCTTTCAGCAGGAAAGCCGTCTACATTAAGTGATTCCACTTCACCGATGCTACGGGGCAGAGGATCAGGCACGGCACTTCCGGCTCTGATTGCGTTTGCACTCACTCCGTTGCAGTTTCCAGAATCAATCATATTGAAAGACAGAATCTGCGTATGTATCTCCGTTGTACCACTCGGTCCTTCTGCAAATATCCCAGTATCAGGCACGACGGCGAAATCGCTATCCTTAACGGTATCAGAGAGAAAGTTTGTGCAAGTGGCACTGCTACCCGTTCCACATATCTGGGCACCATTTGTTTCGTCTGTCACATCAGCATCGAGGTGTGGATGACTACGACCGATGCTTGTGTCAGTGTCGAATAGCACAGGGCTTTCAAATAAACAGACATCATGTGCAGGGTCAGTCGGATCACCCGGACAAAAATCAACTCCCAGTAACTCTTGTCCCTTTGCCTGAGTGAGTCTAATGCCGAATTTCCCTAAAGATGTCGTGTGATCCACGCCTGCGCTTGGCAGTCCGAGAGAGGGGATTTGAAAAGTGGCAGAACAAGTCATGTCAGTAGCGATAGTGAAATTGAGAGGATTATCGGTGCCACTACAATTGCCGCCCCAACTTACAAACTCATAACCAGAATCTGGAGTTGCCGTCAGTGTTACTAGCCCAAACTGTACAACTTCTTCACAAGTGCTACCACAGTCAATTGAACCATTACTCGTGACGGTTCCATTAGTGGGTGGATCGATAGTCAGCGTGTAGAAAGTGTTGATGGGATTAAAGCTCTGTCCACCTGCATAGCTATAGGAGTTAAATTCGCCCAAGCCAAGCACCACGATACCGTGGGGGTTGGCGGATGAGGTTTGATGCACGCCTACGCTCAGGGAGAGTGTCACGTATGAGAGGTCGGTACCTGATATGGCAGTAAAACCCGTTACGACACTGCCGTCCAAAGTCAGAGAGCCAATATCAGCATTATTGGCGATGATGTTGAGGTAGTGCTCGGTGAAATTCCCTTCCACTGTGGAGAAGGTGTAAAAGTTAAGGTACTGCCCTGCTGGCGGGATATTGACCATGAAGGGGTCGCCGTTGCTGGCACCGCTGTCACTGATCCCCGTCATATACTGCATGACATAGATGGGATTGTCGCTGCTGAAGACGTGGGCACCCGTCAGTTGCGGTATTTCCACAAATTCATTGGCATTAAGGGTGGTAATATCGACACCGTCCTGGCGGATGACGCTACCGTCCTCTGCGGCGTAAATCCGGTATATGGCACCGTTGGGACGGTTTGACACGGGCAAGGGGGCGACAGAGACTGTCCGGCCCCAACCACTCACTGGGGTCAACATTTGGAATATAGTGTCGCAGGCGGAGACACCTGGCGGTATATTGGTGCATTTGTCTCCGCTGGTTACCGCCACTGGGAAATTGGAGGTGATCCGCTTTCCAGAGGGTTCTTGAGCCCCAGTGTCGATGCGGTGTACCTCACCCCGATTGAGGTTGACTGTGGTGCCGTCAATATCGACCATAGTGCCGTCTTGTGTGGCTGCAATAGCGATCAGGCCTGGGGTACTAGAGCCAGATGGTATGTAACCAACGGAGATGTAGTCCGTCCCTAGCGCGTCCACAGGAAGTGCCAAGCTGGCATCCGACGTATAAGTATCGAGACTGAGCATATAAACAACGAAGTCATTGCTAGAGTGGAGACGCACCGCGTCGCTGCCCGTCATTGTGCTGACGGGCAAATCGACTACCGTGACGTTTCCCGCGACGACGTTTGCCGTTGTATAGGAGGTACCCACCGGGTACTCGATCTCGACAGTGGTATCAACATTCCCCGTCAGGTGGATCTCTGCACTAGGGCTATTGGCACCATTTATAAAGGTGAGCAAGAACTCGTTGCCGCTGTTATCACTCGCGTATGCGACCGAGCTAAACCAGGCCCCTGCTAGGATGAGTGCCAGAAAACGGCATAATATCATCTTTCGTTTCATCAAATTAATCTCCTTAAAAAAAAGTAGGATTGTGTTATAAAACTGAACCGCCTTCGTCGTACCATTGCTCGAATTTTCAGAAAAAAGCTTTGAGGAACGCAAGGCTATTCAGCAGGTATGCACTATATCACATTTTTTTTTAAATGATAAGTGATTTATTTTTATTTAAAATTCAATGTTTTATAAAAATCGTCTTAGGAAGGCGCGTACAAATTGCAGTGGTACATCGAAAGCTTATTAGGCTAATAATAAATAAACGAATTTCTGAAAATCCATACGGGAACGGTTTAAAATCAAGCCACTCGTCAAATAACAATTAAAATATCAGAATATAATAATATTTTTTAACCAATGCCGGCTGGAAAGCTAAAATTGTCGTAGTGGTGAGTACAACTAATGGTTGACAACGAATAAATCAAACCTAAATAAATGCTCTAAACAAACGGCTGAAGAGCCCCCTGTGCCTGAAAACTCGAAAATAAAAAACCAGAAAATAAATCACCAGTAGAATATTGTCGTCTATCTCATAGAGAATGCGATAATCACCTACCCGAATACGGTAAATGTTATCAAAACCTTGTAGCTTTCTGGCACCATGCGGATTCTCAGATAAAATTTTTATTTTGGGTTTTAAGCGAGCTTGAGTCCCAGCTTGGCAAGCTGACGTGAAGCTGCCTGTGTGTATTCAAGAGAGTAAGTCACAACCAATTACCACCCTAATTCTTTGTCTAATTGTTCCGAAGAAATTGTACCCTTTTCTTCAGCTTCTTTCAGAGCTTCTCGTACAGATTTCTTGTCAATAGAAGTCTCAAATTCTTCAATTAAATCAAAATCGTCCATTGGAACTGCCGCCAAAAACATCTGATTTTGGTATGTTAATGTCAGACGTTCTTTGCCAGCAGCGGCGCGATCAAGTAACTCTGTCAAAGTGGGCGGTGCTTCATCCTTAGGCACATCATAAGCACGGATAGATTCCAACGCCTCTAAGGCTTGACAAATTTTTTTGTAATCCCCCATCTTAAAAAAAACACCAGCTTGATTGCGGGCTAAATTGATATCATGTTCTTCTGTGTACCTCATTTTTTTTTGTCTCCCATTTATTATTAGTCAGTTTGTACTTTGAACAATTCTAGTACAACGGATTAACGGAATCAACGGATTTTTTCTCTTGTTTTATTATGCGGACCAACCAACACACCCACCGCCAACGGCACTTCACTCCTCTTCAGCAAAGCCACCCAACTGGCAATAGTCATCTCCCCCGCCCCCAACAAAATCCAATCCTCTTCTTCAATGGACTTCAGCGTTAAAGGCGTATCCAAAAGAGCGCCCGCCTTTTTAAGACATTCCCGCGCAGTCCAAACTCGCGTCGCCGCCCTATCCCTATCCTCCCCTGTCTCCTGACAAATCACATCCACCAATTCCCAGTGATTCCCTAACAAATCACGCGAAACCTGAGCCGCCACAACCGGCTCCAAATCGCAAGCCACATTCATCGCCCCTGTCACGCTTAATGTTAAATCACCCGCCTTAGCGACAGACACATTCATATCAGGCACTTCTGGCTTGCCATCCGGTCGATGTCCCCTTTTGATCGCTTGCAGGCTAACAGAAATGTCACCTATCAATTCTTGAACGCGGCGCTCAATGTAGGGTGCCAATAGGGGTTCTAACCATCCATTTTCCCATCTAATCGCCGACACTTTGCGTAAACGCAATCCTTCCCACTTTTCCCGTAATTGCCCCTCTTGCCCCATAACCGTCAAATCGTAGCAAAATAGATCACCTTTACGCCAACGCTCCTTCGCGGACACTATCCACGGTCCTTGGGCATGAACATCAACAAAATTTAATTTCTCGATGCCGACAGGCAACAACTGGGCATGAGGCGTACAAACTTGGAGAGCGTGAATAGTCGCATCCCGCGAACCCGCATCGCCTAACATCAATGTTGGTGACAAATACCGCCCAAACCACGAAATCGAATCGTCTGTCGCAATCTCACCAATACATTGGGTAGCCTCTATCTGACGATAAGCACGGAGACGTTTAAAACGCCCTTTTTGGAATAGCAAACTGCCATACAATTCCCGTTCTGGCGCAATAGCCACTTTCCCCCCCGGCGTCAATGCCATATCGTGCCGAGGGCAACCACAAGGGATTGCCCCTACAAACCGTGATTTTTCGTAGGGGCAATCCTTTATGGTTGCCCGACACG
>JSZA02000281.1 GCA_000785145.2 Candidatus Thiomargarita nelsonii
GTAAAGTTTGATGGCGTTTTGTGGGGTGATGGTGGTTGGGTGTTTTTGGGTGCCTGTTTTAAATAGGGGTTCGTTCGATAATGGTTGAGTGTTTTGGGTGGTTTTTGTTGGTGTGGGGATGGCGCAGTGGGGGGCTGCTTGGGTTGTTATTGTTAAAAGTGTTAGGCAAAGTGCTGTTGTTATTTGTTGTTTGTTCATAGTTGTGGTTTTTTGCAGACAGTTTTTGGGCAGGGTGTATTTTATATGGGGTTTAGGGTTTTGTCAAGATTTTTGTTTTTTTTTGAAAAAAAAAAGCTGCCGCAAAAATTTTGCTTTCGCGTGCGCCAGTCTAATAAATTGGTAGAGGCTAGATATAGCCTAACTCTTAATGAGCAGCGGGTTATTTTGTCTTTAATTTCTATGATTCATCCTAAAGATAAGGATTTTCAATATTATGAGCTGGATATTACACAATTGACAAAGCTAATGGGAATTGATCCTAAACATGCCACCCGAGATGTAGAAAATGTCATTTTTAGTGTTCAGTTAAGGGCAACCACTCGGAAGGCAATCCTTTATGGTTGCCCGACACGATATGGCATTGACTGGTTATCTGCTGTTAAAAAAGTTGGAAATAAAATACAACTACGTTTTGATCCCTCGCTCAAACCTTATCTTTTGCAATTAAAAAAACAATTTACTCAATTTCAATTAGAGATTATCGTACAATTTAAAAGTGCGTACACTATTCGTATTTATGCTCTCCTAAAACAGTATGTTTCATTGAAAGTTAGAAAATTTTAAGTAGAAAAGTTGAGAAAGATTTTAGGTATAGAAAAGGAGAAATATTCAGAGTTTAAAGAATTTAAAAGGTGGGTTCCAAGCAAAAAAGGAGTTTGAAGAAAAAGATGAAAAAACCGGAAAATATAAAAGCGATATTATTTTTGAGTTAGAAACTGAACGAGAAGGTGCGGTGTAATGATCCACAAACTTCTTTAGATTTGTCCAAAAATGTTGAGTTATCTCAAAAACAAGTTGAAGATGATAATAAACCAAAACGCCAATCACGAGCAGCACACCAAGAACAAGAAAAAAAAGAACGCCGCCGCCAAAAAGCTGGCATATTTTGTGCATTCGCGTGCGCGAGGAGAGGTCCTAGGTCCGTTGGCGGCGGCTTTGTTTTTATATTTTTCCCCTTTTTAAACCTTTTCGGTGTTTGCAGGGCCTTTATTCATGCGGGTTTTTGACTCTTCAGGTGTACGGATTGAAGACTTGAGGTGTACGGATTGAAGACTTGAGGTGTACTAATTTGCCCGTTAGTACACCTATAAAACGATAGGTATTAACTTGACATTTGTTTAGCCTCAATTAGAATAGGTGTACATTTGATTATCATTGTACACTTAAAAAGGAATAGTTATTTTGCGCCAACAAAAATCTAGTATTGTGCGCCAGTCTAATAAGCTGGTAGAGGCTAGATATAGCTTAACCGTTAACGAACAGCGGGTTATTTTGTCTTTAATCTCTATGCTCCACCCAAAAGATAAAGATTTCAAATCTTATGAGCTGGATATTACACAGTTGGCAAAATTAATAGGTGTTAGTCATAAAAACGCCCAAAGAGATGTAGAGAATGTCATTTTTAGAATCCAAGATAGGGTTATTTTTATTAAAAAACTTGATGGGAACTATTTGAGAACTCATTGGTTATCCTCAGTTGAGAAACTTGGGAATAAGATTCAATTGAGTTTTGATCCTAAGCTCAAACCTTATCTTTTGCAGCTAAAAGAACAATTTACTCAATTTCAACTCAGGATCATCATACAATTTAAAAGTGCATATACTATTCGTATTTATGCACTTTTAAAACAATACGAATCAATTGGAGTTAGAAAATTTGAGTTGGAAAAATTAAGAGAGATACTAGGTATAGAAAAGAATATATACCCGGGCTTTAAGGAATTTAAGAGACGTGTTTTAAACCAAGCAAAAAAGGAATTTGAAGAAAAAGATGAAAAAACGGGAAAATATAAAAGCGATATTATTTTTGAGTTAGAAACTGAACGAGAAGGGAAATTCATTAAATATTTTATTTTCCATATTAAACAACGCGGTAAGGAGCCACAAGTTTCTTTAGATTTGTCCAAAAATGTTGAGTCATCTGAAAAACAACCGGTTTTAAAAAAGGTGCCATTGTTAAGTGATGAACAAATTGATGCTTTGCGCCTTTTAAAGGAAAATGGTGTCAATGAGACAACGGCTTCGCGCCTAATCAAAGACTTTCCCTTACCTCGAATAATAGAAAATGTTAGTTTGGGGCGTTCCAAGCACACAAAGGGCAAAGCTAAAGACTTAGGTGCTCTCACCGTAACTGCCATCCGAGAAGATTGGGCAACCGCTACAAAATCATCTCAAAAACAAGTTGAAGATGATAATAAACCAAAACGCCAATCACGAGCAGCACACCAAGAACAAGAAAAAAAAGAATTCGAAGATTTAAAGTCAATTTTTCAAAAAGAACGCCACCATCGAATAGATAAGCTCATAGAGAGTTGGGATAAGGAGACGCTTAAAGCTGAATTGAGTGAGTTTGAAAAGGCGACTAATAAAGTTATCCGTGGTAGGTTTGAAAAATATGGTTTGGAGAGCCAATTTGCTAAAACGGCTTTTATGGAGTTTGTGGCTAAAAAATATTTCTCTCTTAGCGAAAATGATTTTGTGGTGTGGGCTGGGGAAAGGGGTTATGAGATAGAAGGTAATGTTTCTGGTGGTTATCGGCGGCGTTCATTTAAAAGCATTGGTAGTATTTTGGATGAGGTTGTTTCTAAAATGGATAGGTAATAAGCTTTATACGGTGGGCAAGTGCTATTGGCTCGATTTTTTGGTCGCTAAAGACAGTCAAAATTTATTCCTGTTTTAATCCTATCCCCAAATCAATGCCATTAAGTTAAGAGATATTGTAGGGTGGGTAGGGGCAATCCCTTGTGGTTGCCCGCGCAACGAAGTGGCGGGACGCCCAACCCACCAAACATTTGAAATTTATAACAATGGTGGGTGCAGCGAAGCTCTACCCACCCTACAAAAAAAGCTTAACTTAATGGCATTGAGTCGCTGAGATCGCCAATGCCGCCGTCAAGATTAAGTCGTGTGATGAGTTGGTTGGTGATGGGTTGAGGTGTTTGTCCAGCGAGGGTGTGGAGTATGAGTGTTTGGGAGAGCCTTTTTGTGCTGGGAAAGTTTTGGGTTTGGATAAATTCGAGGGCGGGAGGAAGTGTGGGTTGTGAGGTTTCGTTTAGTTGGTAGAGGGTTTGTAAGGTTTCTGCGGTGGCTGTGAAGGGGGTGGCGATGTCGTTTTCGGTGGTGTAGGCACCATTGGTTTGGGCGGTTGTGATGAGCCAGTCTATCGCGGGGTTGGCTGCACTGGGTGGTGCTGAGCCTAATGCGAGTAGGGTGAAGAATATGAGGATTATCCTCTTGGTTTTTGTTGGGTTTGGCATGGTTTGGTTTTGTCTCCTGGTTTTTTTTTGTGGGGGGATTTTATGTTGTTTGTTGTGGGAATGCAATGTTTTATAAAGTTGTACAAAGTACTTGCACTGAGTACTTTGTACTCTTTTGTAGATTGGATGAGATTTCTCTTTATAAATTAAATCAGTTAGTTAAAATTTGACGGGTGCAGAAATCAAAAGTTGGTGCGAGGATTTTTAGCTGAGACAATTTTTAAATTTTTTTCGGAAAATTTGACACAAAAAAATTTTTTTTCTTGGGCATGACAACAAAGCCACGCCCATCACATCAATTAACCATTCCACCACCCATCATCAATTACCCCAATTCGCGCCGCCACAAAATTTAGCAGTGCTCTTTTAGAGCTATTATCCCCAATCTTGGCAAGGTGCTTGACGATATCGTGCCAAATGACATCATCAAATAACTTCAACTGATCAAGCGCATCCAACGTATCTTGCATACCAGATATCTGCTCCGAATGCCAAATGCGCCGCAACCCCTCTAATACGACTTTATCCACTTTATCCAAACTATCCATTTCTCTATCCACAAAATCCTTTTTATTATCAATAACATTACCCACATTACCCACTTTACCCACTCCGGCTACTTTATCCAAACCACCCTTCACCGAGTTATCAGATAACTTCCACAACTTACTGCGCCCCTTAGTCAACAACAAAACATGACCATGTCGCTCAAGTATCATCATATATTTAAGAGCATTTTTGGGATTACGAACAAAGCGTAAGCCACCCATATAAATTTGTGTATGGTTGATATACCCGTTGTGAAATCGTTTAGCCGCGACAAAGCCATGCAACCAACTTAAAAGACGCTCCGCCTTTTCAATATCAGGATCAGGCTTCGCATCCATCAAACGCAACGCCTCAGCAAGATAAAAATATACAAGCTCTATCCCCACTGCATATACTGTTCATCGACAACAATCGTGTGAGGATCAGTCGTTACTGCAATAATGCCCGCCAATCGCGCCGCATGTTCAGTCGCTTTATTAGCAAAACCTCTAATCTCACTGTACTTACCGCCAGAAGTCATACCAGACTCCACTCGATTATAAAAATCTATCCACAATGCTTTAGCTGATGGAGTAATATCCAACGTCTTGATTTGCAGCTCACCATCCTTGTTGTACCGATACATACCCAACAATTCCGTCATATATTGCCAATATTGACCAAAGCGAGATTCAGTAAAAGGATCACTTTCTTTATACGCCCTAAAACCAATTGTGGACTTTGGATAACACACAAGAAATCGCGCCAAAAATCCTTGATCTTGCATGTTTTCATTGGACAACATGAGTTCCATCGCTAACTTGGGTTGTACCATCAAATGAATAGACAATCGACGATCATAAAGTTTGGTTGTGCTGTCTTGTGCGCGTGATCGAGAAATGGGTCCACCACACCATAATGAAGAAAGTGCAGTCAGGGTTTTGATTTGGTTATCCTTGGACATAGCGACACCACCAAGAATACGTCCCCCTTCATCACTAAAAATACCAACTGTTGGTTGGGCTGTTTGAAATATCTTAGTAAGTCCCTCGTATGTTGGCTCTTCAACAATCAGGTGGGGTTGACGGGGCTCTTCAGAGTCATCTTCTTGATTACCATCTTTTTTTGGCTTTTTTTCCCATTTACGCCATTTAACGTGTAACTGACGTTCAAAATATTTATGAGCCTGTAAAGCCAATTTATCTACACCCGTTTTACGCTCGCCAGTTTCTCCAAGACTTAGAAAATATCCACTTAAAGGAAAAACCAGTCTTTGTCTCACTTGTATATTGGCAATGCCTTGACATGCCATACTCGCAGCAGCAAGCACTGATTGGGCGGCAAGAGCCAATGGGCATTGCACTTCATCGAAAATAGCAAGGGCAGCATTACTTAATAATGTCCCTAAAGCATGGATAGGAAATTGAGGTGAATTATCTAATTTCCTTTGTAAGGGAATAGGGGATTGAATATCCGCGTAAGGGACGATGGCGGATTTTTTGTCATCGGTGGATAAAGTGGATAATGTGGATAATGTTGAGTCGTCACTTGGGGTTACGTGGGTAGAGTTATTGGGTAGTTTGGATAAAGTGGGTAATTTGGCGGGCATATTATCCATGCTATTTATATTGTCATTAGGTTTTTCTCTTGCACCTGTTGCCGATTTAAATGCACTCGCAATAGTTGATCGCGCCTCTTTTTCTGGCAAATTAGTCGCTGTTAGCAAAGCCGCTTCAATCTCGTATGTACTAATATAAGAAGATGCCCAGTCACTGTTGCATAACTCTTTTAGAGCGGCGGCTGATTTAAAAAGTTGATCATTACGCGAGCCGTCAATCGCATTGCGTACTTTGGAGATTTCGTCCTCAAAAGCGGTGCGGACGTATTTTTCAAGGTGTGAGTCGGTGGTAGAGTGCTTTGTCTTTGGATTGGTAGGAGGTGCTGTTTGGGTTTTAAAGCTGTTGTGTAGCCAAGCCAGTGCGGCTTGAGCATCCATGATTTCAAGGCTTTTGGAAAATTGGTTGCCCGTCACGCAAAAATAGCGGTTGGAGCGTTTGCCATGTACATCTTTGCCGTATATCTCAATCCACTTATTTTGCTGCCCTTTGCCACAATGTAGTGCGAGCCCAAAGCAGTAGATGTGTAAGCCGTCGCCGCTCGGTGATATTTCAATGAAAGTATTCTCAAAATGTGAGAGAATATCTTGCGTTTGAGGGTTTGGCGTGCCTGTGGCATCAAGGCAGTGATCGAGATCAATACCAACCAATCCGTCGCCTTCGGCAAACATGTAGCCCACGCCATTGTACCAACCGGTTTGATAGGCTATTACGGCATCTTGAAATGTCCCCCATGTGTTAGGCTTGTTGCTTGAGGCGGCTTTGCCAGTGCGTGAGTTGAATGGAATTTTGTTGAGGCGCCCGTCTTTTTGCAAAGCATCGCTCCCTTGTGCTGAGCGTTTTCCCCAGACTACCCATTGTGGACGGGCTTTTAAGTAGTCGGGGATGCCGTTTGGATTGAAACGGTTATTCATCATCTGTCTCTACCTTTAAGTTGAGAGACATGATAGGCAATGAGTGCTATAATGCACTTTCAATTAATTATGTTTTGCCCATCATGTCCGGGTATTTTGCCCGTGCTAGTAACACGGGCATAAATTTGTTTGGCAACTAGGTGGAAATCGTCACAAATTAGCCTAATAATGGCTATCTAGCTTTTTTTGTAAATCCCTATACTCTTTAATCATCCTTTCTACAGAATCCACTAAAGCCATTGGAACACGAATGGTTTTACTATCCCTTGGCGGTTTTCTGTTCTTACTACCTTTAGGTCTTCCTGCTTTGATTATGGTGCTCATGATTTTATTTCCGCCTTGTTAAGATTAAAGACGGTTGCATTGTTTGTGATGTATTATATAAGATAAATTATCTTTTTCAATATTTGTGTAACAAAAAAAAATAAAGCCGAATCCTAAACTTGAAAAATAATATTTACCCCCCCCATTATATAAAAATGAAAAAAAATTCGCCCCAACAAGGGAACTTAATTGAACCAGCTGCTGTGTTCGATTTTTCCAAAATAATTACCAAAACCAAACTTTCTGAAAACGAACAAGGAATCCTTAAAAGACGGCTTATTGAAAATCGAAAACCGTTTGAAACTTTTTTGCAATTATTACTCCAAGAAGTAGAAAAAGAGAAAAAAACGCTTGATGTTTCTCAATCACTCAAAAATCTTGAAGAAAATGAGAAAAGAGAAGTC
>JSZA02000250.1 GCA_000785145.2 Candidatus Thiomargarita nelsonii
AATTGTTCACAGTTTTAAAAAAAAGCTTGTCCAAACTTTTTGAAAGTCTCTATATATAACATATAAAAGAGTCTGTCTCCAAAAAAAAAAGCGTTTTGAATCGGTTTTGACTTATCCCTTTTTTTAATGCAATCCGTGTAGTTTTGTTGTGACTTATAGAATTTTTTTGCTAGTTGAAAAAGCCATTAAAAATAAAAAAAACGAATTAAAGGCATTTGTTTTTAATTATTTATTTTGTTACTTCGTTTTGTTTAATTTTTAAATTAATTGTGCTAATATTTGAATATACTATAATCAAACCTGATATGAGAGAGATTGCTAATAATATCTCTAGTATCAATCCGTTGTAGTAATTTCGGGTTGCAAACTCCAGCACAATTTCGGTATAATCGCCCCGAAATCTGTTTTGACTTATCCATTCTTAAATGCAATCCGTGTAGTTTTGTTTTTTTTATGAGGAAAATTTTTTATTATGCCAAAGAAAAGCTTTTTATTATTAGTATTGATTTTAGCATCCCCACTCGCTCAGGCTACTATTTATTGTGCGGATGTTACTGAAATTCCTTCGGCGGAGTGTGAAGTTCTTGTGACTTTGTATAATAGTACGGGTGGTGATAGTTGGGACACTAGTACCGGGTGGCTTGAGGATAATGAGCCTTGTGGTTGGTCTGGGGTGACATGTAGTGGTGAGCATGTATCAGAACTCCGTCTGGCTTCAAAGAACCTCATCGGAACTATCCCACCGGAGTTAGGTAATTTGAGCAATTTGACATCTCTCAATCTGTATCACAACCAACTCACCGGAACTATCCCACCGGAGTTAGGTAATTTGAGCAATTTGAGAGATATCTCTCTGAGTTCCAACCAACTCACCGGAACTATCCCACCGGAGTTAGGTAATTTGAGCAATTTGACATCTCTCTTTCTGGATTACAACCAACTCACCGGAACTATCCCACCGGAGTTAGGTAATTTGAGCAATTTGACAAATCTTGAACTGGATTACAACCGACTCACCGGTACTATCCCAGCGGAGTTAGGTAATTTGAGCAATTTGACATTTCTCTCTCTGGGTTACAACAAACTCACCGGAACTATCCCACCGGAGTTAGGTAATTTGAGCAATTTGACACGCCTCTTTCTGTCTTGGAACCCACTCACCGGAACTATCCCACCGGAGTTAGGTAATTTGAGCAATTTGACATCTCTCGCTCTGCATTTAAACTCACTCACCGGAACTATCCCACCGGAGTTAGGTAATTTGAGCAATTTGACATTTCTCACTCTGGGTTACAACAAACTCACCGGAACTATCCCACCGGAGTTAGGTAATTTGAGCAATTTGACATCTCTCTTTCTGGATTACAACGAACTCACCGGAACTATCCCACCGGAGTTAGGTAATTTGAGCAATTTGACAAGGCTCTATCTGTCTAACAACCAACTCTGCGGAAAAATCCCATCTGAGTTGATGAATTTGACAAGTTTGGAGTCGTCGCCAGATGGTTTAAGATTACAAAACAACAACCTAATCAACACAGACACAGAATATAACGCCAACTTCGTTCTCTGGCTTAACGAAAAAAACCCTGATTGGCATACCCAAATTTCCCCATCCTATTGTAGCAATATTTGTAACTCAAATGACTTAATAATAGACTTTGGCGAACATGGGATTTGGGCATGGATGAATAACGGCACATGGACAAATATACATCCCCTATCACCCATAAGTATGACCATTGGCGACATAGATGATAATGGAGAAGACGAAATCATTATTGACTTTGGTTCTTATGGAATTTGGCGCTGGATGAATAACAACCCATGGGATCAATTGCATTTATTCTCAGCTGATAGCATGATCACAAGAGACATGGATGGAAATGGACAGGATGAGATTATTGTAGACTTTGGCACAAATTACGGAATTTGGCTCTGGATGAATAACAGCCCATGGGGGCAATTCCATTCCTTGTCAGCCGAAAGCATGACCACAGGAGACATAGATGGAAATGGAAAGGATGAGATTATTATAGACTTTGGCGAATACGGAATTTTGATCCAAATGGACGACGAGAGCTGGGTTCAATTACATAATTTCTCACCTGAGAGCATAACCACAGGAGACATAGATGGAAATGGAAAGGATGAGATTATTATAGACTTTGGAACATCAGCTAATGAATTTAGTGGAATATGGATCTGGATGAACAACAGCAGTTGGACACAACTACACACCCTTTCAGCCGAAAGCATAACCACAGGAGACATAGATGGAAATGGACGGGATGAGATTATTATAGACTTTGGCGAACACGGAATTTGGATCCGAATGGACAACGGCGACTGGGTTCAATTACACACAATCTCACCCGAAAGGATGATCACTGGATGCTTGGATTCTGGAGAACATGCGGATATCATCATAGACTTTGGCGAATTTCATGGAATTTGGGCCTATATGAACAACGGCAGTTGGGTTCAAATTCATCACTTCTCAGGTGAAGGAATGGTAACAGGCAACATAGATGGGCTACCTTAATAATAATAACCTTACGGCTCAAGAAAAACCAGCAGCCGAGTTAGACAATGCCGAGCCATTACCAGAATCTGAATTTATCGAATTACCAGCTAAGTAAAATATCCACCTGAAATCAAAACATTAACGACAGGGATAGCAGGGATAAGTCAAAGCAGATACGAGCCCCAATTAGACTATCGTATCGATTTGAATTTATCCCTATTATCCCTTTCGTGTCGGTTTTGAGTTATCCCTGCCAAAATCAAAATATACTTGACACCGTCACAATGTACGCTTTTGTCATTTACTGACGTTACCAGGCTTTTTTATGCGAGTATTCATACGTCGCTGATTATCCTCAAGCGCAAAATACAAAACATCTCCCTTAACGGCTTGTTTACAACCGAGCGCGATTTTCTTTTAGGAGGGCAAAATCAAAGAATGTACTAAAAATGGGACAAGTGACTTTTTAAGGTTTCGACGTTAGGAGAAATCTTTCAAAATGGGACTAAAAAGACCACTGCCACCTTCGTTAAGGGCAACCACTTCAGTAGGGGCAATCCCTTGTGGTTGCCCGCCCCTACGTGAACCGTGATTTTTTGTAGGGGCGGGTGTAGGGGCAATCCCTTGTGGTTGCCCGCCCCTACGAAGTGGTTGCCCTTAATTTAATGGCATTGCATCTGGGAGTGCAAGGCGCACCTTGGACGTATATCAAAGAAATCCTATTTTTAAAAAAAATAGGATTTCTATCTCATTGAAAAGCCTAAAATTGAGCTGTTGTTCTTAGATAACTTGAGTGCCTTGTTTAACCTTGATCAAGTCAAGCAACAAGACTGGACTCCAGCCAAAACTTGGTTAAAACGATTGCTTGTCCATCATGCTAATCGGCAAAAGACGATCTTTGGGACTTCGGCATTATCGCGTCAACCCGACAACATCATTGCATTGTTGCGCCCAGAGGATTATTCACAAGAAGAGGGGGCGGTGTTTGATGTGCGTTTTGATAAGGCACGGGGATTGTTTGGTGAGGATATTGCGCCTTTTCGGGCTTTGCTTAATGAATATGGATGGCAGGTCGAAAACCTTGGACAATCACAACTCAGTGATGAATTGTCCGAAACTCTAGAAGCTATTACTGATGGCTATGATACGCCAAAAAAGGCAGGGCAACATTTGGGTGTAAAGCCGGGCACGATCAGAAAAAGGTTTATGACTTTAAAGCGCAAAAAATTTATTTCTGAGTCAAAGGGGGTTTATACCGTGGATGAAAAAGTCGGTAACGCTAATGAGGTTAGTAAAGACGTTGGTTTTAGCCCAAACGTTACCGCGTTACCGGGTGTGATTGACCGTTACCAAGGCGTTACCGATCCCACAGCTAAACAAACTGCCTATCGAAATGATCTCCGACGCATCTGGCGCGACAAAAACATCGAAGATTTGCAGACAACAGTGGACGCATTAGAGCAAATCGGAATAGAAGATGATGCGATTTGGCGTGATATAGTTGACTATCTTGGCAAAGTTGGAGATTCTGGCTTTAAAAAAGAGCTGCTAAATTTTGCGGCAATACGGCTTGGGCTAATTGATAAAAATGACGGGGATAAGTGGTGGGATGGGCTTTCAGATAATGCTGCTCATCTACTCGCCTATCTCAGGCAAAACGGTGGACGAGCATCTTACCGCGACGGCATTAATGGTTTGTCTTATGATGATGCCAAAGATGCCGTGTACCATTTAATGGCGCATGGGTTTGCGGAGGATTATCGGTATCAGTTTGAGGTTGAGTTATCGGTTAACTGATAACGGTACATGGGCGTGACTTTGATGTCATGCCCAAGAAAAAAAAATCTTTAAATCAAAGAATGCACTAAAAATGGGACTTGTGTGTTTTTGAGGCGATTTTCAAAATGAGGCTAAAAAGACAGAGCCTAATAAAATTAAGGCTTGCATGAGGTGAATAGATAGTCAATCCGCTGTACTATTAATTAATAGGTTGATTATTATTAATAAATGGTGGGTTGGGCGTCCCGCCACTTCGTTGCGCTCTCGCTCTACCCACCCTACTATGACTACTATGACTACATTTAACCCAGGCTACGATCGCTCTGATCCTAATTATTCTTATTCTAATTATTTCGCTGGAGCTTTGTGTTAGTATTTGGCATCAGGAACAATCATAGAAAGTTCTTTTGCGAAAACTATAACAGACACCAACTTTTCTCCTGTTACGTCATAATTGTCATGCATCATAACCAACTTGATACCTTGTTTAGCAGTTGAGGAGGCAGATTTTCTTATTGTACTTGCTTCAATAATTCTCGCGTCACCATTGGAAAAACCATCAAACCCTTCATTCAATTCGTCAACAATAGTGCAATTCTCAAAGATTAAAATTATCGGCCTAAAATCATCTTGATCTTCCGTATAATCATTTTGGTTCAAATTAGATAAATCAAGCTCAAGAACCAGGCGGTGTGATTTTGCCCAGTTCCATGCAGTTATAACAGAACCATATAACGAGTATTTCATCATAAATTCTTTGATTGTCATTTTGTATACACCTTATCATTAGGTACTTGGTTTTATGTGGGATGGCTTTGAATTTTTCGGCACAGGATTCCCGTTTTTGTCCAGCATAGCATCACCTTTTCCAGTTTTATTTGGATTAAATCTGTGCCAATGGTCTTTTCCTTCCCAGCCTGGTTTTCCTGGTTTTCCTTTATGGAATTCGACCTCATCACCTGTTTTCGGATTGCGAAATCGTCTTATGTGTTCCGGCGTTCTTGGATCTGTTGTTTCCTCATACCCATCATCCAATAAGTCATCTGGATTTTGGGGAAGCTCTTTGGGTTTGTCTGTAGTTTCTGATGTACTATCTTTGTCTTCAGGGCAGCTTTCCGTAGAACTGGGTTCATCATCAGCGAAATCGTCATCTGCTTGCTTGGAAGCATTCATGATTGCAACGGCACCCACAGTGACAACGGCTAATATTCCAAATACCACCCAGCCTGGAGGCCCTGAAGCGATCAAAGGTGGCGCAAGGGCTATTGTAGCCATTATTATTTACCTCGGTTTTTTGTTTCCGTTAATTAGATGTTAACTTGCTAGCGACGGCCATTGACTTCATAAGCCTATCAATCTTGTCACTTTGTGAAGGAGTGGATTGCTCCAAATATTCTTTTACACCATTGATGTCAAGTAACTTTTCATCAGTTAACAGAAAAAGATAAGAGCATTTTGCTATTGAGCGTTCGGTTTTTATGTCATAATCTCTTGCTAGCTTAATATACCTATTTATTGACTCGACGAGTTCAGCATCTGGTTTATTGCATTTTTCTGGCAATTGCTGTTTAAGAAAACCTAATATTTTGCGTACCAAATAGTTTTGTGTTAATGCACTTTGTTGTTCAGCTCTTATTTGCAGCATTTTTGTTTTCCATGGTCTTGTTACTAATGAGTAGTATAGGCTATTTTGGGAATAAATCCAAGTTCCACCGTAACGTATTAATTATGATGGGATAATTTAAAAAGCGGGGATTCCAGCGAGCGTAGCCTGGGTAAAATATAAATATTGTAGGGTGGGTAAAGCAATACCTATTATGCTCATCCCAATACCATTAAATGGCAACGACAAAATATTACCCATAAATTACGGTCCATATAGGGGCAAACCTTTATGGCTGCCCGACACGATATGGCATTAACGCAAGAACGTGAAAAATGTTTAGGCCATTTTCAATCGACTGGTCAAATATTTGTGAACGACGCTAGATAATAAAGATTCTTGTGGCAATCGCGCTATCACATCGCCTACCTCCACCAAACTACCCTCTTCCACCTTAATAATCGCTCGCGGCGGCAAAAAATAACTCGCGGGCACCTCAGTATCCGGCATAAACAACTCATTACCCGTCTCCTTATCCCAATGCCATTAAGTTAAGGGCAACCATAAAGGATTGCCCCTACAAAAATGGCATATCACGTAGGGGCAACACCCTAGTGGTTGCCCTTAACTTAATGGCATTGCTCCTTATCCACCAATCTCACAATCGGACGCAATTCTCTTGCATGAAGCGAGCGTTGTTTTTGATCCATCACCACAATACTACTCAACCCCGTCTGAGAAAACCATATTCACCGTCACACCATCCACCACATCAACCAAATTCACTTGTCCAGCCACTTGGGTGATCACCGGAATCGTATGCGGATCCCAATGCGCCACCCTTTGCCCCGGCAACACACTCTCCTCATCACTAACAGTCAAAGCACAAATCCCATAACGAGACTCACAACTAATCGCAGAACGCACCATCACCCGCTCGATCCCCGTCTGCTCCAACCGAGGAAACCAATCCTCATCCAACAAAGTTCCTCTTGAAACGACAGGCTCAAGCACATTCGGCTTAAACACATCAACCGCCACCACACGCCCCAACACCCGCTCACGCAAAGGCTCCGCCACATCACCGCCCTCAATTTTTTTTAAGGTTCAAAATAAGGGAAAAATCGAAGAATGTACTAAAAACGGGGCTTGTGTGTTTTTGAGGCGATTTGAAAATTGAGGGTAAAATGTAAGAAGGTACTAAAAATCAGGGTTGACGTATTTTGAGGTGATTTGATTTTAGAAAGCTAAAATCAAAAAAATATCAATAAGCGTGGCGCGTGAGCACCAGA
>JSZA02000241.1 GCA_000785145.2 Candidatus Thiomargarita nelsonii
AAAAGCCCCTGAGCCAGTTAGCTGCTCAGGGGCTTTTTTCATTTATGCCCTCATGGGGATGCGTAACTTTTGCCCAGGGCTCAATGCCACCAACGCCCCAGGGCAACCATAAAGGATTGCCTTCCGAGGCAAAAGTTTTCGCTGCGCGAAAACTTTTGCCTCGGAAACATAAAATGCGGTCCTCTGTAGGGGCAATCCCTTGTGGTTGCCCTGGGGCGTTGGTGGCATTGACTGAAGCAATACCCTCAAGTAATCCCGTGGCAATTTGAAAGGGTGATAGCAATAAATGCCCTACACCAGCCAAAGCACTTGAGAATCCATGCGCCACACTGGGGCCGTCTTTTTTAGGCGGCGCACAGGCTGAAAGTAGAAAAAAACAAACTAAAGCAATTAATAGTTGTCTCATCATCTCCACGCTCCATAACTTAAAAACGTCGCTCTAAGATTATCACTTTTCTGGTAAAATATCTATTGAGATTGCTCAATGCCATTAAATAGGCGATAAATAGCCTACTACGAACTTAGCTTTCTCCGGCACGATATGGCATTGATCTCTTATTACTCAGAGCCAAACTCCCAAAAATCCTATTTTTTTAAAAAATAGGATTTTTCACTACAACTTGGGACTCCGGAATTTACAAATGAATACCTATTTGACATTAAAAAGCCTACATCTTCTTGGTGTAATTATATTTATAGGAAATATCATCGTCACGGGATGGTGGAAAGTGATGGCAGATCGCACTAAAAATCCCCTGATCATCGCTTTTGCACAACGCCAAGTGACTTTGACAGATTATATTTTCACAACAGGCGGAGTCATACTCATTCTTGTCACTGGAATTGGAAATGCCGTACTCCATGACATGGATTATCTGAACATAGTCTGGTTAGCATGGGGATTTTGGCTCTTTATTCTTTCTGGAGTTATTTGGGCACTGATCTTAATCCCAATTCAAATTAAACAGGCGAAAATGTCTCAACAGTTTTCTAAAGATGGGCTTATTCCTGATAACTATTGGCATTTAGGACGTCTTTGGCTCTTTTTTGGAATCTTAGCAACTCTTCTGCCATTATTAAACATTTATTGGATGGTATTTAAGAATAATTGAAACGTCCAAGATAAATCTTGGACTCCTATTTAAATAGGATTTTTCGCCAAGAGGCGTTTAGTTATATCTGGCAATTGCACAGAATGTAAAAAATCGGGGCGTGGATGCGAGCCTTGTAAAGTATCACAATTGAGTACCGCTTGTTGCATTTCATCTGGAATCGACTCAGCACCACTCGCGGCACCTATCAATCCCCCGACAATACAAGCATTCGTATCAGTATCACCGCCCCCTTCAAGCGTTTCTTGAATAGCATCGACATAATCCGTTCCCAGCAACAAATGTCTAAAGGCATGAGTCAAACCGATTTTAAGGAATCCTACTTGTGGATGATAGGGAACATCGACATTATTTTTAGCCTCTTCCAACCAACGGGGTACTTCATTGACATGAGAAGCCGCCCAATTGTATGCGCGTTCAAAAGCCAATTTTCGATCCCCCGGTTTATTTATCAAACTTGAAATGGCTATGACATAACAAGCGACAGCATGACGACAACTCTCGTTGGGATGAGAAAGGCTAGTGCAGGATGGCGGAAATTGCCATACCACTAAAAACCCTTGTCCCGTAGGGATCTTGCGGATGACTCGGATGACACGGATTAAAAACCTAAAAACAGTCATTATCTAATCCTTTGACTTTAAATCCGCGTAATCTGTGTCATCCGTAAGAATCCCTACGGGACAAGGTTTTTTTTAGTGGTATGAGGATTTCCGCCCTCCTGCACTAGTACTCTGTCAATGTTGTTTTGTAGGGTGCCTCCTACGCACCTTTTGAGTATCTATCAGGGTGCGTAGGACGCACCCTACCCTACATTACCCGTCAAAACAAAGTTGACAGCGTACTAGTGCAGGAGGGCGGAAATCCCCGTACCACTAGGGCAACCATAAAGGATTGCCCCTACCCTCTGCAATTGATATTGTAGGGGCATACCCTATCGGGTTTGCCCTGTCATGGTCTGGATATTTCCGCCCTCCTGTACTAGAATCTTGCTCAGCTAATAAACAACCGAATGCCGCATCATAACGGTTTTTTGCTTTTTGTGTCATAATAATACTCCTAATCATATCTCATTATGTCATAAATATTTTTATGGAAAATAGCCAAAAGCAATTCAAATTTATTGAAGGTTTAACCGCCACTCAGCCCATTGTCGTAAACAATCAAGACAGACAAGACTATTTGCAAGCATTGTCAAAATATGATTGTTCAGTGCCGGAGTTGAATAAAAAAACCACACGATTGCTTATTGAAAATCCCGCCTTTGAAAGGCTAAAAAACTTATATCTCAAACAGGCTCTTAAATGAAAGGAGTCCAAGATAAATCTTGGACTCCAAAAAAATATTTAGTTCAAGCTCATCAATTGATGAAATCCATCTCGAATAATCTGCGCCATCAGTTTACGCCGTTCCAACAAAAAACTAGGATAATCCATTTGTTCAAAATTATCGGGCAAGGCGTGCCAATAACGCATTTTGTCTATTTCTGCCTTTGAAAATCGCTTGGCATATTCTGAAAAGTATTCTGAGGGGGGCTTATCTTTTATACGCAGATTATCTGACCATTCTACCAACGCAAAATTAGCTAACTGATTAACTTCATTATTTTTTTTTATACAAATTTTCGCCAAATAATTTTTGGGAAAAAGATGATGTCGCTCAATGGCAGACTTTTTAGCTTTGAGTGCCGGATCAAGTAATTCTGATACTTTCATTTTAGAAAATAATATCTGAGCGTCGAGCAAATTCAATGCCGCATAATAGGCAAAAAATGAGGGGCTCCTTGCCGTTGATGACTCTAATTCATTCGGTAAGGTGATATGCCAAAAATCGTCAGTCAGCGTGTCATTAATAATTCGCTTTAATGTCTCAATAAAACCCGCTGCATCTTTAACCTTTCGCAAACGTACAAAATCCGTTTCCATCACAGTCTCAGGTGAGCCACTATAACGCTTGCTTAACGAATTCATGAAAAACCAACGCGCTATCGTATTGCGAAGATCAAATGGTTTGACGCCATAGTCACGTTTACCAATCAAGAACATAATATAACAATAATATAAGGCGATTTTTGAGGTAATCATATTTTCACTACGATAGCCGGCTCGTAATAAGACTTTTAAAAATTCATGCCAATTTTGTAAGTCAAGCGCATAAGCTTGCCCTTGTTTGAGCCTTTCAAATTCTTCTTTGCCCCGCAAAAGCGCACGCATATGTTCTAAGCGGGCTCGCCGAACGCCTATTCCCACCGATACACGTAGCAATTGTTCAGGCAGCGGCTTAATAAAATAGTTAAAAGGAGATGCCTCTCCTGTAGATGGCAAACGCGCTTTGCGACAAAATTGCTCCAATTGACTACGCCCCTCTTCCCAATAAACTGACATCAAGGTGAGAATAAAATCTGCCTGTTTCAGGCTTTTTCCTTGGCTATTTATTCGCACAAAAATCTCTGATACCATTTCATCATTCAAGTTTGCCGATAATTCTAATACTGTAAAAGAATAATTGGATATTTCATAAAGTTGGTCGATGGCATCATAAAGTTTATCCTCTTCAGCTTCACTCAATGATTTCCGATAGCGACGCAATTTTTCTATAAATTCTCGCCCAAAACGATTACGTTTCACCGCGCCCGATAATAATGGTGATATATCGGGAATAAATTCATGATCTTTATGAATAGCGGCGCTGGTGACTTCAAATTTTGCATCGCGTGGGCGAAAGGCAATGTGAATTGAATACGATTTATAGTCATTTCCGACGACTTGTTTTCCTTTTAAGACGGCGTAAAGTGAAGTCAATCGTTGTTGTCCATCGACAATCAATACTCGTGGTATTTTTTGTTTGATATTGGTGCCAATTTGGTGCTCTGAGGCACTTGCCCAAAATAATAGATAGCCAACCGGAAAACCTTTATACATGGAATCAAACAAATCGCGCACTTTGGCATTTCTCCAGACGAAAGGGCGCTGAATGTCGGGTAATCCAATTTCTCCATTGTCTATTTCTTCTATTATTTTTGAGAGAGAATAAGTGACTTGTTTAAATAAGGTTTTCATTAGTTGTCTAAACACGCGACGCTCCGCGTCCTGCAAAGCGATAATTAATCTTCTTTCAATAGTTCAAGTACCGCAGCCGGTTTAATATCACGTAAACACTTTAAATGTTTTAAAGGACAAGTGCGTTGATAACAGGGACTACATTCAAGATTTAAAGACAATACGCGGGCATGAGTTGAAAGAGGTGGCGTCATGCCCGGATTAGAGGAGCCATAAAGTGCAATCAAAGGTTTATCTAAAGCCGCAGCAACGTGCATCAGTCCTGAGTCATTGGAAATAACGGCGCTCACTAGTGATAATAAGTCGACGGCTTCTGGTAAAGTCGTTTTTCCACACAAATTGAGACATTCTACTCCCGCTAAACTTTGAATTTCTCTCCCAAGCGGCGCGTCTTTTTCAGAGCCAAATATCCAAATTTGCCAACCTTCCGCCTTTTTTTGTTTGACCACAGTGGCATAGTATTCTAGTGGCCAACATTTTGCCGGTCCATATTCTGCGCCTGGACACAAGGCTAAAGTGGGCACCTGTGGATATTCTAATTTTAAGCGTTGCAAGGCTACGTCTCCGGGATTAAGGCGCGGATTGGGCACGTCGATTTTCTGGGCATTTTTAGGTAAGCCGAGTGCGACAAATTGTTCCACAGTGCGCGGGGGCTTCATTTGGCGCATATCATTGACTAATCCATAACGCATTTCGCCCCGATATCCTGTGCGGCGTGGTATTTTTGCCCAAAAGGGTATCAGTGCTGATTTCCAAGAATTGGGCAAGATGATGGCTTGTTGATAGGCTTGAGAGCGCAATTTTTGTCCCATGCGCCGACGCGCTCCCCATCCCAGTTGACCATGTTCAATGGAGTGGGAGATGCTGTGACGCACTTCTGGCATACGTTGGAGCAAGCCTTGGCTCCAAGTGGGTGCTAAGACATCAATATTCACATCAGCCTGTTTAAGTACTTTGAACAGACTTTGTGCCATCACCATGTCTCCCACCCACGATGGTCCAATGATTAAAATGGCAGTTGTCACGATTCTAAGGTGTAGTCCGTTCCACAGTATGGACATTTAACATTGCCTTTTTCCTGAATGGGCAGAAAAACACGAGGATGTGAATAGCTCATGCTTGGCATTGGGCAGTGTAGTGGTAAGTCTTTTTTGGTGACTTGATATTGTTTTTTGTCGGTTGCTGTATCACTCATGTTGTTTTTTCTCTGTTATTAATTAAACAAACGTCAACCAATCCAAATGTGTGGCATGACGACCATGCACAAGATCAAAAAATAAGCTTTGTAAACGCTCAGTGATAGGTCCGCGTGTGCCTGCACCAATTGTGCGACCATCTAATTCACGAATGGGTGTCACTTCTGCGGCGGTGCCGGTAAAAAAGGCTTCATCAGCAATATAGACTTCATCACGACTGATACGTTTTTCGCGTATGGTATATCCGATTTCTTCGGCAAGCGTGAAAATGCTGGCACGAGTAATGCCTGCCAGAGCGGATGTTAATTCTGGCGTATAAATAACACCATCTCGCACCACAAAAATATTTTCTCCGCTGCCCTCGGCAACATAGCCTTCAGTATCTAATAATAAGGCTTCATCATAACCACCTGCCAAGGCTTCTTGTAAAGCGAGCGTAGAATTCATATAGTTGCCCACGGCTTTGGCTTTGCACATGGTAATGTTGACATGGTGACGAGTATAAGATGAGGTATGTATGCGAATACCTTTTTCTATGCCATCGGCGCCCAAATAAGCGCCCCATTCCCAAGCGGCAATGCTCACATGGACACGCAAATTATCGGCACGTAATCCCATGCCTTCAGAGCCGTAAAAAACCAAGGGGCGAATATAGCCACTTTTTAATCCATTATCGCGTACAGCGGCGCAAATCGCATCATTAATGGTTTGCTGATCATAAGGGATTTTGAGTCCCAAAATATGCGCTGAATCAAATAAGCGTCGAGTATGCTCTTGTAAACGAAAAATCGCGGTGCCTTGCTCGGCTTTATAAGCGCGAATGCCCTCAAACACGCCCATGCCATAATGCAAGGTATGTGTTAAAACATGTACTTTCGCCTCGCGCCAAGGCACCATTTTGCCATCAAACCAGATGACTCCGTCGCGATCATCCATTCCCATTATTTTTTTCTCCTCGTATAAAGCTGATGTTGGTTGATAGTTTACACTAAATGCTTAATGAATGGGATTACTTTTTAGTAGGGATAAGTCAAAACACTAAACGACAGGGGTTTTATCCCTGCTAAAAAATAATCCCTGTCGTTAAAGATTTTGACTTTTGTGAAACCAAAAAAAAGCGAGCCTCGCTATGCGAAGTTCGCTTTTTTTTAATCGGATTTCTATATTAATGTCGTCAATTCCGGTGCTCCATTAGTCGTAATTGTTCTGCTAATTGTTTAGCACGTTGTTCTGCCAGAATACGCGCCTGTTTTTCCACCTGATGTGCCTGTTTTTCCGCCTGAAGTGCCTGTTTTTCCGCCTGAAGTGCCTGTTTTTCTCTTAAATAATTAGGCATGACAAATTGTTGATAAACCTTATTTTCAACCATTTCTTCAATAGATGGTTTTTCAAGTAAGTCTGAGATCCTAAATTGAAAACCGGGTAAGACTTTGGATTTTATAATACCTCCTTTTTGAGGTTTGATGGCTTTATAAATGCGCCGCGTTTTGTTCAAACGAAAAAATTGTGTACGTTCTCGCTGGGCATCCAAAATATAGTATTCTTTTATTCCAGCTTTAGCGTATTCGTCTTTTTTTATGATGGTATCCCGTTCCATGATTTCGGTTGTCGAATCGGAAAGGACTTCTATACACATGTCATAAGTACCATGGTAACTTCTATCTGTTGAATAAA
>JSZA02000243.1 GCA_000785145.2 Candidatus Thiomargarita nelsonii
ATCTTGACGTGTTGGAGTACAAAGCTTTAGCTTTGTACTGTCTGACAAAGCTAAAGCTTTGTACTCCAAAAAAACCGTCAAAGTTATCTTGACGTGTTGGAGTACAAAGCTTTAGCTTTGTACTGTCTGACAAAGCTAAAGCTTTGTACTCCAAAAAAACAAAGATTTATCTTGGACTATTGATATTTAGCACGGGATTGTCTCATTTAATAAGAGTTCCCCCGTTTAGGAGAGTTATTCGATTAGCTTCACAACTAAAAGGCGCACAGTTTACGCTGATACAATTGGCAAGAAAGTTTACCAGCCGCTACATAAAATTGAAATAAGAGATGACAAGGGGGTAATGCCATTTTGTCAATATCAGCGACATTCCAGGCTGAGACGATGAGCCGTCGGGAATCTGGATTTTTTTTGATTTGTGCGACAAGTTCGCTGATTTGATCAATAGACTTGCCCGCCGCGCTTGGCCAAGATCGCCATTGAGCACCATAAATGGGTCCCAATTCTCCATGCTCATCTGCCCATTCATCCCAAATATGCACGTTATTATCAGTCAAATACTGGATATTGGTCTCGCCTTTGAGAAACCATAACAGTTCATAAATAATACTGCGAATATGCAGCTTTTTCGTTGTCAGTAACGGAAAACCTTCCGATAAATCAAAGCGTAATTGCCGCCCAAACAGGGACAGTGTCCCTGTATTAGTCCGGTCATCTTTTTGGACACCGTTTTCTAAAATGTCCTGCATTAATTCTAAATATTGTTTCATTTCATTTTTTTACTCATGCTAGGAGTCCAAGATTTATCTTGGACGTGGCTGATAAGGGAGATATTCCGGTTGCCACATCGCCGATTTCACGAGTGCCCTTAATTTGTCATCTGGCAGACGTATCCCCAAGCCGGCATCGCGTGCCTCCTTGGCAACGGCAAAGGCAACCGTCTCCGAAACTTTTCTAATTTCGCGGAGATCAGGCAGTAACACTCCCTTGGCTGCGAGTTCAGGCGGTACCATAGCAGCCAGTGCTTTTGAGGCTACAACAAACATTTGGTCAGTGATTTTCGGTGTCATGGATACAATCGC
Organism: Candidatus Thiomargarita nelsonii; assembly: GCA_000785145.2. Classification (GTDB taxonomy): domain Bacteria; phylum Pseudomonadota; class Gammaproteobacteria; order Beggiatoales; family Beggiatoaceae; genus Thiomargarita; species Thiomargarita nelsonii_B. Next base: position 1,083 of record JSZA02000243.1, read on the forward strand.
ACCTAAACCAACGCCTGGGAAAATGTACATATTGTTGCATTGTGAAATTGGGTGTTCAATATTGTTCACAGTCACCGGCGGAAACGGACTACCAGTGGCAACCAGACAACTGCCCTGGGTTGCTTGGAAAGCTTGCTCAGGTGTACATTCGCATTTATTATTAGGATTAGAAAGCGCAAAGATAATCGGTTTTTCAGTATTTATTGCCATCTGCGAAAGCACTTTTTCAGTAAATGCGCCCGCCACTCCAGATGTGCCGATAAGGACTGTTGCCTTGGTATTCAGTACGGTATCAAATAGGTCAACTTTGTCGGACTGACGGATTTGCCAATCTTGGGTAATCGCACGCGGGTGGGCAAAAGGTTCTTGATATTCATGGGGATTCATGTCATCAAAAACTAAACCATTGTGTCCAATCGGATAAATTCGTTCTTTTGCGGCTGCCATGCTCAAACCTTCTTCCATCATGGCCTGCATTAGGATGCTTGCAATACCATAGCCAGCTTGCCCAAATCCAAAGAATACATAGCGCTGATCTTTGAGCTTTTCATCCTTGCCAGAAATCGCCGCTGATAAAGCCGCAATGGTAGCGGCACCAGTGCCCTGAATGTCGTCATCAAAAGAACAAATACGCTCTCGGTAACGATTCAGTAAACGTAAAGCATGATGTTTACCAAAATCTTCCCACTGTAGCAAGGCGTGCGGAAAACGGCGTTTCACTGCCTTCACAAATTCTTCAATGACTTGGTAGTAATGATCTCCTGTTAATCGTTCGTGCCTGAGCCCTAAATAAAGTGGATCTTTGAGCAGATTTTCATTATTGGTTCCCATGTCGAGCAAGATGGGTAAACATAAGGCGGGATGAATACCGGCACCGACGACATAAAGGCTGGTTTTGCCAACTGGAATGGCCATGCCTCCAACGCCTTGATCGCCCAAGCCAAGGATGCGTTCGCCGTCAGTGACAACAATGAGATTGATGTTGGAAAACGGTGCATTTGCTAAGATTGTGTCAATTTGTGAAATTTGATCAGCGGCTATGTACAATCCCCTTGGGCGACGGAACATGTGGCTATAAGTCTTGGCAGCCTGACCAACGGTTGGGGTATAGACAATTGGGAGCATTTCTTCAGCATGCTCTAAAACTAAACGGTAAAATAAGGTCTCATTGCGGTCGAGCAGGGCGAGCAAGAAGATGAATTTTTCAATCGGTGTCTGTTTCAATGAATAGTTTTCATAGACACGGCTAAGCTGTTCTGCCATGGTGGAGTTGTGCCTTGGAAAAAGGCCATTCAGGCTAAGCTGCTCACGCTCTGGCTCAGTGAATGCTGAGCCTTTATTATAGATTGGATGTTCTGCTAATTGCTGTCCCGTAAATGGGGCTTCTAGGTATTTTTCCCCAGTCATTGGGTCAATTTGAATGGAAAATTTGTTCATCTTATTTCTCCAATTGTTTTACGACGCAGAGCGTCGATGCATGCATTCCTTTGCCTCGCGTCAATGCCACCTTCGTTAAGGGCAACCATAAAGGATTGCCCCTACATGGACTGTGATTTATCGTAGGGGCAATGCCCTAGTGGTTGCCCTTAACTTAATGGCTTTGACGCTCTGCGTGGGAACGAGAAAAATTCCTATTTTTTGGAAAAATAGGATTTCTATCGACTACTTAACTCATACGAAAAATTTTGCCCTTTGGAGTAAACGGCAACTGGGCACCAACTGGGATCAGAAAAGCATGATCTCGGCGAATCCTGACGCGATCACAAAAGCCATCCGTGATCACGAGAATTGGGCAATTTTTGGGAAAATCCTCCGCCCTCTCTAGCAAATCTATGCCCGGTTGCAATACCGTTCCGCCACGCCCTCGAACTTTGACTTTTCCAGCAATGGCTTCAGGTGCCATATAGCCTTGATCATAATGATAGGCATCACAAAAGACGACTCGCACTAATGGCACCTCTTTATATAAACTATAAGAGGCAATGGCTCCCAATGCTTTGGCCAAAAGTTTCCGCTCCATGCGACGTATCCAGCACTACCCCAAAAGTACGTCCTTCTTCTGTATCTTCAAAGGGTGCCCAACGGGGGCGAGGTATATCTGGTGTAGAGGATTGCCGCCGACTCGGACGTGCATAAGTACGCCGTTTTTCGAGTGGCTCAATATAGTTATCAAACCACTTGGCTAATGCCACATCCCAAGGAATCGGGGGATGGGAGAGGGCATTGATCTCTTCCACGAGGCTCGCTGGCAGTAAGCCGCGACGGCTTTGATGATATTGAAGCCCCTCCATCAGGCAGCGCCGGTAGAATTCATCAAGATCGACACCTTCATCATTTTGCCACCAATCAGGCGTTCCGAGAATATCTCCCAGCCCGATTCCTCGCATTGTCGCTAATTTCCGATATCGACGTAAATCAGTGGTAATGCGGTCGTTTTTAATAAAAACAATCATTTGTCCTTAACTTAATGGCATTGGTCCAGCACATAGCGTTCAATGTATCATTTTATACCAGATTGTCACGGCAGTAGTATCTAGCCGTACAAACCCCATAATATATAAAGCCGCTTAACTTAATGGCATTGGGTTTGCAACCCCGTCCGGCACAATATTTTAATAAAAACAATCATTTGTCCTTAACTTAATGGCATTGGGTTAGAAAGTCCAGCTCATCTCAAATGGCCCGGGTTTGACTGGCAATTAGTTAATGCGGCTTGGCCAGCACCGCTTGAAATCGAACTTCAGGTCCGTTTTAGTTCTGATGAGATTCGAGCCACGCAGGAATATTTTGATCGTATTCCCCAACCCCTTGAAACTGTCCGGCCTGCGGCAAGCAGAAATGTGACACTTAAACTTGACACGGACAATTTGCAAGTCACTACGGAGAACTGCCTCAGAACTTTACCAGTTTCGGGGGCGCGATTATGCACATAAGATTGTAAAAAATGCTAAAGAAGGCTTTGCTCTGTTTAAACGTGTCGGCACCGTTTTCTGGTACACAGAGCATCGCACCATTAATAGCTTGACAGCTTTTAAGGAAAATGGTCAATAAATTCAGTTTAACATGGACTTATTGCGCCGCCGCCTGTCCGATTTGATGGGTTTCCATGAGAGAATTCAACGCGGTGATTGGCAATTACAACAGGGACAAGGTGATATCTATGTTGATTTAGCTAAGGCTTATCAAACGGTTTTCCCAAATCGCCGCTTTTATGGCCCTGCTCCTCGTGCCAATATAGATGAAGTGTTGGCGGAACCTTGGTTTTATTTGTTTGATGGTAGTCGTCCTTATGAATTAGGCGAAATGTCTGGCGGCGAACGCGCTATTTTTCCTATTTTGCTAGACTTTGCCAATTGGAACATCCATAATTCGGTGATTCTGATTGATGAGTTAGAATTGCACCTTCATCCACCTTTACAACAAGGGCTTTTACGTGCATGGAGGCTGAGGTGATAATAATCAATTTATTGTGACGACACATTCTGATGCCATTGCCGCTGTCACTCCTAAAGAGGCACTTTACCGCTTGGAGGCTCAAATATGCGAAGCGTAACTGATTCATCCTGTCGTTTTTTGTGAAGGACTTGAAGACGGTTTAGACATTTATCTTCGCAACCAAAAAATCAGGAGCGATTTTCCCAAGGAGAAATATAAATGGTGGGCTGCTGAACATCTTGAAGCCAATCGTCATCCCGATTTACAAGGGCTTTTAAGCCAGTTGACAGTGTAGCAAGCATCGGGTGCGTGCCACGCCATTAAAACTTATAGTCTTCAGTGCCCGCCCAAGGGAAATTAAAGAAATCCGAGAATCTTTAAGGTGTTTAATCGGATTTATAACTTTGACCCAAAGTCAATCCCTGTACTACTTTTGACTTGGGGGTGCGTGATGAGTATGATGTGGATTGTATTCGTTGTCAGCGGTGCGTGACGGGGAAGGATTTTGGGGTGCGGGGGAAGTAGCGCAATTGGCAATAGTACAACGGATTTACGGGAAAAAACTGGTTAAAAACCGCCAATCAGTGCCAATTATTCGTTAATTCAATTTGTTTAGATCGATATTCGTTGTACTAATGTCGCCGTTGTGCTAATGTCGCTGTTTCGACCAGCGGGATAAATCTTAATGGTGCGTGGCGAGAGGGTGCGTAGGACGCACCCTACGTTCACTTACCTTGGGCCAATTGCGATAAATGAAAACCAACTATCTTCTCGAGTATTGCTGCCAACTCCTCCATCCCATATATCAACTTGAAAGCTTGCTGGCGTAAGAAAGTCAGCATTTGCGATATTATCCTCGTCATTAGTTAGCGAACCTGCTGTAATAATCACAGATGGCAAAGATGAGAACCTATTTATAAAGGTCACTATATAAGCACCTGCACCGATTTTTGTTGCATAAAATCCTTCTCCAGCGCTTATTGAACCATCTTTATTCACATTTCCACGGATTATCTTGAAACTTCCAAGTGCTCCAGGAGCATAAAGGTTCCCTCCAGAACCCAATTTAACATCTTCATTCACTTGTAGCCACTTCGTTATTATCACTGGCTTGTTAAACTTTTTGGGCTTTTTACCCGTCGGAGTTACGATATCCTGAGCTGCTAATTCGGGAGAACCACCAAGAGTGACTTCTAGGTAGTATTCCTTGTCCTCGGGAAAGTTGATCGGGTTGTTGGTACCCAAGACGACTTCATAATCACCGTCTTGCACGTTCACATTTTGCGTCTCTTCCCAGATGATGTACCCTTGGGGATCGTCATACAGGGAAAATGTCATCAGGTATTCCCCATTTAGGGGATTCCCAGCATCATCGGCGATCTCGCCGGCATATTTCAGGGTGTCTGCGGCTGTGCCTGCGCTAAAAAATATTATCATGCTCAGCATGGCATGTTTTATTATCAGTTTCATGGATATTGTCAACTCCTATTAAAATTTAGATCGTTGTGTGCCGTTTATTAAGGCGGCACCATTATAGTTGATTTGAAGGTCAAAGTTCAATAAAAAAATATTATCTTATTTATAATAAAGGATTTTATGCTAACTGATAACTTTTGGTAATCTAGTACAGCGGATTAACGGTATGATCGGATTGGCTTAATTAAAATTGGCGTAGGGTTTTTGTTGGATATGTCTATTTTTATTGCTCCGGCACAACTGATTATCTTGGCAGTGGTTTATTCGTTGTTGATTTATGCTGTACTGATCAATCGTCGCACTGAGTACAACTAATGCTCAACAACGAATAAAACAATAAGAGATGAGATAAGTTGGCGTTTTTTGGGGGTGCGTGATGTGGATTGTATTCAAGCGGTAATGACAGATTTCTCCTCGCGTCGAAATGACAATGTTAAAGCTCCTTGCGTCGAAATGACAATGTTAAAGTAATAACAAGCTAATGATAGTACTAGGGGTTGTCATAACATGAGCCCCCTGATTGACGGTATAAGGGGATTGGTGTGTGGGTTTTATTGAGGTTATTCTTGTGTTTTAATCCCGCCATGAAGTCAATCCCTGTGCTGGGTTGTGTGTGCTCCGAGATTTCTCCTCGCGTCGTTGTAAACTCAATGAAAGTTTCGGGAAATCCGCGCAGCGAAATTCCCGAAACAACATCAATTATTCATTAATTCAATTTGTTTAGATATTCGTTGTACTAATGTCGCCGTTGTATTAATGTCGCTGTAGATTAATGGTGCGTGGCGAGAGGGTCAATGCCATTAAGTTAAGGAAATTCCATACATGTAGGGTGGATTAAGCGATAGCGTATCCACCTGATTAATCGTGATATTTCGGTGGATACTACATTAGCTTAACTTAATGGCATCCATCGGTAAAACGGGCAACGCGCTGACCAGTTTCGTCATAAATAGTCCCTTGAGGGGCAACGATCATGGATTCGTCAACCAGCTCAGCAAAAATTTCGGTGACT
>JSZA02000246.1 GCA_000785145.2 Candidatus Thiomargarita nelsonii
CTTAGGTGCGACTTTGTACCGTTTAATGACAAATGAAAGCCCACGCACTTTGAATCCTCGTCGTTTATCAGGTGCGCCGCCAGAATTGTTTGATTTGTTGTGCGATTGTAAGGAAGAAAATCCGGCTTTGCGCCCTGAATCTGCGGGGGAGGTGGTGAGGCGTTTGGATAAGATTTTGACGACGAATTCTATAGTGGTTTCACCAACGGGAGACTGCCAAAGCATCAGTGCTGCTATCGAAAAAGCTAAAGCGGGCTCACGTATTTTAGTTAAACCGGGCGTTTACGAAGAGGATTTAGTCATAGATAAGCCGCTAGAGATTATCGGTGATGGGGATGTGGCGGATATTGTGGTTGAAAGTAAAAATGCAGATTGTATTTTTATGAAGACTGATAATGCTTTGGTACGTGGACTGAGTTTGCACAATCGTGCTGATGAGTGTTATGCCGTAGATATTCCACAGGGAAAATTAAGATTGGAAAATTGTGATATTACTTCGGATACGTTGGCTTGTGTCGGTATTCATGGTAGTGAGGCTGAGGGGATTGTTAGTTATTGCAAAATTCACGATAGTAAAGAAAGTTGCGGTGTTTATGTTTATGAAAACGGCACTGGGCGGATAGAAAATTGTGAGATTTTTGGGAATGCTAATACTGGGATACAAATTAGAAAAGGTGGCAATCCCGTTGTCCAAAACTGTACCATTAAACAGAATGGTTATCAGGCAGTGTGGGTGTATGATGACGGAGCCGGTACGATAGAAAACTGCGATTTACGAGATAACGCTGAAGGTGCTTGGAATATTGAGTCTGGCTGTCAGGTGCGGCGTAGTGGGAATAAAGAATAGTACAATCAATAACTACAGGGATCGTAGGATCGCGATGGCAGGCTCTAGTACAACGGATTTACGCAACGAAGTTCCGTTACTTCGTTTGGGGAATAAACGGATTGTTCATCAAGGCTTAAGAGTGATCTCCCCTAATCCGTTGTACTAAGGGAGTGGACTTAAAACCTAAATAAAACTGGGGGTTTTATCCGATCGATAATGCAATCCTTGTAGTTTGTTTTTTTGATTTGACTTCGTTACCTCCTATCATGATGTCAGGTGCGTCGTAGTGGGGAATAGTGTGATAATTTTTGTCTGAACAATGAACTGGAGAACATATTGTGCATATTATCTCAAAAAAACCATTTAATGATGCTGCAAATAATTATCCTAATTGTCGAGAAGCTATTATGGATACCTATAATACGCTAAAAAAAGGTATTTTTAAAACCCCAGAGGAGTTAAGAATGTTTTTTCCGTCTTTGGATAATTTTAAATACAGAGACAAGTGGTGGATTATTGATATTTGTGGCAATCATTTACGGTTAATGGCAGCTATTCAATTTGTACACCAACGGATATATGTCAAGCATATTGTCACTCATGCGGAGTATGATAAACTTTGCAAACGATATAGAGGAGGAGAGCTATGAAGTCAACTAGACAAAAAGTATTGACAGATTCTTTTCGGGTATTTGCTTCGCAAGCAAAACCAATTTTACATATCCATACCAATTCTGATTATGAAGATGCTTTAGAATTTATTGAATATCTATTTGATATAGCTGAAGACTCTCACAATGATCCTCTTAATGACTTAATTACTATTATTTCAAACTCAATAGAAGAATATGAGTCAAATCAAGAGGAACTCGTCAAATTTGAGCAAGAAGCACAAACAATGGATCCAAATATTTCTATGCTGCGTACACTTTTAAATCAATTGCCGAATGCTGGTTATGGGCAAAAACGTTTTATCCCATCATTTTTAGCAAACGCCACTTAAAGCAACTACAAGGATCGTAGGTAAGCGATCAATGCCATATCGTGTCGGGCAACCACAAGGGATTGCCCCTACGGAGGACCGCATTTGATGTAGGGGCAATCCTTTATGGTTGCCCGACACGATATGGCATTGAGGTAAGCGATGGATAAGTCAAAACCTAATATAACTGGGGGTTTATCCATGCTTACCTACGATCTATGTAGTTATTGGTTTAATTTTTTTGGGAGTCGAATTATGATAACATCATCACAACAAATTACATTCGGTGTTGATGAGCTACTCAATGCTTTGGAGCCGCTTATTCGGCGTGTTGTACGAGAAGAATTGACAGAAATTGTTGTTAAAAACAATACTTTTTATATAGAACCTAACTCTCCTCTGGATATGGAAGAAATTATCCAACGTAAAGCACAGAAATCCATTCAATTATTTTCGCACGAAGAGGTTTGGGGTGAGTAATTACACAGCATTTTATGAAGAACAATTTACTCGAAACTTGCAGCGTTATCGCTCAATACGTCAATCTCCCAGTTAGAACGTCAATGCCATTAAGTTAAGGCAAACCTACGGGGAGACCAATACCCCGCATGTTAATTTTTACTATAATTTACAACTACCTGCGATGTATGGGTCTCCTGCTCCGGTCTGATTTTTAGGCTTAACTTAATGGCATTGAGTTAGAACGTGGCACGGATATATACATTAGTACACTACGCAGTTATATAGAGCAATGCCATTAAGTTAAGCTCATGTAGGGTGGATTAAGCGGTAGCGTATCCATCTATATTTATATATTAATCAGGTGGATACGCGGAGTAATAACCACCCTACATGTATGGTTTTTTAGCTTAACTTAATGGCATTGAGTTATATAGAGGCGATGGGTGGAAAACTCGATATTATTGCCAATTTTCCAGATGGAGAAGTGCGGATTAAGCTATTTACTGATATTAAGGAAATGCACTCAAATAGCGATACTGTGTGTGTTGCATAATTTGCAACCCATCTGAGAAGTAAAAACCACAATAACTACAATGATCGTCGGATCAAAGGATTTTGAAGGATGTGGTATTCAATTATTCAATCCTTTTGATGAACCTAAAAACAAATGACTGAGTACAACGGATAAAAAAAAATGTCATTCAACACCATAATAAACACAGCTCTAAGTACCCTATTAAAAGAGGGCGCTCTCGCTGATTTTATAGTAGATAAAGCGGGCAATAAAGCCATCACCATTTTCCAAAACCATTTTACTTTTAGTGCCTTTGAAATCGCTAAAAGTTATCAAGATAGCTACACTTATGCCATCGCGGCTATTGGTGCTGGTTTGGCTACGCCTGAGCAAAATTTTAGCTTTTTGCAAAAATTGACGCATTCTAAAGTTGAGCGCGAATTTGCTGAGCAAGTTGAGCAGCTTTATTTTCAAAAGTTCGCGGCTCTTCACGGTGCTGAGCTAGATCAAAAAGCGTTGCGTAATCAACTCATTGATAATATTAAACGCTTATCTAAATTACCCCCTATTTTTTCGGCGGATAAACGCAAATTAACTGAATCCGAATTAGCTGCCTTTATTAATTATAAAGGCGGATTAGCCATTACTGATTTAATCCTTGAACAATTACATCGTTTGCCTGATTATCTTGCCGATGAAACCGTTGAAGCCTTTTTCCGCTTTGAGGATTTATTAGGTAACGCGACGCTGTTTTTTCTCCATGAGATTTTCCGCCGAGATCAACGTACTCAAGAGACTATCGCTGCCTTACAAAGAGAAAATTTATTGCTCGATGTCCGCGATATTAAAGCCACTCAAGCTCAACTCGTCACGCGCTTACAAAAACAATTGGATGATCAACATGCGAGTGCCATGCAAGCCATGAAATTAGGGCAGTTTTCTCAAGCCAGTCAATTATCATCACAATTGGAAGGTTTGCAAAACGCTATTAAAGATGTGCCAGCAAATTTACAAGCTGCCCAAGTCGCTTGGCAAAACACGCATCAGGATTGGTTGGATTTTGCTCAGCGTTTTCACAGTTGGGGCGATTTGTTGAACTAGCCAAGTGTTGGCGGAAACGGAGACTTTACATTGGGAAATCGGCGCAATTGCTGATGATGTTAAAGTTTTAAAACAGTCGATGGCGAAATATTTACGCATCATAATAGTAGTAGCCTAAAATTGATTCAAGCGGCGATTAGCCAGTTAAAAGCTTTGCCCAGTTGTTCTCCTGATGTGATGATTATGGGCGGCAGTTTATTATCTTCGACGGGCAATGTGGCGGCAGCGGAAAAGTTATTTTTGCAAGCTTCGGTGCGCCCCGATTCGGCAGATGAAGAAGCCCGCTTGTTTTAATCTATTTTTAGTGCGTTTGCGGAATAAGGATTATGTGCAAGCTTTAGCCGATTTTAATTCGGCTATCAAAATTGATAAACATTATGCTTTGCATGATATTGAGAAATATCCGATGATCAGTATTCTGGGTTCTGGTGGTATGGGTTGCGTGTTTTTGTGCCATGATCAATGGGATGAAAAACAAGTGGTGGTTAAGTCGAGGCGATGTTGATGCGTAAAATAGCGGGAACGTATGTGCCAGAACCTTTGGATTGTAATTATGTCGATGCCCACCGACAAGAACGCCCTTATTTTGTGAGTGAATATATTGAGGGTGCTTTAGATGGTGAAAATTGGTTAGCTGAGCATGGGGCATTGGATGTTTCAAGGGGTATTGCGGTAGGGCTCCAAATAGCGAAAGGGCTAGAAGTGGCGCATGAAAACGGTATTTTTCATTTAGATTTAAAGCCGGCTAATTTGTTATTTAAACAAACGGATATGGGTTTAGAGGTCAAAATTATTGATTTTGGGCTGGCACGGGTGGCGACTTCGTTGCGAGAAGAGGCGATGTCGCGTCGTAGTGCGAGTGGGATGACTGAGTTTGGACAGACAGTCATGGGGACTTTATTCTTAGGTGCGACTTTGTACCGTTTAATGACAAATGAAAGCCCACGCACTTTGAATCCTCGTCGTTTATCAGGTGCTCCGCCAGAGTTGTTTGATTTGTTGTGCGATTGTAAGGAAGAAAATCCGGCTTTGCGCCCAGAATCTGCGGGGGAGGTGGTGAGGCGTTTGGAAAGTCTGTTGACTCCGCAACCACCTTCGGTGGCAAATATAAATCTCAAAAAAGAGCCAGAACAATCTGTTATCGTAGTTGCTAAGAATAATAAATCATGGTTAAAATCGTGGTTAGATGGAGACTGTCAAACCATCAGTGCTGCTATCGAAAAAGCTAAAGCGGGTGATCGTATTTTAGTTAAACAGGGTGTTTACGAGGAGGATTTAGTCATAGATAAGCCGTTAGAGATTGTCGGTGATGGGGCGGAGATTGTGGTTGAAAGTCAAAATGCAGATTGTATTTTTATGAAGACTGATAATGCTTTGGTACGTGGGCTGAGTTTGCGGAATCGTGCTGAAAAGCGTTGTGCCATAAATATTCCACAGGGAAAATTAAGAGTGGAATATTGTGATATTAGTTCTGATACCTATTCTTGTATTCAGATTCATGGTAGTGAGGCGGAGGGGATTGTTAGTTATTGCAAAATTCATGATAGTAAAGAAGTTGGTATTTATGTTTATAAAAACGGCACTGGGCGGATAGATAATTGTGATATTTTTGGGAATGCTTTGGCAGGGATAACAATTAGAGAAGGTGGCAATCCCGTTGTTCAGCATTGCCAAATTCACGATAATCAAGGCGGTGTTTTAGTTTATGAAAACGGCACTGGGCGGATAGATAATTGTGATATTTTTGGGAATGCTAAGGCAGGGATAGCAATTAGTAAAGGTGGCAATCCCGTTGTCCAAAACTGTACCATTAAACAGAATAGTTATTGGGCAGTGTGGGTGTATAAAGACGGAGCCGGTACGATAGAAAACTGCGACTTACGAGATAACGCTAAAGGTGCTTGGAATATTAAGTCTGGCTGTCAGGTGCGGCGTAGTGGGAATAAGGAATAAAATACACGGATTACTTTTATCTTAGTTTCGGGAAATCCGCTCCGCTCCATTCCCGAAACAACTGAAATAACTACAATGATCGTAGGATCGCGATGGATAAGGCAAAACTAATTGTTGTTTCGGGAATTTCGCTCCGCGGATTTCCCGAAACAACTGAAATAACTACAATGATCGTAGGATCGCGATGGATAAGGCAAAACTAATTGTTGTTTCGGGAATTTCGCTCCGCGGATTTCCCGAAACAACTGAAATAACTACAATGATCGTAGGATCGCGATGGATAAGGCAAAACTAATTGTTGTTTCGGGAATTTCGCTCCGCGGATTTCCCGAAACAACAAATTCTCATCGTTTTTTACCTTTCTCGTTTATTATTTTTTTGTTTTGACTTATCCTTTTTTAAATATAATCCGTGTAGTTATTGATTTTGATTTATCCTTTTTTAAATATAATCCGTGTAGTTTGTTTTTTTTTATAGAGTTTAGTCTTTGGATGGCTGAAAAAACCGTTTATTGTCCTGTACAAAGATAATATATACTACGATTTTAACCTGTCAAATGGAGATAACAATGTACCCAATTCCTATTGCTAGAAAACTTGTCACAGCTATGCAAGTTGTAGCTATACAACATAACCAGACTCAAAAACCGATAGAACATACACACGATTTCACGGTTTGGCAAAATCAGTGGTGCGATTTGGCACAACAAATCGATCAGGCATGGAAAAGCGACAAAAGGACAGATTATGCTTTGGAATATTGAATATACCGACGAATTTGGTGGGAGAGCCTTACAATTTCAATCAAAGGTGAATAAATATGGCTAAGAATTTTCTTGATTTGCATAATGCCAGATCAGCAGAAGCAAAAGCGCGTGTCAAAGCGCGAGTCCAGCGTGCATTAGCTGAAATGCCCATTCAAGAACTTCAACAAGCTCGGCATTTATCCCAAGAACAATTAGCAAATATCCTGTTTATGGAGCCTGCGACTCTCTCCCAGTTAGAACGTGGCACGGATATATACATTAGTACACTACGCAGTTATATAGAGGCGATGGGTGGAAAACTCGATATTATTGCCAATTTTCCAGATGGAGAAGTGCGGATTAAGCTATTTACTGATATTAAGGAAATGCACTCAAATAGCGATACTGTG
>JSZA02000005.1 GCA_000785145.2 Candidatus Thiomargarita nelsonii
GTAAGGAAGGCAAAGAAACCCCAAAAGGAGATAAAGAAAACTCAGAATGAGTTAAAGAAATCTCAAAAGGAGTCGGAAGGGACTCAAGAGGGGGTGGAGAAGTCTTATAAAATCAGAAGTAAACTAAAGTTAGACCTAATTAGGTACGCCGATGATTTTGTAGTACTCCATGAGGAAAAAGAGGTTACTGAGGAATCCAAGAGATTTATAGGCAAATGGCTTGAAGTTAGAGGATTAACTCTATCTGATGAAAAAACCAAAATTGTTCATTCGACAGAAGGTTTTGATTTTCTAGGCCACCACATCAGGCATTATGAAAATCGGGTTAAAGGGACGTACAAACTAAAATTATTAAATGGTACCCCTACTGAACAACGACGGGCTAAGGCAACGCACGTATTACGAGTGGAACCAACCAAAGAGAAAATCAAACTTCACTACCGAGAAATAAGTGATACTATTTGGAAGTTAAAAACAGCAACTCCAGTGCAATTAATTGCAATACTCCAACCCAAAATATCGGGTTGGGCTAACTACTATAAAACAGTGCATTCGAGTGAGGCATTCGGCAAACTCGATACGTTCCTCTGGCGTAGGTTATTCCAATGGGCTTGTCGCAGACACCCGAATAAAGGTAAACGCTGGGTGGCAAATAAGTATTTTGGCACTGTGAATGGTAGAAAATGGACTTTTGCTCAAATAGAGGGCAAAGGTAAAGACAGAAAAATCGTCAAATATCTCAAGGGATATTCCAAGCACAAAGAAAGAACGGGGAGCTATGCTAGGGTTGGTTACGATAGGTCTTATGAGGACGGTGATACCGCTTATTGGGCGGAAAGGCTCTCCAAAGGCTACGGTAACATCACACCGTCTAAAGCGAAAATGCTAAAGAGACAAGATGGGATTTGTCCAGTATGTAAATGTAGATTCACAAATATAGAGTTACCAGAAGCACATCATATCCACCCAAGACATTTAGGAGGTGAGGATACATACAAGAATCTTGTGCTGGTTCATCTACATTGCCATGACAAAATCCATCGAGAGAACAAAGGTATCAAAGGTAAAAAGGTTAGTCAAACTAGCCCTGAATTACAAGGGTTTTTGAACAACGGTATGGCACCCGCCTACCAGGCGGAAGATAAAAAAATGCCCACAAGTACCAATACGGTGCTTAGTCTCGGAGGAGGCGCAGGAAGAATAATTACACCTGCATCGGACATTAAACCACCTACTGATACCCCTACTGTACTTAGAACCGGAAAAGACGCGGGCATAATAACACCTGCATCGGACGACAACAAGGAAACTTGAAGTCGTTCAAGTAGCTAGGAGATTTACTATAAAGTTCTTGGAGTAAATCGACTCGGGGGGAAACTCCCACAATTAATGAGAGAAGTTATTGATAGATATTCTACTTAGCACTTGTCTTTGCTAATACTAGGAGCCGGATGAGTTCGAGAGTCTCAAGTCCGGTTTTGAAGACTGGCTTTGTGGGGTGCATTCCAAACTCTTGCCTACATGGGAGATAAGGGTCGTGACCTGCATCGCCAAGTTTAACTGTGGCAAGGAGTTTAAAAATTTGATGCTGGTTGGTGATCCCAAACAAGCCATCTATGGTTTCAACGGAGCCAGTAGCGATTTCATGTTGAAAAATTTTATCCAAGATTTTGAGGTACCTAAAGAAAATCAGTTGGAACTGACCGAAAATTACCGTTTATCTAAACAGATAATTGCCGCTGCTAATCTGTTACAACCTTCAACTATGCCAGAAAATCAAGCGATTAACGGAGAAGTTAAAGCACTTAGCTTTCCTAATGAAGAGGCAGAAGCCGATTGGGTTATCAATCGCTTACAAACCTTGATACAAGAAGGACATCAAGATATTGAAGGTGCAATTTCTTGGGAAAATTGTGCGGTACTCGGTAGAACCCGTTATGTCGTGAAAAAATTGGAAGACAAACTGAAACAACACAATATTCCTTATTATTATAAGCGTACTAGGGATGCTATAGAAAGTGAATCAGAATTGATACGTTGTTTTGAACTTGGTATGTATTTACTGATAAATCCGCAAAATCGTTTGCATTTTCAGAAGTTATTGGAATTGCTTAACCTAGATGACTTATGGGAAAAAATTGATGAGCAAAGCTGGCAAGACGGTTTTGATATGTTGACTTGGATAGCTAACTATCTACAAAATGCCGAAATTATCCAGCACTTTAAAATATTACTAACCGCTTGGCAAAATTTGATTGGCTCTGAAATACGGTTTAGGGAGACGATGAGGGTTTTAGAAAAGTATGCCACCAAAACTTGGCATGATGAAAAACGTGATGAAAAACGTGATGAAAAACGTGTTATGGTTTGTAATGACATCAAAATGTGGCAAGAAAACTGGAAAAGTTACCTCAGACAAACCAATAGTAAACAACGTAATCTCTCATCATTTCTAACCAAAGTTGCTCTAGGTGCAACCCATCAGCCACAGCGTAATGGATTAGCCTTATTAACCGTACATACCGCAAAAGGGTTAGAGTTTGAAGTTGTGTGTATTATGGGTATGTGTGAAAGGACTTTTCCCGATTATCGAGCCATTAAAAACGGTGGCAAATTCTTAGAAGAGGAAGAACATAATGCTTATGTTGCCCTCACTCGTTCTAAACGTCTGGCATATTTAACCTATCCCCGTCAAAAATATATGCCTTGGGGTGAAATCAAACAACAACAAGCTTCGCGTTATCTTAACAAGATGGGACTTGATATTATAAAAGATCGCACAAATTAATTGTGAAGATGAAAACGATATGAGGTCTTAAACTATGCGTTTACGTACATTTGAAACTCGTGGTCCGGTAGAGCCGACTCGCAACTATGTAGTCCCACGCCGCGAAGAAATTGCTAATTTAGCTCAACGTATCAAAGAGGGACGATATATTGTTATCTTCGCGCCGCGTCAAACTGGGAAAACCACCTTTTTTCGCTGGACACTGGATGCGCTTTCCGACAAAACCTATTTTCCGATCCAACTGGATTTTGAAGAATATAAAAATCTGTCGCCAAGCACTTTCTATAGTTATCTCCACATCGATCTGTGCCAAGAAATTTTAAACATTTTTCAAGCCAGACAATTGCTACCTTCAGAGGAATTGCGCCAATTTTTGGAGAACTCGAAAATCACGGATCATGTCTCAATGAGAGCTTTTTTTGAGCATCTCTCTTTTTATCTAAAAAACCAGAAGCTTGTGATCATTATTGACGAATTTGATGGTATTCCCACGGCTGCTGTCAGTGATTTTTTATATTCCTTGCGCCGCATTTACCTTTCCAAAAATCCACAACGTTGCCCCTATAGCGTGGGCATTGTGGGTGTCAAAAATATCACCCAACTTAACTATGATCGTTCGATTTCGCCCTTCAATATCCAAGACGACTTTGCCCTGCCTAACTTTACGCTTTCACAAGTACGAGAACTCTTAGGACAATATACCAAAGAGGTTGGACAAGCATTTGCACCAGACGCTCACGAAAATTTTCACCAACAGAGTTCGGGGCAACCCTTTCTCGTCAACCGATTAGCGCAAATCTTGATCGAAGAAATGAAGATTCCGCTTGAGGAAATGATTAGCCATTCTCATTTTGAGAAAGCTCACCAACAACTCCTTGAGGAATCAAATGTGCATTTGGATCATTTGACGACCAATATTCTGCAAAATCCACGCTTTGAACCATTTTTGATGGGGATTATCTCGTATGAAGCCGGGGTGCGATTCAACCTTCGTAATGAAGTTATCAGTTTACTCGCTACCTACGGTGTTTTGAAGAAAAGCTCTGAGGGACTTTGCGAAATTGCAAACCCTATTTATCAGTATTGCATTATACAGACATTTCAACCGCTGATAAATGGGTTGGAGCGGGAATATTTACCCGAAGAAACTGAGGCTGGTTTTTTCGACTACTTGACTCCTGATGGTAAAATCAACATGCGTCTGCTGCTGGACAATTTCCGTGATTTCATTGCTCGCGCTGGCTATCGGATTCTTCAAGTCCCTGATACACCCCAAGAATTTGTCGGACAGTATCTATTATTTGGTTATCTCGACTCCTTTGTGCGACAAGTGCGCGGATTTATGTACCTTGAAGTTCGCAGCGGGCGGGGACGGATGGATCTGATTATCCTCCATCAAGGAGAAAAGTACATTGTTGAAACTAAAATTTGGGAAGGCAAAAGTCTCTTTGCAGCGGGTAAACGTCAACTGGCAAAATATCTCAAATTAGAAAAAGTCCGTGAAGGCTACTACGTTGTGTTTGATCACCGCAAAAAACCTCAAGCACGATTCGAGACTGATATGATCGAGGGCAAAATGATTGTCAGTTATTGTTTTGAAGTAAAGCAAAATATACCGTCTGCCGCTTAAATCCAAAGATAACTACCAAACAAAAATAACGACAGCCAATTTTTTAGCAGGGATAAACCAAAACAAAACTAAAATCCCTTTCGTACCGGTTTTGACTTATCCCTGCTAATATATAATCCCTGTAGTTAAAATAGAATAACCATGCCTGACATAATCGACAACCAAACCCAAAAACTCACTGATCACGTTTGCCAAATTTTGCAGCAAACAGAATCCGTTAAATTTGCTGTAGGCTATTTTTTTGTCACTGGCTTGCAAGAACTCAAACAAGAATTTTCTCACCTCAATAAAATCCAATTGCTGATAGGCAATCAAACCAATCAACAAACGATTGATGCCTTGATGCAACAAGAACAACAGCCGGAACGAGTAAAAAAAATCATTGGTAAACGCCAAACTCCTAGAGAAAAACAACGTATCGCCACCGAAACTCAAGCCAAAATCCGAGCCGCTTTAGCGGTTCCCCCCTTGACGGATAGTACCGAAAATTTGTTTGAACTCATTCAACAATGGCTCGATAGCGGTAAATTAGAAGTCCGCGTTTATACCAAAGAAAAATTTCACGCCAAAGCCTATTTATTTAGCTATAAAGAAGGCTTTTATGGCAAAGGCATTGGTATTGTTGGCTCTAGTAATCTTACCGTATCAGGCTTAAAAAATAATACTGAACTCAATGTCTTAGTGCATGGCGATGACAATTTTGCACAATTAAATCACTGGTTTGAACGCTTATGGGCGGATGCGCTACCCTTTAGCCAAGCACTCATGCAGGCAATTCAAACCAGTTGGGCGAGTAAAATTTATACGCCATGGGATATTTATTTAAAAACCTTATATAAATTGGTTGAAGAGCGCTTGGAATATGCCGCAAGTAATATTATTCACTGGGATAGCAAATTACCGCCCCTAACCCGCTTTCAACAAGTGGCGGTTGATCAAGGTTTAAAAATTTTACGCGATCATCAAGGCGTATTTATTTCTGATGTCGTCGGATTGGGTAAAACCTTTATTGGCATTGGCTTATTAAAACACTTGCAACGCACCGGCTTCAAACATCAAGTGATTATTTGTCCCAATGCTTTAGAAAAAGATTGGCGAGATAATGCTAACGAATATGAAGTCTTTGCTGAAATTATTCCATTATCAAAGTTATCAATAACAGATTCGCCTCTAAAACGGATAAAATATGCCGATGTCGTTTTAATTGATGAATCCCATCATTTTCGTAACGCCAATTCGCAACGCTATGCTGTGGTTGAAGAATTTTTACGCGGTAAAACCGTTATTTTGCTGACAGCAACGCCGCGTAATAACAGTGCTTGGGATTTATATAATCAAATTCGCTTATTTCAAGATGATGCCACGCCTTCTTTGAATTTAGATACTTATGATAATTTAAAAAAGTATTTTCAAGCAGTGGATAAACTGGAACAACAAGCCAGAGAGCTTGAAATATCAGCTGAAAAAACTGATTGCCTTAACAAAGCACGGCATAAAATCGAACAATTATTACAACAAGTGCTCATTCGCCGCCGCCGTAATCATATTAATAAATATTATCCCGATGAAACGATTAATGGCAAACCAATTAAGTTTCCGACGCGCCAATTGCAGCGACTAGATTATAACATTGATGACACCTACAACAACCTTTATGACGACATTCGCCATCATATTGCTAAGCTTCATTATGCGCGTTACAGCATCGGGCTTTACGTCAAAGAGGCATTAAGAGGCGAAAAAAAATGGGCTAATTTAGCGCGTGCAGGGCGTTCATTGCGGGGTATTATGCGCGTGTTATTGCTCAAACGATTTGAATCTTCTGTCGTCGCATTTCGCAATACAGTTACCAAAATGTTGAAAATGCACAATTTATTTTTAAAAATTTTGCAACAAGGTTATATTGTTGCGGATGCCAAATTATTGGAAAAATTGGAAGATGCGGACGGTAATTTAGATTTTGAATCGGTGCAAGATGGCAAATATTCTCAAGAGGATTTTTACCTTGAGGATTTAGAACGCGATTTACGGGATGATATGGCGCAATTGAGCGAAATTCTAAACATGGTAACTGAGATAACGCCGGCACAAGATGATAAATTACAAAGCTTATTGTACCAGCTACAACAAGCACCATTAGCAACTGAAAAAGTGATTATTTTCACCCAATATAGTGATACAGCGCGTTATCTCTATGAGCAAATCAAAGCGGATAATTTAGCCGTCATTGATAGCAAAACTAAAAATAAAATGCAATTATTGCAACTATTTTCGCCACGCTCTAATAATTACCAACTTAACAAAAATGAAACCGAACTACGTCTGATTATTGCCACCGATGTTTTTTCTGAAGGCTTAAATTTGCAAGATGCTGCGGCTGTCATTAATTACGATTTGCATTGGAATCCGGTGCGTCTCATTCAGCGCGTTGGGCGAATTGATCGAATCGGCTCTGAGCATGACACGATTTATATTTATAACTTTTTTCCCGAAACAGCCTTAGATGAAGGCTTAGGTTTACGCGAATTACTGCGGCGACGAATTCAAGAAATTCATGATACCATCGGCGAAGATGAAAAAATTCTGGATGAAAAAGAACGCTTAAATGAAGCCGATATGTACAGCATTTACAACAATGAAGATGCTAGCACCGAAGATCAAGAAATTTGTTTTGATATGAATGAAGCTGAAATGTTCATACGCAATCTGCGAGACAATGATAAGGCAACTTTTGAACGCATTCGCCAATTACCAGATGGTATCCGTGCCGCGAAGTCTTCACATATCAATGGTACTTTTGTTTTTTGCGGGGTAGAAAATCGCTATAAACGACTATATTTACTAGATGAACTTGGCAAAATCATTAGCTCCTCACCGGCTGAAATACTCCCTTTGCTCCAATGCAAAGCTGATACACCAACTCACCCACTACCTAACGGACACAATAAACGTGTTGAACCAGCACGGCGGTTATTTGAAGAACATCTTAATAAGATTATTCAAAGCCTGAAACATCCAGAGATAACACCAGAACAAAATTATATTATAAATAAATTCAATGAATGGCGTGATGATTTACTGACAACCGAAAACCAGCGCAATTTAATTAATCACTTAATCAGCGTGATTTCGCAACCGTTACCCTCTTATGTACTCACTGAATTACGCGCCCTCAAGCGAAAGAAAATAGCCGGCTCAGAATTAGTCGAGAAAATCGACAAATTAGTTTACCACTTTGAATTAGAAAAGCCGAAACCAAACCTCTCAACTTTTCCAATAACTAAGATATATTGTTCAGAGTCATTATGGAAACCCAACTCAAAAATATAAAAACGATTGAAGACTTACAAACTTTATTAGTTGAAACAATAGGTTTTGAAGAAACTGATGAACGTGTTTTTTTTCCAGAAGAAAAACAGAATTTACAAGCAGAATATCCACAAGCATTGAAACTGGCTGAATTATTTGATTTTTCAGTATTAGTATTGCCCGTGGCGCATCAATTATTAAAAACCCGGCAACGTGCCGCAATTGAGACGCTACAAAAACGTTATCCCTTTGCACTCTACATTTTTGTAGATTTACCAAAACAATTATGGCATTGGGTATTTCCCAAACCGGAGCAAGCGGCTCATCAAAAAATATTGCGCCGTATGGAAATTGGCGTTGATGAACGCTTGCATACGATTATTGAACGCTTGACACAATTAAGTCAGGCACTCTTAGCGTGTGAAAATACGGGAGATGTTGTCGCCGCCGTTCATAACGCCTTTGATGTGGAGATGGTAAGCTCGCAATTTTTTCGAGCCTATCAACAACACTACGAGAAATTTAAGCGGCATCTCAAAGCGGATAATAAAAATAAACAGTGGGTTTATGATGACAATAAATTATCCCGCTATGTGCAACTACTGTTAGGGCGCATCTTATTTTTACATTTTCTCGAAAAAAAGGCTTGGCTTGATAAAAATAATAATTTTATTAGAGAATTGCAATTGCCTTATGCAAAAAAAGAACAGCAAGGCTTTTATCGTGAAGTTTTGAGACGCTTATTTTTTGAGGCGCTCAATCAGCCCGGCGATCGAAAAGAAATCAATGGACAAGAATATCAGATTCCGTTTCTCAATGGCGGATTATTTGAAGCACGGGCAGAATTTGACGAGGCTGACTTCATTAGTTGTCCCGAGCTTGCCGATGAATTGTTCACCGATTTGTTAAAAATGTTAGGGCAATATAATTTTACGGTTGATGAATCTACGCCACTGGATCAAATTGTGGGCATTGATCCAGAAATGTTGGGCAAAGTCTTAGAAAATTTGCTTGAAGCAGAGGCGCGTCATGCCAGCGGTACTTATTATACGCCCCGCTCGATTGTGGCTTATATGTGTCGAGAAACTTTATATCGGCATTTATCCGCTCACCTTTCCCGCGACACATTTAATCAGTTAGTTGAAACAGCATCAACCGGTGACACCGCACCACTTGAGCCAAAATTAGCCAAGGTTTTAAATGAGCAACTTGATCAGCTCAAAATACTTGATCCAGCGGTTGGCTCAGGGGCATTTTTGCTAGGCATGTTGCAAGAAATTTTGCTGTTAAAAGAATCGCTGGCGCGTGTCGAAGGTGAAACTATACAACGCGCAACACTAAAGCGGCATATTATCCATAACAGCTTGTATGCGGTAGATATTTCTTTTCCAGCCATTGAAATTGCGCGATTACGTTTATGGCTCGCATTAGTGGTAGATGAGGCGAAACCACAACCTTTACCTAATTTGGATTATCACATTATTCGCGGTGATACCTTGCGAACGCTGTTTGATGGTAAACCGGTGTTACCAGTTAAGATTGAAAATCAGCAATATGAATTACTAAATAAAGAAGAGTGCCATACAACAACTTTATTGCAATATTTAGATGACTTATATGTTGCCAACGGCGCCGAAAAATCCCAATTACGCCAACAAATTAAAGCGCAATTAACCGCAATAGTTGAAGCGCATTGGGCGGACAAAGAAAAAATCCTCAATGAAAACGTTGAAAATATTTATAAGCGGCGCGTTAATGGCAAAATTTCCTCTCAAAAACTGGCCAAAAATTATGAAAGAGATTTACACTTATTAAAAGATATTACAGAACAACGCACTCGATTAAATCAATCCCGTCAAGCAGGCGAAGAGTTAGATTTACCATTTACGCCGCTGCATTTATATTTTGCCGATGTGTTTAGCGGCGACAATCACGGATTTGATATTGTCATAGCCAATCCACCTTATGTGCGTCAAGAACAAATCAAGGACATCAAGCCCCATCTCAAAGAAGAATTTGGGAAATTTTTTCGAGGTACGGCGGATTTATATACCTATTTTTATAAGCGTGGCTTAGAGCTTTTGAAAACCGGTGGACATTTAGGTTTTATCGCGCCTAACAAATTTATGCGAGCCGGCTATGGTAAAAACACCCGCGAATTGTTGACGACGGTGGCAACTCCAGAGGTGATTATTGATTTTGGTGATTCGCCCGTATTTGATGCAACCACTTATCCTGCTATTGTGTTAGTAGAAAAAACCGTTAAGCCAGTTAAAAAACCACCAGCTATTGATGTAGCTATTATCAAAACCAGAAAAGAAATTGAACAAGTTGCTGAAGTGGTAGCGGATCGTGGTTTTAAGATGCCGGTTGCTGAACTTTCTATAGATGGCTGGACACTAGAAAGTGAAGATGTACTTAACTTAATGAAAAAAATGCGGAAAATGGGAACGCCGCTAGGGGAATATGTACAGGGGCGTTTTTATTATGGTATTAAAACCGGTTTTAATGATGCCTTTGTAATTGATGCCGCTACTCGTGATAAACTGATTGCTGAAGATGCTAAGAGTGCTGAATTGATTAAGCCTTGGTTGCGGGGGCGGGATATTCGTAAGTGGCGGGTGGAATGGGCGGAGTTATACGTTATAAATATTCCTAGCAGTGCTAATAAAGAGTGGTTATGGTCAAATGCTAAAACTGAAAGTGAAGCGAGGCAAATATTTGACAAGACTTATCCTGCTATTCACGCTCATTTAAGCCAATGGGAACCAAAGCTCAAAAAACGGAATGATCAAGGCAAGTTTTTTTGGGAATTAAGGTCTTGTGCTTATTACGCTGAATTTGAACAGCCTAAAATTATTTATCCTGATATTGCACAGCACCCTAAATTTGCTTGGGATGAAAAACAAACTTTTTTAGGTAATACAGCTTATATCATACCAACTAATGAACTTTGGTTGCTTGGGTTATTAAATTCATCGCTAATTTGGTGGTTTTACTTCAATATAAGTTCTACCATACGTGGTGGTTTTGTACGATTTTTTACTCAATATATGGAAATACTCCCTATTTTTCCAGCAACAGACACCCAAAAAGCCCCCATCATAGAGCGCGTCAAAACCATTCTCGCCGCTCCGACTGCACCTGATGGCTTGGAAAAAGAAATTGATGAACTGGTTTTTGAGCTTTATCAATTGACGGATGAGGAAAGGGCGTTGGTTGATAATGCCTTGGAGTCCAAAGCTTTAGCTTTGGCAAAAAGCACACCCTCAGAGATACGAATCGCCAACCCCCCGATCTAATGCCAAACTATCTATCAGTTTTATAGAGGGATATAACTCATTATGACAGAAGAAACCAATCAAACGCAAAAAGAAATTCAAGCATTTTGCCGTACTATTTTAGACTTATCAGAAAAGGCTCAGGCAGACATCATTCTATTTGATGCTGAGATAGAAAAACCGCAAGACAATCTCTTAATCGACTGTTGCAGTCAACCCGTTTACGAGAATGTCTTACTTTTTCTGACAACCCCGGGGGGCGATCCCGATGTCGCTTATCGTATTGCTCGTTATCTTCAAGAAAAATATAGTAAATTCACTGTCTATGTGGATACCTATTGCAAAAGTTCATGAAACCTGACGAATTAGGTGAACGTGATTCCGGACTGGATTTGATACAGGCGTTATCTCGTCTGAAAGAAGTTTCCTACGAGCTGTTTGAGGAATTTTTTATAACGCTGTGGATGAAAGGCGGTGGGCAAATTTCCACCAAAAGTGCTTTGGAGATAGCTACGGGTGCTACCTCTGGATTATTAAGCCCCATTTATAATAAAATTGAGCCGATGACATTCGGTCAATTTTATCGTGCGATGGAAATTGCAGAGGCTTATGGAAACAGATTGAATACCAGAGGCAATTTAAAACATGATGCCTTGCATCAGTTAATTTACACCTATCCCTCACATAGTTTCGTAATTGATAGAAGTGAAGCTGCACAGTCTATTTTTCAATCGGTACGTGAACCCGACGAACAAGAAGAGCAAGTGGCTCTAAAACTTCGTCAAATGCACCAAGCAAATGATGCTCAAGAGACGGTCATTTATAATTTCACCAAAGCTTGTTTGGAGAAAAAAGATGAAAAAGAAGATGAAAAACGCAAAACCAGTGTTTGAAGCCGTGGCGTGGAAAAAACCTAGAACAGGTTCCTTTATAGAGGATTTGATTATAGGTAATCAGGCAGCAAGAAAATTGCTGCGCCGTTGGTTGGAGGAACAAGAAAAACAGTCATCGGCAGGTACGTCGCAGTAGTGTGCATTTTATCGTTCCCAAACTGAATTATTTTATTTGCGCTTCATCCGGTGGGCAGCAGTTGGGATAAAATGCTTAATAATGTTTATCGTTCCCTTAGTGAAGCGTGGGAACGATAAAAATGTGGCACCAACAGACATAGATAAATTTGAAGGCAGAGTCAAAACCGAGATTTTAAATTTCCTAGATTTACTGGAGAAATACTTATGAAACATTCGAGTTTTAGCAGACCCTAAGCTCGCACTGACAGTATTGATGATCTTCTCAAGAGCGTCAGAACTGGAAAAATCCTCATTCCTTTTTTTCAGCGTAACTTTGTTTGGGACAAGAAAGATATAAGTGCTCTTTTTGACAGTATTTATCGTGGCTATCCTGTTGGCAATCTGCTTTTCTGGAAAATAAAAATGGATATTCCTGATAATAAAATAAAAATAGGGCCATTGGAATTTACCAAAGAAGATTCAGGTGAAGTGGATGCTGTTGTCGATCAATGCCATTAAGTTAAGGATTTTTTGTAGGGTGGGTAGGGGCAATCCCTTGTGGTTGCCCGCGCAACATCGTTATGGGACGCCCAACCCACCATTGTTAAAAATTTCAACGAGTTGGTGGGTTTCGATCCGCTCTACCCACCCTACAAAAAAGCTTAACTTAATGGCATTGTGTTGTCGATGGGCAACAACGTTTAACCTCATTAGCGGGCGTACTTCTCTTAAAACACGCCACAGTTTCAAAAGAGGAAGAGAATAAGTGGAATCTCTATTTTGCTCTTAAAAATAAAAGTTTCGTATTCCCCAAAAAAAAGGAAACACCACCCTCTCACTGGCTTCCCATGAGTATCGTTGCCGATACCCTCGAATACTTGAAATGGCTCAGAAGTTTGATGAACGAAAACAATGAACTGATTGAAAATGCTGATAATGTTGCCAAAGCCATCCGCGATTATAAAATCCCAGTTTATAGAGTTGAATCTGATGAAACGGAAGTGCGTGAGATATTCGAGAGACTC
Organism: Candidatus Thiomargarita nelsonii; assembly: GCA_000785145.2. Taxonomy (GTDB): domain Bacteria; phylum Pseudomonadota; class Gammaproteobacteria; order Beggiatoales; family Beggiatoaceae; genus Thiomargarita; species Thiomargarita nelsonii_B. The sequence goes on from JSZA02000005.1 coordinate 13,044, forward strand.
AATTATATGGGAAAACCTCTCCAGCCAAGTGATATATTCAATGCCTTTCAAAAACGGATGTCGTAGGATTGGGTAAAACCTTTATTTCTCGTTCCCTTAGCGAAGCGCACTCCTTTAGACATAAGTATATAAGCACTTGAAATAAAATTATATTTGTAGGGTGCGTACTCCGCACATTTTTCGCGTCAGGGTGCGTAGGACGCACCCTACAAAATATCGTAAATGGACTTGTGTATAACGATAAGCGCGAGGCAAAGGAACGATAAAAAATTAGACAAGCTGGCATCAACATAATAGTAATTTTCCGTCACCAGTAGATTAGATCGCGTTGTCTAGTATCCATAGGCGAGCCGGCATTTTTCTGTGAGGTTGCCCTTAAAGCTCTGAAAGAAAATTTTGACTTTCATTCTCTAATCATTTAATATTGCCATCGGGTATGATGCTTGAAACTTATCAGCGGATCAGGTTCTGTATGCCTGTCTGGCGCACGGTCTGATGTGGCCTGTGTGTACCGAGAGTCGATGGCTATATCCACCTATCGTTAGATAGCTCATCAGGTAGAGCAACTGACTCATAATCAGTGTGTAGCAGGTTCGATTCCTGCTCTAACTCAGATGACTTGCCAAGTCACTCTTTTAACACAAAAACCGTGACCGTCTTCGGTGGGCATCATTGATGCTCACAGCATGTTCAGGGCTTTGTGTGATAATGGGTACGGCAAGCTCGGTTTTTTCCCACCGTGTTGTCCCTAAACCCAAGATAGATATTACGTTTTGGGAGCGGGCTGACGGGCGGATTAAATCCAGCTTGTCGCAAATTGTCACCCGCACTGTGCATGTGGGGGCGGTCACTTAATAAATGGAACCGGCTAAACTAATGTTGATATTCAGTCAATTTATTGTTCACAAAAATGAACGGGGATTGTTATTTAAAGAGGGTGACTTTTTAGATTTTTTGGCACCCGGCACTTATCACTATTTTGATCCCTTGCATAAAATTCAAGTAGAACGCTATGATTTGTCTGTACCAGAGTTTGAACATCGACTGCTCGATTTTTTTATTAAAGAATATGCCGATGCCGTTGCGCGTTATTTTACAATCATTGAATTAAGTGCCCAACAAGTCGCCTTAGTCTATAAAAATGGACGATTAACGAATATTTTACAGCCCTCTAGCCGCCAATTGTATTGGACTGGGATTGTGGATGTTAAGACAGAAATTATTGATATTTCAGAAAATTTTGAAATTTCGCGTGTTCAAGCCGCGCCACTTGTGTATGCTAAAATACCTGTACAAGGTGTGAATGAGTCTATTTATAGTCAAGAAGTGCCAGAATATCAGATTGGTTTGTTGTATGTTGATGGAGAATGTATTAAAACCTTGCAACCCGGTTTACACGCTTATTGGCAATTTAATCGTCATATCAATATTGTCATGTGGGATACCCGCTTACAAGATATAGAAGTTTCTGGACAAGAAATTCTGACCAAAGATAAAGTGAGTTTGCGTGTCAATCTATCTGCGACTTATTCTATCAAAAATGTGCAGCGTGCAACATCTACTTTAACTAATCCCCTTAATTATTTGTATAAAGAATTACAATTTGGGCTACGCGCTGCGGTGGGTACTCGTACATTAGATGAATTGTTAGGCAATAAAAATGTGATTGATGAGATCGTGTTTGCCTATATCTGCGATAAGATGGCGGAATTCGGTATTGAAGTGCAAAGCGTGGGCGTAAAAGACATCATTTTGCCCGGAGAAATGAAAACGATTTTGGCTAAAGTCGTTGAAGCGGAAAAGGTAGCACAAGCGAATTTAATCAAGCGCCGCGAAGAGACGGCAGCGACTCGCTCCTTGCTGAATACGGCTAAAGTGATGGAAGATAATCCGACCGCTTTACGGTTGAAAGAGCTTGAAGTACTTGAGAAAGTGACCGAAAAAATTGGTAATATATCTGTGTATGGCGGGTTGGAAGGTTTATTGAAGGAATTGGTTAAAATTAAGACATCTTAGGAGAAAATTTTATGAGTGATGTTAAACATTGTCGTTTATTAATTCTTGGATCGGGACCGGGCGGATATACGGCGGCTGTGTATGCTGCCCGTGCCAATCTCAATCCTGTCCTGATTACGGGCATGGAGCAAGGGGGGCAGTTAACGACGACAACTGATGTTGATAATTGGCCTGGTGATGATCAAGGTGTGCAAGGTCCTGATTTGATGGAGCGTATGCGTAAACATGCCGAGCGTTTTAAGACCGACATTATTTTTGATCATATTAAGGCGGTTGACTTAAAACAGCGTCCGTTTACTTTAACCGGTGATTCTGGCCAATATACTTGTGACGCGCTGATTATCGCAACGGGGGCTTCTGCTCAATATTTAGGCTTACCCTCCGAAGAGGCTTTTAAAGGTAAAGGAGTATCGGGGTGTGCGACTTGCGATGGATTTTTTTATCGTAATAAAAAGGTGGCGGTGATAGGCGGTGGCAATACGGCAGTGGAAGAAGCCCTGTATTTAGCCAACATAGCTTCACACGTTACCTTGGTGCATCGGCGCGATGCGCTTCGTGCTGAGAAAATGTTGTCCGATAAACTCTTTGAAAAGGAAAAAGAGGGCAAAGTGACGATTGCTTGGAATCATGTACTTGATGAAGTGTTAGGTGACAAGAGTGGCGTGACGGGGATGCGTATTAAAAATGTGCAAGATGGCAGCACCCAAGATATTGACTTGTTAGGTGTTTTTATTGCGATTGGTCACAAGCCGAATACGGCTTTATTTGTCGATCAATTGGAGATGAAAAACGGCTATCTTGTTATTAATAGCGGAGGCGATGGTAATGCACAGGCAACCAATGTGCCGGGTGTGTTTGCGGCGGGCGATGTGTGTGATCATGTGTACCGTCAAGCGGTGACTTCTGCGGGGATGGGTTGTATGGCGGCGTTGGATGCGGAGAAATATTTAGATAGTCTTTCATGATGACTGGAGTCCACCTTCGGTCTGGGCGGTCCAGACCGAAGGTAGACTCCTTGGCTTACTGATTTTTTGATAATATGGAAAATAGCAGCAAAATGATCAGAGTTTATCTGGATATCAATGTATATAATCGGCCTTTTGATGACCAAACTCAGCCGAGAATATGCTTGGAAACGTTGGCGTTTATGACTATCATGCAACTGATTGAAATGGATCAGATAGCATTGCTAACTTCTTCTATCTTGGAGTTTGAAAATAACAAAAATCCTTTTCCTTCACGCCAACAATGGGTTAACTACTGTCTTAACTATAGCAAACAACATAAAACTCTCAATGAGAGCATCAAAAGCAGGGCAAAACAACTAGAACAGGAAGCGATCAAGCCGATGGATGCTCTCCATTTGGCATGTGCTGAGGCAATTGGATGCGATTATTTCCTAAGCTGTGATGATCGTCTCGTGAAACGATATAGGGGAAATATTCAGGTTTTAAATCCGGTAGACTTTATCTTGTTATTGACGGGAAAAAACGATGAAAGTAAAAATGGTGAGTGAACAGGAAGTGTTTTGTGAAGCCATGGAAATTTTGTTAAAACATTTGAGTCCCTCAAAGATGGCACGTCTTTTGGCTACTTGGCAGAAGGGTGACGCAGATTATTTGACTATTCGAGATCGATTATTTGAAGGAGAAACCGTTGATACGCTTTATAATCAAGTAAAAGAATTTGAGTCAAGGCGCTAATCTCTTTGTGCCCACCATGAGGCAACAACTACAATACACATAACAACCCTTAGTACAACGGATTTGCGGAATAAACGGATAAAAAACCCAAACAACGAAATCCCAGTCCAAAGCTAAAGCTTTGGACTCCAACTGCGGATCATGTATTAACAATACAACCATGCGCTTCTTGAGAAAGACATATTTGTGCCCCCTCCTTTAATTCCACCGCTTGATTAATCTCAACCCGATTACCATTAGGCGAAATCAGAGACTTTAAAGCTTGATTAATCAACAACCACTTTCCCTGATAAAAAGCGCAATACGCTTGAGGTCTTCTATCCGCATCAGGGCTGGGAAAAATATTATCAAATACATGCCATTTAAATAAACTTTGTCCTTCATAAATAACCATTTGTAGAATCAATGCCATTAAGTTAAGGATAAATGCCCGCAATCGTGGTATTCGGAGTCCAAGATTTATCTTGGATGAGCCGACGCCCAAACTAAAGTTTGGACTCCTAAATACCTTAACTTAATGGCATTGATTTGTAGAATACCCTGCCATTCTCCAGAGCGTATTGTTAATAGAGGAAAAGCAGCCTTGATGGGAGTATGACAAAACGGACAATGTATCTGTTTTTGCTCTGGTATCACCACAAACCATTGATGTGAACAATTTGGATTAGGGCAAGGATGTAACATATTCCAAGTTTTTATCAAACTTTTTTCCCATTGATAGGCAGTCGGGCGATCTTCAGGAGAATGCAATCCGCTGACAAAGGCTTTATAAAACATTTCCGTCAATGTTGAACCCAGTGCTGTTACGGGCACTTTGAGTCCCTCTTTGGGATGATTTGAAATATCCTGGGGATGCTCAATAAATAAAGCCCCCATACTCAATTGTTCATCTTCTTCCGCTGAATGAGTCGAATGAATTTTTGGTCCTCGCAAGGGATGACGATTGAGCAAATATTCATAAATCAGCACCGCCAACGCATGTTGATCGGTGCGAATACTCGCCAATTGTTTTTTAGGATGCTCCGCTGCTAAGGGAGCCGTGGCAAGCACTTGGGGTGCTATATAACCCGGCGTACCATCCACATCGGGCGGAAATATTTGCGGCACAACGAGTGAATCAATATCAATAATAATCATTTCTCCAGCGCTGGGATCGATTAAAACATTATTATCGGATAAATCAGAATGCGCTAATCCCGCTAAATGTAAACGATTGACGGCGCGTGCCAACAGAATACAAATCTTAAAATAATTAATCCAACAAGCTTGCTCCTCTTTTGGCAAATATTGCCGCAATTTTGGGCTGACAAACCAACGGCTTTTTTTTTCTTTACCCTGGAACCGCCCCGCGCTAAAAAAGTAATTAGTTGGATAAAGCGGAGTCATCACCCCAATGCCATTAAGTTAAGGTTTTTTGTAGGGTGGGTAGAGCGAGAGCGAAACCCACCATTGTTATAAATTTCAACGATTTGGTGGGTGCAGCGGGCAACCACAAGGGATTGCCCCTACCCACCCTACAAAAAAAACGTATTTATGCTTAACTTAATGGCATTGAGTCATCACCCCCAGTTTTGGTTTGATGATAATATTTCTTGGCCAACAAAATAGCCGATTCCAATAATCAGCATTTTTTTTATCATTGCGAGTTGGATTAAATTCATTGATAATTTTTTGCAGGCGCAATAAACGGAAAGTATCCGCTTTATAAAAACAAAGAACGAACTCTCTATCCTTTGAAAAATAAACTTTTTTCATTGTACCCTCCCCTATCATTTCAGGGTTGTATTCAATGATACGTCCATCTTCTAATTGCGCTTTCAAGGTGACTACGCTCATCGTTTTTTTGGTGGGCCACACAAAAATGAGTTAAAATATAACTCAGGAGTCCAAAATTTATTTTGGACGGACTCCTACATTTTTTAACTGATAACCTTTAGGAAACCTTATATGTATTTTAATCGTATTTTTATTATCGCGCTTGTTACATTATTGAGCGTCAACAGCGCAGCATCCGAGCACGCAATCGCCATGCACGGTGATGTAAAGTATCCCAGCGATTTTAAGCACTTTGATTATGTCAACCCAAATGCACCCAAAGGGGGCGAAATCAAAATGGCCGGGATCGGTACTTTCGACAGTTTGAATCCTTTTATTCTTAAAGGTCTCACGCCCTTGGGCATCGGCAATCTGTTCGATACTTTAACCGTCAATTCCCACGATGAAGCCTTTTCGCAATATGGGCTCATTGCAGAAAGTATGGAAATGCCGAAAGATCGTTCTTGGATTATTTTCACTTTACGCAAAGAAGCCCAGTTTCACGACGGCTCTCCCATTACGCCAGCAGATGTCGTTTTTTCTTTGAACATCCTCAAGGAGAAAGGCCATCCTTTTTATCGCACTTATTACCGCGATGTGAAAAAAGTCGAACAGCTTGGCGAGCGTCGGGTCAAGTTTACCTTCTCTGAGGACACCGAAAACCGAGAATTGCCCCTGATTGTTGGACAAATGCAAATATTCTCCAAAGCCTACTGGAGCGGGCGCGAGTTTGATAAAACCACTTTAGAATCGCCACTGGGCAGCGGCCCTTACCGTATCGAATCGCTTGAACCGGGGCGTTATATTAGCTATCGGCGAGTCGAGGACTACTGGGCGGCTGATTTACCCGTCAATGTGGGACAACATAATTTTGATGTGATTCGTTATGATTATTACCGCGATACGACGGTCGCTTTACAGGCATTGAAAGCCGGAGAATACGATTTTCGCATCGAAAATGTTGCCAAAAACTGGGCCACCGCTTACAACATACCCGCTGTGCGAGACGGTCGGATCATCAAGGCAGAAATTCCCCACGAAAGCCCTACTGGTATGCAAGGATTTGTGTATAACACTCGCCGACCGGTATTTCAGGATAGCAGAGTCCGCGAAGCTTTGTCTTACGCTTTCGACTTTGAATGGATAAACAAAAATCTGTTTAACGGTGCTTATGCTCGCACCAAGAGTTTTTTTTCTAACTCTGAACTCGCATCATCCGGCCGTTTGCCGAGCCCTGAAGAAGGCGCTATTTTGGAGCCGTTTCGGGGCAGGATTCCTGATGCCGTGTTCAACAAAGTTTATCAACCCCCAGTCACGAACGGTTCCGGCAATAACCGCAGAAACCTGCGCCAAGCTTTCCGGTTACTGGCGCGGGCTGGTTGGAAAGTCAATAGAAGCCGCAAACTGGTCAACAACGGCAAACCCATGACGTTTGAAATATTGCTGGTTAGTCCGACATTTGAACGTGTCGTTCTGCCTTTCAAGAAAAATCTGGAACGCTTGGGCATCGATGTCAAAGTGCGTACCGTAGATAACACACAATATGAGAATCGCGTTAAAAATTACGATTTTGATATGCTGGTATGGTCATTCGGACAATCTCTCTCTCCGGGCAACGAACAGCGGAACTATTGGAATTCAAAAATAGCTGACATCCCCGGCTACAGAAATTTGGCCGGTGTCCGCGATCCCGTCGTCGATGAACTCATCGAATTGGTGATTTCAGCACCTGACCGGAAAAGCTTGATTTATCGCACTCGCGCACTAGATAGGGTATTGTTGTTTGGTTATTATGTGATTCCACATTGGCATTTGCGCCATTATCGGGTCGCTTATTGGAACAAGATCGCTCGTCCAAAGATTTCTCCTAAGTATGATTTGGGGTTCGATACTTGGTGGATACAATAACTACAGGGATTTATTTTTAGCAGGGATAAGTCAAAACATACAAGAACTACAGGGATTACATTTAAGAAGGGATAAGTCAAAACATAACCATAGCTGGGTTTTGATTTATCCTTTTTTAAATATAATCCATGTAGTTATTGCGGTTTTGAGGTACTCCTGCAATATACCTTATTTCGTAAAGGAAAAACAAGTATGCCAATGGTACAAATTCAATTACCAGAAGAAGCCTTGATTAGCTTGAAAGAAACACCTGCCACATTTGCCAATGAAATAAAAGTTTTAGCCGCCGTAAAGCTGTTTGAATTAGGCCGTTTGTCGTCTGGACGGGCCGCGCAATTGGCGGGCATGTCCCGTGTGGCATTTCTGATGAGTCTTGGACGTTACCAAGTCTCGCCCTTTTCCTCCACAGCCGATGAATTAGCAAACGATGTGAGAAATGCATGATGTTGACTATTTGGTGATTATAACGCTTTTGGGGGAAAAAATAATTTCAATGGGATTACCAAGTTTTAACACACAATGAACCCAGATAGAAATCCGTTCAGCCGTTGTTTCGGGAATGGAGCGTAGCGGATTTCCCGAAACTCAAAAGCGAGAACCGTTGTTTCGGGAATGGAGCGTAGCGGATTTCCTCCCGTACTTTCAAAAGAACCGTTGTTTCGGGAAATCCGCTACGCTCCATTCCCGAAACAAAGGACGTTGAACCGTTGTTTCGGGAATGGAGCTCCGCTCCATTCCCGAAACAAAGGACGTTGAACCGTTGTTTCGGGAAATCCGCTACGCTCCATTCCCGAAACAAAGGACGTTAATTTTTAAATATAATCAAATACAAAAAACACCCTATGACTGCATACATTCTCCGCCGACTAATCCTCATCATTCCCACCCTACTCGGGATAATGGTGATCAACTTCATCATCGTCCAAGCAGCACCCGGCGGTCCCGTAGATCGCCTAATAGCACAAATGGAAGCCCACGGCAGCGTAGAAGCCACCTCCAGAATTGGCGGAGGCGACATGGGAGAAGTTACCATGCCCGCCAGTGACGAAACCACTCGTCAATACCGGGGCGCCCAAGGACTCTCGGAGGATCTGCTCAAAGAAATCGAAGCCCTTTACGGTTTTGACAAACCCGCCCACGAACGCTTTTTCCAAATGATGGGCAACTATATCATGTTCGATTTCGGCGACAGCTTTTACCGTGACGAAACCGTGTTCAACCTCGTGCTAGAAAAAATGCCCGTCTCTATTTCTCTCGGCTTGTGGACGACTTTGCTGGTTTACCTGATTTCCATTCCCTTGGGCATCCTCAAAGCAGTACGAGACGGCACACGCTTCGACGTTTGGAGCAGTGCCCTAGTCGTCATCGGCTATGCCGTTCCCAGCTTTCTCTTTGCCATCCTATTAATTGTACTATTTGCTGGCGGCACCTTTGTAGATTGGTTCCCACTACGGGGACTGGTTTCAAATAATTGGGACCAACTCCCCTGGCTTGAGCGCATTATAGACTACTTTTGGCACCTCACTTTGCCCGTATTGGCAATGGTAATCGGCGGATTTGCCGGATTGACCATGCTCACCAAAAATTCTTTTTTAGACGAAATCAACAAACAATACGTCATGACAGCCCGATCCAAAGGACTGACTGAAAGACGGGTGCTTTATTCACACGTTTTTAGAAACGCCATGCTGATCGTCGTCGCAGGGTTTCCCACTGCCTTTATCAGCATCCTGTTCACCGGCTCTCTGCTCATCGAAGTCATATTTTCTCTGGACGGACTCGGATTGTTAGGCTATGAAGCGGCAATAAACCGCGATTTTCCCGTCGTATTCGGTACCCTATACTTTTTCACGTTGCTGGGATTACTGTTAAACCTGATAGGTGATCTGATGTACGTGCTGATAGATCCACGCATCGACTTTGAAAGTCGGGAGGTTTAATTGTGAATCCCTTAAATAAACGCCGCTTACACAATTTTCGCACTAACCGACGCGGTTGGTGGTCCTTGTGGATTTTCCTGATTTTATTCATCATCACCCTGTTTGCCGAATTCATCGCCAATGACAATCCCCTGTTGATTAATTATGAGGACAATTTCTATTATCCAACCTTCGTCGTTTATCCAGAAACACAATTTGGCGGAGAATTTCCCACCGAAGCCGACTATCGCGATCCCTACGTGATTGAACTGATAGAAAAAGACGGATGGATATTGTGGCCGCTGATTCCCTATAGCTATGACACCATTAACTACGAACTGCCCGTGCCCGCGCCAGCCCCTCCCTCAGCGCAAAATTGGTTGGGCACAGACGATCAAGGCCGTGATGTGGTGGCACGATTGATTTATGGCTTTCGCATCTCGGTGCTATTTGGCTTGATCCTGACATTGATTAGTTCCGTTATCGGCGTCGTTGCCGGTGCCGTGCAGGGTTACTTTGGTGGTTTAATCGACCTATTTTTTCAACGCTTTATTGAAATATGGTCAGGATTGCCGACGCTATTTTTATTGATTATTCTCGCCAGCGTCGTAGAGCCGAACTTTTGGTGGTTATTGGGCTTAATGCTGCTATTCAGTTGGACGGCGCTGGTGGGCGTGGTGCGTGCCGAATTTCTACGTGCGCGAAATTTCGATTACATCCGCGCCGCTCGCGCACTGGGGGCGGGCCATTTCACCATTATATTCCGCCACACCTTGCCCAATGCGATGGTCGCCACTTTTACTTTTTTACCGTTTATTCTGAGTGGCTCCATCATCACCCTAACCGCTTTGGACTTTTTAGGGTTTGGACTACCGCCTGGCTCTCCCTCTTTGGGCGAATTATTGGCGCAAGGCAAAAATAACATGGCGGCGCCGTGGCTGGGCATCACCGCCTTTATGGTGCTGGCTATCATGTTGAGCTTATTAGTTTTTCTCGGAGAAGCGGCACGCGATGCCTTCGATCCCCGAAAAATATTTGTGGACAATGACAAAAAAGACAAAAAAATATTAGACGATAAAGCGGTTGTCAGCACTCCTCTGGAGTCCAAAGGCCAGTTATTGCAAATACGAAATTTGTCCGTCTCTTTCGGGCGAGTACCGGCAGTGCGAGATGTATCGCTGAATATCCGTGCCGGAGAAATTCTCGCCGTGGTGGGCGAAAGCGGCTCTGGCAAATCCGTGACGGCTTTATCCATTTTGCAATTGCTACCGCATCATCCCTCCGGCAGTATCCTATTTCAAGAACAGGAACTCATAGGCGCACCAGCGGCAGTGTTGCACAGTATTCGCGGCGACAGGATTAGCATGATTTTCCAAGAACCCATGACATCCTTGAATCCGCTACATACCATCCGCAAACAAATCGGCGAAGTGCTTTATTTGCACAAGCGACTATCCGCCCGCGCCGCCCGTCAGCGCATTATTGAATTACTAACACTGGTGGAACTGAAAAATGCGGAAGAACGCTTGAATGCTTTTCCTCATCAACTCTCAGGCGGAGAACGCCAACGGGTGATGATTGCGATGGCACTGGCAAATGAGCCCGTTTTGCTGATCGCCGATGAACCGACGACGGCGCTGGATGTGACCATTCAAGCGCAAATTTTGAAACTCTTGCAGGATTTGCAAAAACGCTCGCAGATGGCACTGCTGCTGATCACTCACGATTTAAGCATTGTACGCAAAGTAGCGGACAGGGTGTGTGTGATGCACGACGGCAAAGTGGTGGAAACGGCCTTGACTGAGCACTTATTTACCAATCCCCAACATCCATATTCGCAACATTTGTTAAATGCCAAACCTGGCGGCCAATATGTTCGCGCTGCTGCCGACGCGCCTGAAGTATTGAGCGCAGACAATGTGCGCGTCTGGTTTCCCATCAAGGCTGGCGTACTCCAACGTACAGTCGATCATATCAAAGCGGTGGACGGCATATCTCTGCGCCTACGAGCCGGACACACTATCGGCATTGTTGGCGAAAGCGGCTCAGGTAAGACGACTTTGGGACTGGCACTGCTGCGTTTAGTGAGTAGCACGGGCACGATTCGTTTTAAAAACCGCGAAATCCATCACCTGGGCAGTCGCGCCATGCTACCCCTGCGACGAAATATGCAGATTGTATTCCAGGACCCTTTTAGTAGCCTCAGCCCGCGCATGTCGGTGAACCAAATCATCGAAGAAGGGCTAAAAATCCACGGCATGGGAGCGGGAGAACGCGAAAAGCGAATTATTCAGGCACTAGAAGAAGTGAAGTTAGAGCCGGACACGCGCCATCGTTATCCTCACGAACTATCGGGCGGCCAACGTCAACGCATTGCGATTGCCCGCGCGATGGTGCTGGAACCGAGTATTTTGGTGCTGGACGAACCGACTTCGGCATTGGATCGCTCAGTACAAGCGCAGATCGTGGAATTATTACGCGAATTTCAGCGACGTCATGGATTAGCCTATTTATTTATTAGCCATGATTTGACAGTAGTACGTGCGTTAAGCGACGAATTGCTAGTGATGCGTGACGGGCGGGTGGTGGAACAGGGGCCGGCTGAGCAGGTTTTTGAACGGCCACAAGAGGCATATACTCGTGCGTTAATGGCGGCGGCATTTGATTTGGAAGTGGTTTAGGCTCAATTATTCGGACGGCACAGGAGGGCGGAAATCTTCAGGCCATTGAGAAATCCGATTTTTTTAAAAAATCGGATTTCTTTGCTTTTATAATGGTTCCGAGGCAAAAGTTTTCGCGGTAGCGAAAACTTTTGCCTCGGAAGGATACTTCCGCCCTCCTGCACTAGGGCAACCATAAAGGATTGCCCCGACATTAACCGTGATTTTTTGTAGGGGCAATTCCCTAGTGGTTGCCCTATTTATGCGCGTTCCTAAGCTAAAAACCATACATGTAGGGTGGATACGATCCGCGTATCCACCTGATTAATATGACGGTGCGTAGGACGCACCCTACATTTAGGCTACTTCTTGGTACAATTCCTGTTCCCGCTTCATGAGAATATTAGCTAAAAACCAATACGCCGCAAACCAAGCTTTTTTGACGGCATCGGTAGCACCATCACCAAGGACATCGGACATCGCTTGTAACAAGGAGTCAATCACCCAAGGATAGTGTATTGGCTTAATATTGGTCTTGACATGACGAACCGCAATCTTCTCAATGGCACCACTCAACGCCGACAATTTATCAATATTCTCGGCATAACCAATGATGGCTCTAGCCAAGACTTGGTTCTGGTTTTTGGGCTGGTTGGCAAAGAGTTTTTTCACGTCAGGATAGTTATTGAACATGATCTCGTACATACGAGTTGTGATGGCTTCACCCTTTTCTTTCAAAATCGGAGCGGTGTCCTTAATAATCTTTTTCTTGTCTTCAGTGAGAAGAGATTGATATAACTTCTTTTCTTTCTCAATGAGTACATTCGCCAAGTACCAATAAGCCTCCGTCCAAGCCGCGTTGATTTCATCGGTGACGGCATCACCCAGGACATCTTTGATCGCCCCTAACAAGGATTCTCCCACCCATGAATAGTGCTCCGGCAAGATACTGATTTCAACATGACGAGCCGCAATCCTTTCAAGGGCAGCATCCAATGCCCCCAAATTCTCAATATTTTCGGCATAAGCGACAATTGATCTGGCTAAGACTTGGGGCTGGTTTTTCGGGGCATTCTTAAACAGTGGCTTTGCATAAGGATATTTGCTGAACATCCGCTCATACATTCTGGAGGTGATCTTCTCAGAATTGGCTTTGACAGCCGGGGCGGTGCTTTTCACGATTTCTATGGTTTTTGCTGATAATTGTTCCATTAGAGGTCCTCTTGCTGGTGATTGTTTTGTTAGATAACGGGGGTATATTATAAATAAGCACACTTTTTTTATTGTCAATATTAATTACTAAACCTTTTAGCTATTTTCAACTTTCAAAGAAATCCTATTTTTTACTTCGTTTCAAAAAATAGGATTTCTATAATTATTCAATTATGCTAACAGAGGCGGCAATTGTTTTGCCAAGGCCATTTTATCGGCCACTTTTGCGCCCATCAACACAAATCCGCCTAATTCGTGTGCCGGTGTATAAAATAACGCACGAACATCTTGTCCCTCTGCTTCAATTTCCCACTCTCCCGCAAGCCCGGCTGGCGGTGGAGAGACGACGAGATGACAGGCTGGTGTTTTTACCGCGACTGGCATAGCGGGATAATTCACAGTTGTCAGTTGCCCAGTCAAGCTTTTCGCCACAGCACGGGCGGCATTCATCAGCGGCATCACATAAGGTAGTACTAAGCCTTCGATTTGGATGCAGTCACCAACGGCGTAGATATCTTCAGCACTGGTTTTTAAATAGCGATCCACCACAATGCCCCGTTCTACCGATAATCCAGCGGCGGCTGCTAATTCGGTGTGTGGACGTAAACCAATAGCCGATAGTACCACGTCTGTTTCTAACACGCTGTCATCTGTGAGGGTTAAGCGATAGCCGCTATCTGTCGAGTCTATGCGCTTGACGGCTTTTTCAAAATATAAGCTGACACCTAAATCTTGCAATGCCTGTTGCAAGGTTCGTCCGACTTTCTCTGGTGCCATCTGCCCTAACGGGTATTTTAGCGGATCAATCAAGGTGACCGAAAAACCGGCAGGCTGCAAATCGTTGGCAAATTCACAACCTATCAATCCCGCCCCCATAATGCTGATTCGTTTGGCATTCTGTAAAGCTGCACGAAAATGGGTATAATCATCCAAGTTATTGACTGACAATACTTTATCCGCTGCATCTCCCTCGAATGTTAAGCGTATCGGTTTTGCCCCGAGCGCTAAGACTAATTGACTATATTCCAAGCGTTTTTCGCCGACATAAACCGCATGTTGCTGAGGATCGACTTGTGTGACTTGTGTGTGAGTCAATATTTCCGCATTGAGTTGCGTCGCCATTTGAGTGGCTGGCGTTATGACCAAACTCTCAGGCGTTTTATTTTCAATAAAGGCATTGGATAACATGGGCTTAGAATAAAAACCGCCGTCATCAGCACTGATGATTCGCAAAGGAGACTCTTTATCAAGTTTGCGTAATTCACGCGCCACAGTATAACCAGCTAAGCCGCTACCAATGATGGTAATTGGAGGCGTGTTGTTGTTGGATACTCCCGTTTTGTTCTCTTCTACCACCAATTCAAACTCCGTTTTACCCACGCCACAATCGGGGCAGAGCCAATCTTCTGGGACATCTTCCCACCGTGTACCGGGTGCTATACCTTCATCAGGTAAGCCTTTTTCTTCATCATAAATAAGACCACAGATGATACATATATATTTTTTATATGTGTCAGACATGTCAAAACCTCTTAGTTACTGGCTATTGTAGATTTTTTATACAAGGCTATAATGATGTGCCCACACGCGCTTGTTTTCAATTAATATGGCTCCGAGACTCAAGTTTGGGTAGATAAACCGATCATTCAGGATAAGTCAAAACCGTTAACTACAGGGATTACATTTAAGAAGGGATAAGTCAAAACACTTATACTGAGCACCGCCAATTTATTCGTTGTTTCGCTCATTGCGCGGAGCGGATTTCCCGAAACTCAGTAACAGGGATAAGTCAAAATATTATTCGTTATTCGTTGTTTAGCTTCGCTGACTTCGTATCGGGAAATCCGCTACGCGCAATGAGCGATACAACAAAACGGTTAACGGTTTAGCTTCGCTGACTTCGTTGCGGGAAATCCGCTACGCGCAATGAGCGAAACAACAAATTGAAGGGTGCCCTATTTTTTAAAAAAATAGGATTTTTTTGATACCAACAAAAAAAACTTATGTCGGCTCGATGAGCGCGGAGCTTTAGGAACGAGATAAGGTATTAATTTAAGGTAAGGAGAATTATAGGTACGTCAATGGAAAAAAAAATCATTAAATGGCACGATCTAATTACAGACTTTTTCAAAGGTTCCAAATTTCAAGTTAAAACGGAACAAAACCTGTCAATTAAATCACCATAAATAGATGTGCTAATTATCTTGACAAAAACTGTCAAACAGGGTGTCTATAAAATTAAATCATTGCTTAACCAATTGTATCAACTATATTTAAAAGAGGGGGTTGATATGCCTTATACATTTGAAGATTTTCACCGTGAATACACCATGCCCTTCATTGAATCGTTGCCAACAGAGCTGAGATTAAAGGGGATTCCGCCGGATGAACGTTTAAAAGGGCTGGCGGCGAATGAAGTGTTTAAGCAGTATTCACTTTCTGAAATAGAAGCCTATTTGCTTAAATGTTAGTAAAAAGACAGTACTTTGATATATCGGTGTTTTAATCCGTTTATACCCCAAATCCGTTGTACTCATATATAGAGTAGGACGCACCACCCCCCCTACGTCAATGCCATTAAGTTAAGAGATATTCAAAAAACCTTAACTTAATGGCATTGCCCCCTACGTGCTATTGTGTAGTTCATTTATGTTTTGACTTATCCTTTCTTAAATGCAATCCGTGTAGTTTTCTTTTAGAATCCGTGTAGTTTTTGTGCCCCCATACCCCCGCTCGCTCCCCTCTCTCGGCCCGCCGCCTCCTGAAAGATTTTTTATATCGTAAAGTAAAACAAAACAAAAGTCAAAACAAAAGTCAAAAGCAAAACCGACAAGCGTAAAAGCGTAAAAAAGCCAAAAGATACTAAGGCTGCCTCAACAGACGAAAACCGAGGTCGTCGTCGCGCCTGCCCGGCGATCCGCCGCCCGGCAGTCCGAGGCGGTGCTGCCCCAGCCGCCGCGATTCACACGGTACGAGCCCGTAGAGGGGCCAGTTGGATCACTAGAGAGGCTGCTACTATAACTACTATATATATCCGCAACCCACTCCCATACATTCCCATGCATATCATACAGTCCCCATGGGTTTGGCTTTTTCTGTCCGACGATATGTGCATATCCTTTCGTCCAATCATCCCCATACCAAGCATAATCCCCTAATAAAGAGCTATCATCTCCAAAGGAATACTCAGTCGTCGTGCCAGCTCTCGCGCTATACTCCCATTGAGCCTCTGTAGGCAAGCTATAATGCGAGCCCCCCTCTTTATTATTCAACCACGAGATAAACCCCTGTGCATCTTTCCATGACACCCCTGTTACTGCTGCATTATCTCCTTGCTGGTTATAACTGGACTTAAAATACCCGCCCTTTTCATCCACATATTTCTTATACTGCCCAACTGTCACCTCATAAACCCCCATATAAAAATCTTTGGTTATCTCTACCCAATGGACGGGTTTTTCACTATCATACCCCTTTTCACTCCCCATCTTAAACTTGCCTGCCTTTATCAGCTTAAATTTCATCCCGATGGAGTTGGTCACTATATCTTGCGTGCCTGTTGTCGAGTTTTCATCCTCATCACTAGAACGAACTAGCCAAAAAGGAGTATCATCGCTCACTTTGGCTGGTGGTTCACCCGTACTGGCTGACGTTTGACTGAGCCTTTCAGCGACTGTATCGACAATATCATCATAGACATCTTCTATTAAATAGTAAGCTGATACGACGGCTATGAGCCCCGCCAAAAAGCCTAAAATTTTATGTTTTTTGAACATCTCCGTGAACAGGCTACCTCCTGTTATCACGAAAATGATCGCCAGAAAAAATAATTTAATACTCATGATTTCAGTACTTGTGGTGTTGTTTTAAAATCGTCCAAGATAAATCTTGGACTCCTAAAAACGTTGGCTCTCGTACTGCGCTCATTGAGCCAACACTTAGTAATTTTCTTTCAAGTGTAAGCCTCCCAAATATCTTCAATAGGTGCAATCAATTGCTCTGGAGACACCAAAAGTTTAGGCTTGAAGCGCATTTGGTTACGCCAATCGGTTTGTTGACTAGGAATCAATCTAGCAACTTCTTGTTTATAACGTTCAATAACAATGGTTTCTCCCTTCTCAACTTGATCAAGATATTACAAATAGATGATTTCTGAATTGAGAGGCTGTGATCGTAGTCATCTTATTTGACGGCTATGAGCCCCGCCAAAAATAATAACACAAAATAGTCCAAAGCTAAAGCTTTGGACTCCAGCTTAAAAATCCTATTTTTTTAAATTAAAAAATAGGATTTTTTTGATACCGATAAGTTTTTGAACAGGATTTAACGACTTCCAAGATAAATCTTGGACTCCTTTAAGCTTCCAGATACTGCATAATGCTATAACACAGTTCTCGACATCCTTGCCCTGATAAGGCTGATATTTGAAACACCCGCCCCTGCCAGTCCAATTCTTCAATAATGGCTTGTTGCACTTCTTCATCGGGCGGCAATAAGTCCACTTTATTTAACACTAGCCAACGCTCTCGCGTCGCTAATTCCGCGCTATAGTTTTCAACTTCTTGAATAATAGAGAGGATATCTTTTACAGGTTCACTGTCTAAGGGGGCAACATCGACGATATGTAATAATAAACGGGTACGTGATAAATGCTTTAAAAAATGCACGCCCAAGCCAACTCCCTCCGCCGCGCCTTCAATCAATCCGGGTATATCGGCAATGACAAAACTGCGATCTATTTCAATAGAGACAACGCCTAAATGGGGACGTAAAGTGGTAAATGGATAATCCGCCACTTTAGGGCGTGCTGCGGAGACGGCTCGAATAAAACTAGATTTGCCGGCATTGGGTAATCCCAATAAGCCGACATCGGCTAGAATTTGTAGTTCTAAGCGCAGCTTACGTTCTTCTCCGGGCGTACCTGTGGTGATGCGGCGCGGTGCGCGGTTAGTGCTGCTTTTAAAACGGACGTTGCCTAAGCCATGTTCTCCACCTTTTGCGATTAATAAGGTTTGTCCCGGCTTGAGTAAATCACCCAAGCATTCTTCTGTATCTTCATCAAAAACCAGTGTACCCGCTGGCACTTTAATATATAATTCTTGACCTTTTTTGCCAGTGCATTCAGCGCCTTTGCCATGTTCACCGTGTTTGGCACGAAACTGGTGCTTAAATCGAAAATCAATTAAGGTATTTAAATCAGCGTCAGCCCGCAAATATATGCTGCCACCATCCCCGCCATCGCCGCCGTTGGGTCCGCCGTATTGGATAAATTTTTCACGCCGAAAGCTTAAACAACCATCTCCGCCTTTGCCAGCGACGACGGAAATGGTGGCTTCGTCAACAAATTTCATGTTTAACTCCAAAACTATAAAAGGAGTCCAAGATTTATCTTGGACGTATAACCAATAGATAAAGTGATTATATACTGAGCACCGTCATAAACCTTTCAAACAGGGCAACCATAAAGGATTGCCCCTACAATATCAATTGTTATTGTAGGGGCAATCCCACGCGCAAGCCCTGTCATGGTATCGAAATTTCCGCCCTCCTGTACTAGCGTTACTTCGTTTCGCATTTTATTGGTTCACCGTAATAATACTCGCCATTTTTAAAAAATAGGATTTTTTTTGATACCAACAATTCAAGTTAAAACGGAACAAAACCTGTCAATTAAGTCACAATATGTAGATGTGCTAATTATCTCTAAATCAGACGGAGCAGAACTTGAACAAATACCCGATGGGTTTGAATTTCTGGCGGATTATAACATACTGACATATAAATCACTGAAAAAAACCCTAAATCAATGGGCAATTGCAGAAGTCGTCGGACATTACGTCAGCTATCGAAAAATCATTAGTCCCAGCCAGCAAAACTTACTACCCGAATCAAAAATCATTGCTTAACCAACTGTATCAACTATATTTAAAAGAGCAATGCCATTAAGTATCCACCGAGATTTATATATTAATCAGGTGGATACGCTATCGCTTAATCCACCCTACATGTATGGAATTTCCTTAGCTTAATGGCATTGATTTAAAAGAACCATGCCCTTCATTGAATCGTTGCCAACAGAGCTGAGATTAAAGGGGCTGGCACCGGATGAAGTGTTTAAGCAGTATTCACTTTCTGAAATAGAAGCCTATTTGCTTAAGCGAAAAAAGGATAGTCATTAAAAGATAAGTACAGGCGTACTCCGCACAAATAAACGACACGCACGGCGGAACGGACATCGGTGCGTGGGACGCACCCTACGCTTCAATGCCATTAAGTTAAGCTCATGTAGGGTGGATTAAGCGGTAGCGTATCCACATGAATTTATAGATTAATCATGTGGATACGCGCAGCGATATCCACCCTCCGACATTGTATGGGATTTGGCTTAACTTAATGGCATTGACCCTACGCTTGCTTATTGAGCCGCTGAGACGTGAACATCAAATGGATTTGTTGGAGAGTATGGGGGAATAGTCGTCCAAGATAAATTTTGCAGGACGCGGAGCGTCCATGCAGGCATTCCTTTGCCTCGCGTGGGAACGGCTTCGCTAAGGGAACGAGATAATAATTTTCCACCAGCTTTCTTATTTGACGGCTATGAGCCCTGCCAAAAAATAACACAAAATTGTCCAAAGCTAAAGCTTTGGACTCCAACGATCAGTCACTATTTCAAAGTTCAAAATCGAAGATAACGGTTTTAAAGCTGTCGAGCCTAGCCAATAATAATCTAATTTTAGCACAAAAAAAATCGGATATAAATCGTCTGAATTAATTCAGAATTGATATAATATGATATTCAGAGTCTGGAGAAAAAGACATGAATCAAGTTTATTTTCGTTTTTATGCTGAACTCAATGATTTTCTTCCCACAGAGCGGCGAAATTTTGGCTTTGTACATACGCTCGATAAAAATCCATCGGTGAAAGACAGTATTGAAGCCTTAGGCGTACCACATACTGAAATTGATTTGATTTTAGTCAATGGAGAATCAGTAGATTTTGCCTATTTATTACAGGATGGCTCACGCATCAGTGTTTATCCCGTTTTTGAGGCGATTGATATTACTCCTTTGTTGCGGGTTCGCCCTCAACCGCTGCGTGAAATTTGTTTTATACTTGATGTCCATTTGGGTAAATTGGCAAATTATCTACGATTGTTTGGTTTTGATACTTGGTATAGAAACGACTATGAAGATGCCGAATTGGCACAAATTTCGAGTAGCGAAAAACGTATTTTATTAACACGAGATATGGGGCTATTAAAACGCAGCTTGGTAACGTATGGCTATTTTTTGCGGGAAACTAATCCTAAACGTCAATTGCGCGAAATCCTGCGTCGCTTTGATTTATTTAGATTAATATCCCCTTTTAGGCGTTGTATCAATTGTAACGGTTCAGTCCACAGTGTGGATAAGGCGGATATCCGGGAACAAGTCCAAGCAGATACGTTACAATATTATGAGAGATTTTCTCGCTGTGATGACTGTGGAAAAATTTATTGGCAAGGCTCGCATTACAAAAAAATGCAAGCGTTTGTGGAAGAGGTGATGGAATGATTTATTTCAACAATTCGATTTCTAACAAAACTAACTCATAATCGCTCATGTTGATAACATTATGTTCGGTCCCCGCTTGGCGTGAATAAGATTTTCCAGTGCTGATTTCTTTAATCCTTTGACTCCCATCGGGTCCAACAATCTTCAGTTTACCCGATGTCAGCGGTACGACAAGGAAATCATACTCGTGTTGGTGATAAGCTGTTTCAGCAGCAGGCGGAAACCGCCATTCTGTCACACGGGTTCGTTCATTGTCGAGTTGAATGCTTGATTGTGCTTGAATGCTCATTTTAATGATTTGTTCCTCAAGTTAATGTTATTTTTTATCGTTCCTTTGCCTCGCGCTCATCGAGACGTCCAAGATAAATCTTGGACTCCAAACTCAGGAGTCCAAAATTTATTTTGGACAATGCCATCGCAATCCTCAATACCAGGATCAACCAAGCTAATAGTGTGTGTTGCCCACTCTTGTGATAACTTCACGGCTTCAAAAATATCGGATATTTCTAATTCAAACATGATAAACTCTGTTTATTTTTCAGGAGAACACTAGAATGCTTCAAACTATCTTCCTCATTTTTTGCCTTATCGCACTCATCCCCGCTCACGCCTCTCCCAATGGTTTTCGAGACCCTTTACAAGATGGCAGTCTGGGACCAGAAATGGTTTGGATACCCGGTGGCTCTTTTAAAATGGGTGATATTCAAGGAGAGCCTGATGAGAATCCGGTGCAAATTGTCACTGTTAAGGGTTTTGCGATGGGAGCTTATGAGGTGACGTTTGCAGAATTTGATAAATTTGTTAAGGCGACGGGTAGAAGAAAGCCTTCAGATTCTGGCTGGGGGCGTGGCAATCGTCCAGTCATTAATGTCTCTTGGGAAGAGGCGAGGGCTTATACTGAATGGTTAAGTGTGCAAACCGGTCAACAATATCGCTTGCCCACGGAAGCTGAGTGGGAATATGCGGCGCGAGCAGGAACGGATACAAAATATTGGTGGGGCAATGATATTGGTACTAATAAAGCGAATTGTTATCGTGGCTGTGGTGACCATTTTAAATACACGGCACCCGTTGGCTCTTTCGCGCCGAATGCTTTCGGTTTATATGATACGGTCGGCAATGTTTCGGAATGGACTTACTCAGAATATGAGAATAAATATAAGGGCAAAGAAAAACGAGGTATCAGCAAGAGACGTGCAGAAACTACCCGTATGTCCTTGCGTGGCGGTGATTGGTCCAATGGTCCGACAGAAGTACGTTCCGCTTATCGTAGCATGGGGACAGCGTTTGATCATTATAGTAGCGTGGGGTTGCGGGTTTTAAGACGATATGGTGGTAACAATATTAAGCCAATTGAGTCTTTAAATAAACCTCGGCATCATTCCTTGTGATATCCGTATCAATAGATGATGATAAGACTTCACCAGCAAGTGGTAACCAATCTTCTGGAATATCCGTACAATCAACCCGCTCAAGCATGTCGTGGCTCTCTTGATAAGTGATAACTTTAAATACCATTTGATCTTCAGCATCCAGATAGGCATCACGCAGTTCTAATTGACCAAGGCGTAATTTTTGGAACCGCTCTTGAGACAAAGCAACATATAGCCAAGTCTGTGAAAAGTCCTCCTCATCTATAGATAAGGCGAGGTAATGTTGACCAGAGCCGTTTCGACAAGAGAATAATCTCGGTATATCATAATATTCGTACACCTCAAGGGTTTTTAATCGTCCCAATATGGTTAACTGCGGCAAGTAAGACATGATGATTTTCCTCTAAAATGTGACTACCTCAAATAATTCCCAAGGTTTTTCTAACTCCACTGGGAGCCACCATGTATGATGGCTAGAGTCTTCTTTTGAAGGTGTATTGAGTATTTTTCCCATAGCATTATTTCCCCTTGCTACCGCGATCTTTTTCCGCAAACTTGGGATACGACGCTTCAAGCGATTGTAATTCTCCAGACAATCTTCCAGAGAGGTATGGACTGATAAACCACAGGCTTGACACGTTTTACCTCCCCAGTTTCTATTAGGATACTGGAGACAGTACGATTGAAAATCCTTTTTTTTAGGAAAATTTCCTGAAATCAGTCGGTAAATTTGCCCATCAAGATTAGCCGCCTTTTCTGGCGGACATTTAGGTGGAAAGTGTGAGGGCCAAGTCATATTATCATTCATCCTTATTCCTTTATATCAATTTTCCTGCTTTAGTCTTTTCCTTGCTGTCTCAGCGTTAAACATCATAGTTGCAAAACCTATAAATAATTGCAGTTTGCCTCGCGTCCAAGCAGGCATTCCTTTGCCTCGCGTGGGAACGAGAAAATCTGGGCGACTCCTAAAGCTTAAACATTCCCCGCAATTTTCTTAGTAATCACCCACTGTTGTCCAATCGACAAGGTATTATTAACTACCCAATACAAGACCAAACCGGATGGGAAAAAGGCAAAAAACACTGTAAACACAATGGGCAATACCATCATCATTTTTTGTTGTATCGGATCAATCGGTGCAGGATTGAGGTGATGTTGCACCATCATTGTTGCGCCCATGAGAAGCGGTAGCACAAAGTAAGGATCCGCTGTCGATAAGTCATTTAGCCAAAAAATAAACGACGCTTGGCGTAATTCGACGCTTTCCAAGAGTACCCAATATAGTGCAATAAATACGGGTATTTGAACCACAATCGGTAAACAGCCGCCCAATGGATTGATTTTTTCCTTTTTATACATATCCATCATCGCCTGATTTAAGCGAGACTTGTCATCGCCATAACGCTCCTTGAGTGCCACTAAACGTGGTTGCAGGCGGCGCATATTGGCCATGGATTTGTAACTGGTGGCCGATAATTGGAAAAATACCAGCTTGATAAGCAGTGTTATAATGATAATCGCCCAGCCCCAGTTGCCAACCCATTTATAAATGAGTTCTAATCCCCAAAATAATGGTTGGGCAATAAACCATAGCCAGCCGTAGTCCACGGTTAAATCAAGTCCTGGAGAGAGTTCAGCTAATTTCTTTTGGACTTTAGGACCGGCATAGAATGCCATTTTAAATGTATGTTGCGCCTGAGGCGCAACGCTTTGCATTGGTCCATACAAGCCTAAGACATAACGATTACCCGTCGGCAACTTGTTAGTGTAGTAATTGTAGGTTTGTTCACGCTCTGGTATCCATGCACCGACAAAATAATGTTGAAGCATGGCAGCCCATCCATTAGCCCAAGCCGGACGACCTTCCTTATTGAAATCACCGTCCTGTATATCACCAAAGGATATTTTTTCATAACGCTGCTCAGGACTGGAAATCGCGCCGCCCATATAGGTATAAGTAAAAGCACTTTGTCCTACATCAGACTCGGTGCGTTGAAATTGTCCGTATAATCTGCCTTGCCAGGGTTCTGCACTGTTATTTTCAATAACATGTTTTACTTCAAAGGCATAGCTGCCACGTTTAAACGTGTAAATTTTGCTCACCTTAATGCCTTTATCATTTTGCCAATAGAGTTTGACCTCTAAAGTATCAGCATCATAAGTGAGACTATAATTTTGTTGGTCGCTTTGATACACAGTTTGATGTGTTGGTCCAACCCCTTCGGGCAGTAAACCCGATTGTGCTATGAATAAATTGGGCAATTCATCACCCATCAAACGGAAAGGCTCATCCGGTTTGTCCACTTCAACGGGATAGTTAAGCAAATCAACCTGTCGCACATCGCCGCCAGTGGTATCAATTTCAAGCCTGAACACGTCCGTTTCAACTTGGATACGCAAATCGCTCGCTAATAATTTGACAGGTTCTGCCACAGGCAAGAGAGTAGGCGTACTTGGCAAATTGTTTTGAGTTTTGGGTAATTCAGCATCAGACGGTGTGGATGGCGTTTCTATTGTTGTTTCTGTTGTAGGTGTACCTGCCACGCTAGGCAGTTTGGGTCCATAGTCTTTTTGCCAAGCTTGATACATCATCAACAAAATGAAGGTTAAGCCTACGATCAGAATGAGTCTCAAATTATCCATGTTTATCTATCTATTTATTTTTTCGTTCAGGGACAGGATCAAGCCCGCCGGGATGCCAAGGGTGACAACGAAATATTCGTTTGATACTTAAAACGAGACCTCGAAAAGCCCCGTGTGTTTTAATGGCAATCAGTGCATATTCAGAGCAAGTTGGGTAAAATCGACAATGCGAGCCTAGCCAAGGACTGATGAGCAACTGATAGCCGCGTATTATTATAATTAGGATTTTTTGCATCGACGTGATAGTTGTTGCCAATGCCTTGCTAATGAGAGTAGTAAGGTATGATTATTGACTTGAGCGACCCCATTTTTTGCCAATACCACGCAGTCCAAACCAGCTAAAAGCGAATGATGATGCCGAAAACTCTCACGAGTTAAGCGTTTGAGGCGATTTCTATCCACGGATCGCTTAAGCCGTTTTTTGGAGATCGCCAAGCCTAAGCGAGCGAAATCCCGCCCATTGAGTCTTGCTAAGATCGTCAGATAAGGACCAGTCGATTTAATAGCCTGCTCAAAAACGTATGTGTAGTCTTGAGCCATCAACAAACGTTGTTGGCGCGTGAATGGGTAGGGGCCGTTCATTTTTTATTTTATTTATGCACTGAGACTTTGACGTCCTTTGGCACGTCGTGCGTTGAGGATTGCTCGTCCGCTTTTGGTTTTCATACGGGCACGAAAACCGTGACGGCGTTTGCGTACAATCTTACTTGGTTGGAAAGTTCTTTTCATAGTAATCCATTTTACATTTGAGTAGGAGTCCAAGATTTATCTTGGAAAAAAAACAATATTGCGCCGTAATGCGACTTGTCAAGCCATTTAAATGTTTTTCGGGAAATCCGCTACGCTCCATTCCCGAAACAACAAATAAACTGTTGTTTTTCGGGAAATCCGCTACGCTCCATTCCCGAAACAACAAAAAACGATCAAATTATTTTTAATAGTATTTATTATATCATCTCACTCGCATATAATGTCACTTTGAAATAACGACTATCATCAGGATATTGTATTTATGTACTTTGAAATCTCCAGAAAAGATTTATTAAGCCCCTTAAAAATGATCACAGGGGTTGTTGAACAACGGCAAACCTTGCCGATTCTTGCTAATACCTTGGTCAGTGTCAAAGACAACAAGCTACATCTAACCGCCACTGATGCTGAAGTCGAAATGGCCTGTCGTTTGCCTTTGGATTCCACCTTGGGAACGGATAATGATGGTGAGACGACTTTACCCGCACGCAAATTTTTTGATATTTGTAAATCGCTACCCGATGCGGCTGTCATTCAAGTCAACACGGAGGAAAATCAAGCGACTCTTAAAGCGGGCAACAGTAAATTCAAATTACAGACTTTGCCAGCCGAAGATTTTCCAAGCAGTCCTCAACTTTCTGAGCCGGCAGAATTTAATATCTCTCAAAAGCGTCTGAAAAATTCGCTTTCTAAAACATCGTTTTGCATAGCCACTAACGATGTGCGATATTATTTGACAGGTTTATTGCTAGAAATTGGTGATGGTAAAATCTCTTTAGTTGGTACAGATGGTCATAGAATGGCTGTGACACAACATGACTTTGAAAGTACACAAACCGCTAAAGTGATTATCCCACGCAAGGCGGTACTAGAGCTGTCAAAGCTACTCACAGACAGCGATTCTGATGTCAAAGTGTCAGTTGATGACAATCATATCCGATTTGAGTTCAATGAGTCATTGTCAATGAGTTCAAAACTCATTGATGGCAATTTTCCGGATTGGAACACAGTGCTACCGGTAAATCCTGACAAAATAGTTGTTGCCAACACCGAGCAAATGAAAGAGGGACTTTCCCGCGCCTCAATACTATCAAATGAAAAGTATAAAGGTGTTAGGCTGATGTTGACACAGAATCTTTTGACGCTGAGTGGCAAAAATTCCTATCAGGAAGAGGCTACCGATGTCGTAGAGATTGAATACGATGGTGATGAACTGGAGATCGGTTTTAATGGCATTTATCTTCTCGATGCCGTCAATGTGATTTCCACAAAATCGGTGCAACTTGCTTTTGGCGATTCTAACAGTTCATGCTTAATTACTGAAGAGGATAACGAAGATAGTAAATTTATCGTTATGCCTATGCGTCTTTAGACCGATGAGGGTGGGCAACACCTCAATGCCATTGGCGTAGGGGCGGGCAACCACTAGGGATTGCCCCTACACCCGCCCCTACGAGAAATCACGGTCCATGTAGGGGCTACCCTATCGGGTTTGCCCTTAATTTAATGGCAACACTTTGTCCACCCGATATTAGCTTATTTTAATTATATATAATAAAATTCTATTTTTTATCCTGTACAAAACACAAGGACAATTGATTTTTTTTATTTTTAGAGAGAGCGATGAGCTTGCAAAGACCTTGCTCGCAGTTGTTTATTTAAATTTTTCGCACGCATTTTAAGGCTTAAAGCACGAAATGCCATTATTTTTTAAATGTAATTTTTTCCTCGTGTGAGCTTAATTAAGTTATTCCTAATATACTATAAGCTTAACATCAAATCGACTTTCGTTTAGTTTTTTACAATTTTTAGTTTTTTATTTTTTTGTATATATTGAAGTTTTATGTTAAATATTGTGAATATAATATCGTTGAATTCATAAAACAGAACAATTATGAAAAACAAGAGAAGTGAGGCGAGATATTTTCTCCCAAAAATTGAGCTACCATTGTTTTATTTTTCATCTTTTGTTAGACTCTTTGTCGCTTGATAATTGCCACTCTATATTGTCACGACAATGATTATGTAAGTTATTATTTTTGATATATATTTAATAAAAATGACTCAATAATCCAATGTTGAAAGTCGGAGTGCGATTATCCTAGTCTAGTGGTCAACAAAATAATTTTATTTCATTTTATTTAATATAGGAGTCCAAGATTTATCTTGGAGGTTATTTTTATTTATTTTAAGGAGAAAAAAGATTATGAGTCGGAAATTATGGGCATTTCTAGCAGGTGCCGCCATGCTATTGCTACAAACTGCCAGTATGGCAGCTGTGGAATCAGCGCCTGATGAAATCTCGGAAGAGACCAAAATCTGTGTAAAGTGTCATAAAAAGAGATCCCCGGGTATTGTGAAGCAATGGGAGAATAGTGCCCACTTTGGTAAAAACGTAGGTTGTTATGAATGTCATAAAGCCGAACCTGGTGATGTAGATGCTTTCTTGCATGAACAGAAAAAAGTCGGCAACAAGCACATTTCCATCATTGTTTCACCTAAAGACTGTGCTAACTGTCACGAAAAAGAAGTGACTGAATTTACCAATTCTCACCATTCCCAAGCGGCGCGTATTTTGGGCTCCATGGACAACTTGCTGGCTGAAGTGGTTGAAGGTAACAGGGGCATGATAACTGAAGCCCATCCTGAAGGCGTTTCTGCGGCGGTCGTCAATGGCTGTTGGCAATGTCACGGTACAGAAGTCAAAGTCTTGGATGAGGGCAGATTGGATCCCGCCACTTGGCCGAATACAGGGATTGGACGTCTTAATCCTGACGGTTCGAGAGGTAGCTGTACAGCCTGTCACTCGCGTCATGAATTCTCTGTCGCAGTGGCACGTAATCCTGAAAACTGCGGAAAATGCCACATGGGTCCGGATCATCCGCAATATGAAATTTATATAGAATCCAAGCACGGCATTGCCTTCAGGGCAAACACTGATAAGATGAACTTGGATGCTCACCCTTGGGTTGTCGGTAAAGATTATAGTGCCGCGCCTACCTGTGCCACCTGTCACATGAGTGCCACCAAAAATCAAGAAGTCAGCCATGACGTAGGCTTGCGTATTTCTTGGACTAATCGTCCTGCGATCTCAATTCGCCCCGAACTGACCGATGAGAAAATGGGTTTGCCAGGTGCCGACATCAAATGGGATGAACGCCGTGATAATATGAAAGACGTGTGTTCTAACTGCCACAGTTCTGAATTCGTTGATAACTTCTATGTTCAGTATGATGAACTGATTAAACTATACAACAATAAGTTTGGCAAACCGGGGCTGGCATTGATGAAGGTTGCCAAGCCGCTGCTAAAACCAGTTAAGTTTTCCAACAAAATTGAGTTTACTTGGTTTGAGATATGGCATCATGAAGGTCGCCGTGCTCGCCATGGTGCAGCCATGATGGGGCCAGATTATACCCATTGGCATGGTACTTATGAGGTTGGCAAGCATTTTTATAGCGAATTCATTCCTGAATTGGAAGAATTGGTTGAGGCTAATCTTGAATCCAGTGATCCTGTCAAAAGCAAAGCGGCTCATGATCTTGAGAAAAAAATTGAGGAAGTGCTAAACACGGATGATCATAAGTGGTATATCGGCAAAATGGATGCTAAAGAAGCTGCAGTTCGTCAGAAAGTTACTGATGATTTCATAAAAAGATACGGTAAGCATGAAGCCATAGAGAAGAAAGAATAAATAAGGATTTGGACTTTTTGTAGTATTAAAGCCCTCTGCCAGTATTTGGTGAGGGCTTTTTTTTTGGCGAACAAGGATTAGTTAGGGCTATTTTTAGAACAATATGATCTTTAAAAATAACATCTGTTGAGACTTTAGGTAATGATTTATGATAGCCTAAAATCAACAAATTATGGATAGCTTCTTCAATTTCTTTTTTTAAGGTATTGAAATTTTCAGCTTCTAATACTAGTCCTTGAATATCTCTACTTGTTGCGACAAAAACATTTTCCTCATCATCATAAATAAAATTAATATTTATTGTGATTGTTATCCCTATTCTGGCTAAAAACCATGAGAATGGGTATCTTAATGGATAACTCATAATACACCTCTGTAATAATTATTATTTGATATAAAATAAGCATATTTGTCATAGATGTCAAGTCAAAATTTTCTCGTTCCCTTAGCGAAGCGCACTCCTTTAGATATGAGTATATAAGCAATTGAAATAAAAGTATATTTGTAGGGTGCGTCCTACGCACCCTGACGCTCAATGCGGTGCGTAGGACGCACTCTACAAAATATCGTAAATGGACTTGTATCGACGCTCAATGCCATTAAGTTAAGACTATGTAGGGTGGATTAAGCGATAGCGTATCCACCAAAACTTATATATTAATCAGGTGGATACGCTCCGCTTAATCCACCCTACATGTATGGTTTTTTTGCGATACTTAATGGCATTGGCCTCGACGCTCCGCGTCGAAAAAAAAGGAAAAATAATGAGCACTCCACATAACAAAACCAGATATGGCATGGCCACAATCAAGAATCGAAACTTGTCTTGAAGAACTAGAAATCATAAAACCATTTATTATACTCTCAGGCGGTTGGGCTTGGCATTTTATGTCTCCGGTGGGGCATGTTGAATACAAACATGCTCATGATCATAAAGACATAGATATCTTTGTATTCCCAGAAAATGTGGCTACAGTCGTGAGCATTCTAAAAAGTAGAAACTTTGAAAAGGTATGGACAAAATACGATAAGTTGCCAAGTCCAGAAGACTTTAGGCGTTATGAAAAACGTGTAGATGAAAAAATTTCAGTCAAAGTCACAATAGACTTTTTTGTCCGTTCTGAAATCCCATATAAAGAAATCGACGGCTGGAAAATTATAGCGCCTCGCTTTCTTCTCAGCTTGTACAAAACTATCCACTCAAGTGACACCTGTTTTGCTGTTCAAGCGGCAGCCAAATTGCTTGAACAAGGCATTGATCCTGTCGGTTGTTCAAAATTAGTAGAAATACCATCTGCTTTATGAATACAAAGGAGATTGTTTACCAATGAAAAACGCTAGTATTTTGTGGGCATTGTTAATATTGACCTTTAGCACATTACAAGCAGCAGAAACGGTAGAACTCTGCACTGCTATAGATGGTTCAGGCAGTATAGGCTATAGTGATTTTCAATTGCAGATAGAAGGATTGGCGAGAGCCATTGAAAAATCTTCTGTAGTGCCTCAAAATAGCAGAGTCACTCTATCCATCGTGCAATTTTCAGGCGGCGTTCGCGTTGAGGTGACTCCCACACTCATAGATAGTCAAGCGACTGCTGATGCTGTAGCGGCTCAAGTTCGTGCGATGAATCAAATGGGTGGTGGCACTAATATTCCGGGCGCCATTGATGCTTGTACTCAACAATTTAGATTCACAGCAGACAAACAAGTCATTGATGTTTCTACCGATGGTGAAAGTTCAGACTCTTCAGAAGCCTCAACAAGGGCGATAGCAGCCGGTGTGGACGTTATCAATGCTTTGGGTGTAGGATGGGGTATAAATATTGGCGAATTGCGATCCCTAGTCAGACCTCAACCCGCTTCTGAGTTTCCAAAAAAAGGCTTTGTCCATATAGCCCCTAGTTTTAACGAGTACGCTAAGGCTATTAAATCAAAGATAGCCGCTGAAACGGGACAACTGCTCAAAATTAAATGTACGCAACTTCCTCAAGTCGAGTGTAATGGTTTGGTGGAACTTTATTATCGTACAAAGGGGTATTATTGGAAAGAAAGTTGGAGTGCAGACCAAACACATTGCGATTGGAAGGGAATAACTTGTCAAGATGGACATGTCACTCAAATTGATCTCAGTGCAAATAAACTCAAGGGAAAAATTCCACGATCAATTGGTTACTACTTTAGTCACTTGTCACGCCTTAACTTAGCTGACAATCAACTGAGTGGCACCATTCCATCTTCTCTGGGATATTTGAGTCAGTTACAATATCTGGCATTGAATAATAATCAACTCAATGGTTCTATCCCGGGTTCCATCGCTTATATAAAACAACTACAAACCCTTAACTTGAATGACAATCAACTGAGTGGTTTGCTCCCAACATTTTTTGACAATTTGAAAGAATTACAACGGTTTGATATTAGCAATAATCAATTGACTGGTTTCTTACCCGTTTTTAATCATCCAGTGTCTTTTGATTTGTCTGGTAATCAAATTATTGTTGGTCCTGCTATTTGTTCAAATGTTGTTGAGATTCCGCAATCTGAATGTCATGCTTTGGTACATTTTTATTATAGTACTGATGGAAAAAATTGGAAAGATAACACCGGCTGGAATATGACAAATGCACCTTGTGATTGGAAAGGCGTCTCATGTAGCGATGGACATGTCACTCAAATTAACCTCATTGATAATCAACTCAAAGGTTATATACCTGAGTCAATTGGGAACTTAAATAAGTTAGAAAAGTTATACATTTCTAAGAATCAATTTTCATGTGATGAAATTCCATCATCGTTGATAAACGACTGTCGTGTAGATAAAGTGTCCACAACCACTCTGATCTCAATCGCAATTGGTTCTGCTATTGCCATTGGGCTGGCGTTTCTTTTTCTTTTATGAGACAAGTATAAATCCCATAGGAGTCCAAGATTTATCTTGGCGCCCTCACGAGATGAACATTTCATATCTGGTTGAAAATTGGCAATTGCAATCCTAAGTTGTTGCCATTGGAGGGCGGGAGAGTCTAAGCCCCGCCTGATAAAATTCATCCAGTCACAACATCGCGCACCAGAACAAACATGCAACAACTCTTTAAACACCAACAAAATATAATTGGCACATTTGCACAGCACAAAGTCGCCGCCAACCTCCTAATGCTGATAATGCTCCTATCGGGCGTCTGGGGTTTGAGCAAACTCAACACCCAATTTCTCCCCAATTTCGCATTAGATGTTATCATTGTGACAGTCGTTTGGACGGGATCAACGGCTGAGGATGTGGAAATTTCTATCACTCGCCCCATTGAGCAAGAATTCCACCTCCACCAACGGCTTTTCTACGATTGTCTTAGAATATGAAGAAGGCAGCGACATGGGGTGGGCGCTCGATCAAGTCAAAGAAAAAGTCGCCTTATTGCGTCACTTACCCTCCGATGCCGAAAAACCCGAAATCAGTCGAGCCGCCCATTATGAACAAATTGCCCGTGTACTCATTACGGGTCCCTCAGATGTCAACGAATTACGCCATTACTACCGCCAGGTGTCAAATTGCAACTATATGACCAAACATGGGAAATGATTGATGAGCGCATATCATTATTAAAGTGCTGAAAACCTTTCAAGGCATCGAATCGGTTGGGCGGCAATTACGCGCCGCCTTTGATGGACACTTAACACAGATTTATCAAGAGGGAGATGATGAAATTGAAGTGCGTGTTGTATTACCGGATAATGAGCACTATAATTACCCAATGGTGCCCGTGTGCCATTTTCGACGGCTGTGCAAATCACAACGCGGCGAGGCTTTGAATCCATACGCCATGCCGAGCTTAGCAGCGATACTGACAGCATATGTCGATAAAGCGGTTAATAACAGCAATCGATAAAACCTAAATAAATCTAGTCTGACCCAAGATGCTAAAATGGAGTTAAAAATGTACCTAAGCAAAGTAACATTCAAAAATGTTCAAGGATTTGAAAATTTAACGATTGATTTTATGGGCAACCATAATAATGTACAGATGTCTTCCCTATTTTTAGGAAATAATAGTGCTGGAAAAACCGCATTTCTCCGCTCTCTCGCTTTGGGAATGTGCGACGAAACAGGGGCTGCGGGACTTATCGAAAATTTTCGGTGGGCTTTTATTAGGCAAGGTGAAAAGGAAGCTATTGTTAATATTGAATTTATGAGTCCTCATGGTCAATATCGTATTGTGACAGTTGTAAAACGTATCAGCACACAAGAGCGATTAAGACAACAATATTACCATCTTTCTGAAACTCAACAAATGAGAGAAATACCACCAGAAGATTTTCCCTGGCAGAATTTATTTGTTTGTGGTTATGGTGCAGGACGACTTTTTGGAGAATCAACAAAAGCTTATGAAAAATATAGGATACGAGAAGCCATTACAACTTTATTTCGCTATGATTATCCTCTGCTGTACCCAGAATTAAGCCTACACAGACTTATCAGGGCAACAACGGGCAAAAAAGATGAAATAGACACTCTTCAACATTTCCTGACATTGATGGATGATTTGTTTATGTTAGCGGAACTAGAAACAATTGAATTAACAGATAATGGAATTGAAGTAGTCAGTGAAAAAGAGCGTATTTCCCTATTAGCGCATGGCGATGGTTATAAAAATACCGCGACTTGGGTATTAGATATGATCACTTGGAAAATGTTAGCCGATCAGAATTTCCATCCACAAGAAATGGCAGGGATTGTCTTACTTGATGAAGTAGAACAACATCTACACCCAAAATGGCAACGCCATATTATTAGGCTTTTAAGACAGCAATTTCCAAACATTCAATGGATTATGACTACTCATTCTCCCTTATGCGCTGCTGGTATTGCGGATTTACCAGATGAGGAAGGTCAGTTATTGCGATTTAATAAAGAACATCAAGGTTTTATTAAACTTATGGAAATTGCTTCGTTACGTGGTTTGAAAGCCGATCAGGTATTGACTTCTCCCGCTTTTGGACTTGCCACAACACGTAATCCAGAGATAGCCGAAAAACTGAATTATTTTAGTACTCTCTATTTAAAAGAATCCAGAACATCGCAAGAAGAACATGAATTTTTGGAACTCAGCGATTACCTAAATCAGCAGTTACCTGAACCGGCTGAAGATAGCGAAACTAGAGTGATGCAATCTAAATTAAAAAAAATGTTGGGCGATTTAGCTATGCTCTCTAATGGAGGCGCCTCATGATTCAACTGAAACAGCGCCCCCCGATTCCTGCTACTTTAAAATCTAAAAAAGTAAAAAAGATAAAGCGTCAAATTGCAGAAAAAATTGAACAGGGAGAAGTTATAACATCCGAAGATTTTCCAAGCTATTGGCGCAAAGATGATATCAAAGAAACGCTTTGGGAATACCATAATCGTAAGTGTTGTTATTGTGAGCGTAAGCGTGACTTAAAACGAGAATCTGATGTTGAGCATTTTCGTCCTAAAGCGGCTGTGACGGAAGATAAGGAACATGATGGATATTGGTGGTTAGCTTATGAGTGGGATAATTATTTTTTTTCTTGTAAGCTTTGTAATCAAGAATATAAGAAAAAGCTCAAATCAAATACAACAAAAATCTGCTGGACGGGGTTTGCAACCCCGTCCGTAACGTTTTAGGGCAACCACAAGGGATTGCCCCTACGAAGGTACGCGGGATTTAAACGGACGGGGTTGCAAAGTCCGGCATAAATAAAGAGACTGTATGATGGTGTTTTAAGCTTTTTCAGAGCGGACTATAACATCTTCACCGCCCGCTTGTTGACATAACTACTGAGGAGGTAATGTTTAATGACTCACCTTAACAAATTTAATTTAACTGTGCTTTTATTATTGATTTTTATTGTCATAATTTAATTTTATTACATACCCTTAAACAGCTTTCCGGCAGAAGATGCGGCTATTCTATTTATATATAGTGAAAACTTGGCTGAAAGTGGCATTATTTCCTACAATTTATATGGAAATCCTAGCGAAGGTGCCACTGACTTTTTATGGATGTTAATTCTTTCAATTTTTTATCACATTGGATTTGATACTTACCTGTCAGCTACTTTTCTATCCGCACTGTCCTTATTTGGCACCGCTTTTATTCTATTTAAAATAACTGATTCTGATAATATACGAGTATTTTTGTTTATTTTAGTGATGTTATTGGGAATGCCACCCATTTTTTCAGCCGTCCAAGGATTTTCCACGCTATTTTTTGGCTTTTTTATTTTATTATCAATTTTTTTCTACTTAAAAGGAAAGCTGGCTCCGCTAGTTATTTCCTCTCTTTTAACTTGCCTCATAAGACCCGATGGAATCGTTTTTGTAGCACCTTTGATTGCCTTTTTCCTCGTTTTAGATAAAGAAAATATTTTCAAAAATATAAGTTATGTCGTATTTCTTGCGATCATACCGGGCTTGGTTTACTTTTTTTGGCGGTTTCAATACTTTAATAATCTATTTCCATTACCTTTTTATGTAAAATCTAACTTTGAAAGATTTGCTATTTTGTTCAATGAGGCTGCTCTAAAGACAAACCTGAAATTGATAGTAAAACTGATTCCAGTTATGTTTATAGTTTTTTTGGGTATCAACAAATTAAATGCTAACAAGAACAAGATATATTTTTTGTTGGTATCTACTGTGTTTATCCCTTTTCTGTTCTATTCAGCGATGAATTTAGAACAAAATGTGGCGGGTAGGTTTCAGTATCCAATGGCAATATCAATCATCGCTATTTCCTTAATCTTTTACAATTTATTTCAAGTAATATGGATTTATGTGGCACTTCTATGTTCATTAATGTTAATGGCTCCGTCCTATATAAACGCAACTTTAGATACAATCAGTATTCCTTATGAAAATCCTATATATATTTCTAAATCTTTGAATAGGCTTCAATGTAATGGTACCATGATGATCACTGAGGCTGGTAGGCTTCCCTATTACTCAAAGTGGCAGGCAATCGATTTATGGGGACTTAATACCCCAGCACTTTCTAAAACACTCGTCTCTCCTCAATTTGTTAGAGACTATAATCCTGACTTAATTGTCCTACATTCTGGAGAATATTCTCGCTTTATTAATCAAGATAATCTGATAACTGATGGAAGTAAAACTTGGATAAATATGGTTAAAAACGCTTATGTTGGAGCTGCTACTTATGGTGACTACCAACTTTTTATGGTTCCTTTTTTTCAAACAGAAAAATGCTGGGTTTGTCAGTTAAAAAAACGGTTAAAAGAACTTGTGAATAGAAATACTGAATTTGATAGATATGATATGTACATGATTCGGAAAGATTCATTGTGTTTTTCCGGTGTCAAAAAAATTATCCTAGAACACGGAGCAGTAGATTATCAAACTTACTTTGACAGAAAAAGTCATTTTATAAATAGATAGCCACTGCCTGAAAAAGCTCGCTGTCCACCACGAAGCTCCCCAAAAAAGTCACAACATCGCGCACCAGAACAAACATGCAACAACTCTTTAAACACCAACAAAATATAATTGGCACATTTGCACAGCACAAAGTCGCCGCCAATCTCCTAATGCTGATAATGCTCCTATCAGGCGTCTGGGCTTTGAGCAAACTCAATACCCAATTTCTCCCCAATTTCGCATTAGATTTTATCGTTGTGACAGTCGTTTGGACGGGCTCAACGGCTGAGGATGTGGAAATTTCTATCACTCGCCCCATTGAGCAAGAATTACGCACCCTTGATCATGTAAGCAAAATGAATTCCACCTCCACCAACGGCTTTTCTACGATTGTCTTAGAATATGAAGAAGGCAGCGACATGGGGTGGGCACTCGATCAAGTCAAAGAAAAAGTCGCCTTATTGCGTCACTTACCCTCTGATGCCGAAAAACCAGAAATCAGTCGAGCCGCCCACTATGAACAAATTGCCCGTGTACTCATTACAGGTCCCTCAGATGTCAACGAATTACGCCACCTAGCACAGCGCATGGAGCATCAACTATTAGCGCGTGGCATTAGCAAAATTCAAATTCAAGGCTTGCCCAAAGAAGAAATTGCTGTGCAAATTTCTTCGGCTCAATTGGAGGAATTGGGTCTCACTTTGCCCCAAGTCGGAGAACAAATCACACATTTTAGTCGCGATTTACCCGCCGGCGCTATTGGGCGCGATGACGTCGCACGGCAATTGCGGAGCCTAGAGCAACGCCGCGATGAATTAGCCTTTGCCCAATTACCATTAATAACCGATAAATCAGGTCGTTATATTCAACTGGATGATGTCGCCACAATTGAACGCCGTCCCCGACAGGGGCAAGTCCGTGTTACATATCAAGGTGAACCCGCCATTGAATTACAAATGCAGCGGGCAGAGGAAAATGATGCCCTAGAAGCGGCCAAAATATTACAAGCTTGGGTAGAAGAAACCCGTCCATTACTACCGCCAGGTGTCAATTTGCATGTTTATGACCAAACATGGGAAATGATTGATGAGCGCATATCATTATTATTAAGAAATGGCTTAGGTGGATTAATATTAGTGGTGGCTATCTTATTTATATTTCTCAATGGGCGAGTCGCATTTTGGGTGGCGGCTGGCATTCCAATCTCTTTGATGGGTATGTTAGCTATATTATATTTAGTGGACGGCAGCATCAACATGGTCAGTTTATTTGCCATGATAATGGCATTAGGCGTTGTCGTTGATGATGCTATTGTCGTTGGTGAAGACGGCTTTACCCATTTTCAAACAGGTGAACAATCACTTTTAGCCGCCGAAGGCGGCGCACAACGCATGTTTGCCCCCGTCACAGCCGCCTCCTTGACGACTGTCTCCGCTTTTTTACCCTTAATGCTGATCGGTGGCATCATGGGGAATATACTATTTGCCATACCACTGGTTATGATTTGCGTCTTAATAGCCTCATTGATTGAATGCTTTTTAGTCCTACCTGGACATTTACGGCATAGCTTTCACAAGCTCCAGCACGAAAAACCTAGTCCTATTAGACAAAAACTTGAAAAGGGCTTTAACCATTTCCGTGATTTTTATTTTCGTCCCCTTGTCAGCCTTGCCATCACTTTCCGCTGGACTGTCTTAGCAACGATGCTGGCTGCCATGCTATTAGCAATAGGATTGATAACTGGGGGGCGGCTGAGTTTTACCTTTTTTCCGTCGCCCGAAAATCCGATCATTATGGCTAATGCTAACTTTGTGGCGGGCACCTCACCAGAGCGGGTTGATGCTTTTTTAGAACACTTAGAAAAAACCTTGTACGCGACTGATAAAGAACTGGATGGCAATCTTGTTAAAGTCATCGTATCTCGGCATGGTGGCGCCATTGCAGCGGGGGGCAGTATTAGAACAGGCGATCAATTTGGCGCTTTGACGGTTGAACTGAGTTCTCCTGACAGTCGCACTGTGCGTAATAAAGAATTTATTAAAGTGTGGCAAAGCAAAGTTCGCACGCCGCCAGGATTAGAATCGCTCACCATCATGGCACGCAAAGGGGGACCACCCGGCAGGGACATCGAAATCCGTCTCAATGGCGAGGATGCCGATAAAGTAAAAGCGGCAGCCCTTGATCTAAAAAAAGTGCTGAAAACCTTTCAAGGGGTGACGGGGATTGAAGATGATATGCCCTTTGGTAGAGAACAATGGATTTATTCATTAACCCCCTACGGGATGGCATTGGGATTAACCATCGAATCGGTTGGGCGCCAATTACGCGCCGCCTTTGATGGACACTTAACACAGATTTATCAAGAGGGAGATGATGAAATTGAAGTGCGTGTCGTATTACCGGATAATGAGCGCTACAATTTGGCTAGCTTAGAAAATTTCCCCCTGCAATTACCCAATGGTGCCCGTGTGCCATTTTCGACAGCAGTGCAAATCACAACGCGGCGAGGCTTTGAAGCCATACGCCATGCCGAGGGTAGGTTAGCAGCGATAGTGACAGCCGATGTCGATAAAGCGGTTAATAACGGCAATCGAATTTTAGCCAATTTGACCGACAACTTTTTGCCCGACTTAATGAGCCGTTATGGGCTAGAATATACTTTTGAAGGACGAGCCGCTGATCAAGCCGAGACATTGGACGATATGAAACGTGGGATGCTAATTGCGTTAGCCTTGATCTATCTCGTATTAGCTTGGCAATTTGCCTCTTACGGTTGGCCGCTGATCGTGATGACAGTTATTCCGTTTGGCATAGTCGGTGCTATTTTTGGGCATTGGCTCATGAGCCTTGATTTGACCGTTTTATCACTGTTTGGATTTTTTGGCTTATCAGGTATCGTGATTAATGACTCCATCGTATTAATAACCTTTTATAAACATCTCCGCGAAGATGGGATGCCAGTAGAAAAAGCCCTGATTGAGGCCGCTTGTCAACGTTTACGGGCAGTGTTGTTGACATCCTTAACAACGATTTTTGGATTAACACCGCTGCTTTTTGAAACCTCATTACAAGCCCAATTTTTGATACCGATGGCTACTTCGATTGCCTTTGGTTTAATGTTTTCCACGGTGTTAGTTTTGTTGGCGGTGCCGGCACTGTTGTCTATTTATGAGAGATAGAAAATCAAAATCGTGAACAAAATAAATCTAGTCTGACCCCATTGATTTTCTTTTCCGCGTTGTAAGCGGGCATAATGACGCTAATCATGGTGTCCCTCATAGTTGCATTTTCAACCGAGTCAAAACTTTTAAATTATGGAAAACTTCTTTTATAAATACTACGCGCAAACTTAAACAAAAAGCCTTTCTCCGCCTTGCCAAAATCGTGAGAAATATCAAAGGTATATTTATTGGCGAAAATAACCCCTTCATTGCTAACTCTGCCCTGCCGATAAGTCGCTAATCTGGCTGGGGCGAGTCCATGCCAAAATATTTGAAACAGCCCGGTGACATAATCAAAATCAGTCGTCTTTTTGACCAAGTTATTGAGCATAAAACCAAAATAGAGAGCATCATCCGCCCGCTCTCTTAAAAGTTTGCTCTTTAATTTTGAGTAACTTGTCGCTAGAGGTATTTTCTTAACATCTAGGTTCGGTATTTCCTCAAACAGCGTCAATAAATAAATCTCATACGCTTGTGGTGCTGTGCCGAGTTTAAACATCGCTCGCATGGCGACAATAAATAAAAAAGCGATATCTTGTGCCCCTAAATCATCAAGCACGGTGGTATGCGTTGACCAATTTCGGGCATTTTTCATAATCCAGCCAAAGGTAAAATTGACTTTATCGTCTATTTGCAACTTAGGAGCCGCCGAATCCCATTCATGGGTTAACGTTCTTACCAGCAGCTTATAAAATCGTGGTAGTTCTTGGGGCTTTTGCAGCGGCAACAAATTTTGCAATGTTTCCAAATACTCCTGCATATCTTTAACAGTCACATCCCGCACTGCTGTACCGTTTGAATCGATAATAAAATCACCGAACTGGATAAATTCAGGATGGTTTTCAATGAGCGAGCTAATCCGCTGACAAGCTTCGATAATCCCCCGTCTTAGCACTGCGTAAGCATTTTTTCGGCACTCGCTTATCCATCTCGCGGCGGCTGCTTTCTCATTTTTTGTGAGAATTTGTGGCAATTGCATTTTTGCGGTGGTAAAGGCTTTCTGGATTTTCTGCATTTCCTCGCCGTGATTAGAGCAAAACAGAATATGGTCTTCCGGAAAGCCCAATTTCATCACCAATTCAACATAAAGTTGATAGCCAGCGACTTTTTTCAATTCATTCCTAGCGCTGGTGTAACTACGAGTGTCTTGCCCCTTATCATCAGAGGGTTGATAACCATACCGTTTCAAAATTTCAAGTAAGCGATCATCTTCACCCTCATCATCCTCAAGCACGTTTAAATCAATATCCAAAATAATATAATCGACTTGCGACAATCGTTTTGGATTGTGAATAAACAGCCAACCGTCCCAAAAGGTAAATTCAACTAACACCCTATATTTAGGGCCTTTGAGAAAATCTTTGATGGCATCTAAGGTGTTTGGAATCTTGGCATTGTGCAAAATGATGCCAAAAACACTTTCTGTAGTCGTTTTGGGGTTTTTATCAAAATCTTCTATCCATAAAAATTGACTCATACATTTTTCTCCATTAATAAATCAGCCGGCATATTAAATTCTGCCACATAGTCTTCTACAAATGGTGGTTCTGGAAAATTCCCTTTTAATTGTTGGGCAAGAAGGAACAAAAAGTGGTGCCCTTTACCATTACCTTTACAGATACGCTGTTCTTTATTTATCGTCGGATTAGCACACCTAAGTTGACATCTGTGTACATCACACGCCAGACTGAGTTGTACTGGTTGCTGTGTGTCAGATACATAGTATTTAACCGCGTTCACGAAGAGTTCCGATATGATAATTCGCAGCATGGATTCTGTCGCGCCATAAGGTTCAAAATGAATGGGTGCCTCAACAAAACCTTGCACTTCTAGGGGAAAAAATCGCTCCCCAAGCCACGTTGTGAGCGATTCTAAAGTCGGTTTTTTCAAAATCTCCGCAAAACGGCTTTGCCAATCTGCCTGTATTTGTCTTTCTAAGGCTAGATAGTCTGATTTCCATTGTTTTCGAGTGGTAGTGGCTGGCACAAGCGAGGTTTTTTTAGCATAGTTGAGATAATGTTGGCGAATTTTATCCCGTTCATAGATTGTTAATAGCGAAGCAAGTGAGCGAGATAAGGTATGCTCTAATACAAATAATAAGCTGCCATCGCCCTGCATGTCTTGAGATAATTTTTGGCGTAGCCTATCCTCACTGACGGAGATGAGATTAATCATATTGA
This sequence comes from Candidatus Thiomargarita nelsonii, assembly GCA_000785145.2. GTDB lineage: Bacteria > Pseudomonadota > Gammaproteobacteria > Beggiatoales > Beggiatoaceae > Thiomargarita > Thiomargarita nelsonii_B. The sequence goes on from JSZA02000005.1 coordinate 55,086, forward strand.
GCAATCCGTTCATAATATGCACATCTTCATTGATCAGTTCCTTTTTATCTTCATACTCAATACTTTGCAAATAACCCCTAAATTTATGCGTGGTTATTGCCATGATATCTTCTAGTTGTTTGTTGATTTTTTTTTGCTCTTCAAGTCTAGCGGCAAGGTCTCCTTTTTCATTCTTAACGGTAAAAGATTGCTGACTCACGCCCGCCATTTCAGCCGCCGCTAGACGCATTTTTTGGGCAAACTCATTTGGTGTGTGCTGTAAAAAGGCAGTGTCAGGTAATTCTATCGTAATTTGAATGCTCATTTTTTTTCTCCTTCATGACTCAAATTTTTTAATGTAAGCGGGCATAACGACGCTGATGGAGAGTATCATTGGCGCTCACATTAGATGCACTATGAAAAATGTTGAATTGGAGATTGAACGCTCATCTAAGCCAGTCACTCAAACATTGCGCCAAATCCCATTTAGGATACCACCCAAGCTGCTCAGAAATTTTTCTAATATCAGCGAGCGAATGATAAATATCCCCCTCTCGTGAACTTTGATATTGTGGCGCCATAACCGTTTTCAAAATTTTTTGCAGAGACTTAACCAGTTGATTAATCGTCACACTTTTTTAAAATCTACGCGCAAGTTATAACCTTGATTGATGAGGGCATCGACCAGATGTGAGCCGACAAAACCTGCCCCGCCTGTGACTAAAATATTTGGTTGCATAAGTGCTTTTGTCAAAAAATTGATTATTCTATTATATTATTAGCTCAATGAATTTCTTCAACACGCCAAGACAATTTTATATGATAAAATTCATCCCAAAAAAGTCACAACATCTTACGAGCGCACCAGAGCAAACATGCAACAACCCTTTAAACACCAACAAAATCTAATCGGCACATTTGCACAGCACAAAGTCGCCGCCAACCTCCTAATGCTGATGATGCTCCTATCGGGCGTCTGGGCTTTGAGCAAACTCAACACCCAATTTCTCCCCAATTTCGCATTAGATTTCATCATTGTGACAGTCGTTTGGACGGGATCAACGGCAGAGGATATGGAAATTTCTATCACTCGCCCCATTGCACGGAGCAAACATGCAACAAGCCTTTAAACACCAACAAAATTTCGGGTTCCCACGCGCCTGCGTGGAAACCCGAAAACTATAGAACTTAAGAAAACCTTGGTTTAGAGACTTTACTCCGTTTTACCCACATAGCCTTTAATATTTAACGCCTTTTGCAATTGCTCATACAGTTGCTTAGCTTGTTCTCGTGTGGCTTGTAGCGGTGTGAGTATGACACGATGACAGTTGGCTTTGTCATTGAAGACAATTTGTGCCGAGAAATGGGCTTTTTCCAAACGTTGCACTTGTTGCTTGTCCCAAAACAACCCACTTGCACTTGCCAGCGTGGTGCATTTTGAGCCAGCGAGTCCAAAGCCTTTTGGTACGTGTGATGACTAATCACAACAACGGCTTGTAGAAAGTCCATGTAGTGATAACCTGCTTCAAGCAACACAAAATAATTCTTGTCAGCTTTGTATAAAGCGGCTATTTTAGTCGCTTGGCTAAACCAAGGTACCAGTGACTTGATTTGGGATTTGGACAGTAAAAGTGCTTTCGCTTTTTTACCCTGTAAAAAAAAGCCGTCTTGTTCAAACACGATGTTGGTATCACTCATCGCAATCGGAAAGGCATAGTCAATCTGATTGTCAACCAGATACTTATTCAAATCAAAAGGCGTTTGTTGCTGTTCTTCTGCCATCCAGTTTCCTTCTGCATGAAAGTCAATGTGATGGGTTTTTCTAATAACGGTTTGTTCGACAAGTTTACCAGTGGTAATCGCGTACTCAATGCCATTAAGTTAAGCTTTTTTGTAGGGTGGGTAGGGGCAATCCCTTGTGGTTGCCCGCTGCACCCACCAACTCGTTGAAATTTTTAACAATGGTGGGTTTCGCTATCGCTCTACCCACCCTACAAAAAATCCTTAACTTAATGGCATTGAATCGCGTACTGCGCTTCAAATAAGTGACACAACATCAGGAGTGCAAGGCGCACCTTGCACAGAACAAACATGCAACAACTCTTTAAACACCAACAAAATATAATTGGCACATTTGCACAGCACAAAGTCGCCGCCAATCTCCTAATGCTGATGATGCTCCTATCAGGCGTCTGGGCTTTGAGCAAACTCAACACCCAATTTCTCCCCAATTTCGCATTAGATTTCATCATTGTGACAGTCGTTTGGACGGGATCAACGGCTGAGGATGTGGAAATTTCTATCACTCGCCCCATTGAGCAAGAATTACGCACCCTTGATCATATACGCAAAATGAATTCCACCTCCACCAACGGCTTTTCAACGATTATCTTAGAATATGAAGAAGGCAGCGACATGGGGTGGGCACTCGATCAAGTCAAAGAAAAAGTCGCCTTATTGCGTCACTTACCCTCCGATGCCGAAAAACCAGAAATCAGTCGAGCCGCCCACTATGAACAAATTGCCCGTGTACTCATTACGGGTCCCTCAGATGTGAATGAATTACGCCACCTAGCACAGCGCATGGAGCATCAATTATTAGCGCGTGGCATTAGCAAAATTAAAATTCAAGGCTTGCCCAAAGAAGAAATTGCTGTGCAAATTTCATCGGCTCAATTGGAGGAGTTGGGTCTCACTTTGCCCCAAGTCGGAGAACAAATCAGAACAATGGATTTATTCATTAACCCCCTACGGGATGGCATTGGGATTAACCATCGAATCGGTTGGGCGCCAATTACGCGCCGCCTTTGATGGACACTTAACACAGATTTATCAAGAGGGAGATGATGAAATTGAGGTGCGTGTTGTATTACCGGATAATGAGCGCTACAATTTGGCTAGCTTAGAAAATTTCACGCTGCAATTACCCAATGGTGCCCGTGTGCCATTTTCGACGGCTGTGCAAATCACAACGCGACGAGGTTTTGAAGCCATACGCCATGCCGAGGGTCGTTTAGCAGCGATAGTGACAGCCGATGTCGATAAAGCGGTTAATAACAGCAATCGAATTTTAGCCAATTTGACCGACAACTTTTTGCCCGACTTAATGAGCCGTTATGGGCTAGAATATAGCTTTGAAGGACGAGCCGCTGATCAAGCCGAGACATTGGACGATATGAAACGTGGGATGCTAATTGCCCTAGCCTTGATCTATTTCGTATTAGCTTGGCAATTTGCCTCTTACGGTTGGCCGCTGATCGTGATGACAGTTATTCCGTTTGGCATAGTCGGTGCTATTTTTGGGCATTGGCTCATGAGCCTTGATTTGACCGTTTTATCACTGTTTGGATTTTTTGGCTTATCAGGTATCGTGATTAATGACTCCATCGTATTAATAACCTTTTATAAACATCTCCGCGAAGATGGGATGCCAGTAGAAAAAGCCCTGATTGAGGCCGCTTGTCAACGTTTACGGGCTGTGTTGTTGACATCCTTAACAACGATTTTTGGATTAACACCGCTGCTTTTTGAAACCTCATTACAAGCCCAATTTTTGATACCGATGGCAACCTCGATTGCCTTTGGTTTAATGTTTTCCACGGTGTTAGTTTTGTTGGCGGTGCCGGCACTGTTGTCTATTTATGAGCACCATCTCTCACTGGCTCAAACGCCTAAAAAAACACAACATGAAAAGCTCATCAAAAATAGAATGGCATAAAGGGCAAATTATTAAAAGACTTGCTCTCGCCTGTAGATATACAAGTTTTTCCCGAGGCGCCCGTGATGAGCCAATCACCTAGAATAGATGTCGTACTAATCAAGCGAAAACCAGGAGCATTCTCACCGGCACAACTGGCACTCCTACCAGATGGCATCAGAGACACACAAGTCACAGACATACTATTAGAATTCAAATACACAGAATCCATCAATGAGAAAGCCGTCCAACAAGCCTTAACTTACGACTTTCTTTACAAAGCACATAAAACGGACGAAAAACAAGTACAAAGCTTTTTATTAAGTGCTACAAAACCGCAAAACTCAACCTTAAAAAAACTCGGTTATAAAAGCACCAAAGTCCCTGGAATATATCGCAGTAAATTCCAACTAGTCAGACAAATCATATTAATATCTCTAAATGAATTATCAAACGAGCCATATAATGCGTTTGTCAAATGTTTCAGAGGCAAAAGTTTTCGCGCGCGAAAACTTTTGCCTCTGAAGCCACTCATCGCCAAGAAAAACAAAAAGCGTTTGACTCATTAGAACAAAGTGGATTACTCAACTCATCGACAAACGAATTAAAATGGTTTATCCTTGGACTCAAAGGGTTATGAGCCGACCGAAAAAGGAGACGATATGAATCTTGAAATGACAGCAGACCAAGTTGCACAATTAGGTAAAATATGGGGCAATGCCTTTCTGTCCAGCCTATCGGTAGAAGAACTGTTAGAGCATTATGATCGGCAAAAGATTTTGTCTCAGCTCAAGCCACAAGAAAGATTGGCGGGGCTTAAACCACAAGACATTTTGACTCAGCTCAAGCCACAAGAAAGATTGGCGGGGCTTAAACCACAAGAACTTGATGAACTTCAAGAGTACCTCAAAAAGCGCGAGCAAAAAAAGGAAAACTGAGCAAGCTACGCGCCTAAAAAACACAACAAGTACAGGGATTGAGGGATTGAGGGGATTGGCTTATTAACAATATTGAGCTAATCCTGCCATGAAGTTAATCCCTGTACTGCTTAATGAAATAAATAACAATAACTTAAAAAATGAAACATCCAAGCACATTAGTTGAACTACTTCGCTACCGAGCGCAAGTCGAACCCGATAAAACAGCTTATACCTTTCTCCTTGATGGCGAAACTGAAGAAATCAGCATCACTTATGCACAATTAGACGATAAAGTGCGGACGATTGCTGGAAAACTTCAAAACACAATCGCTGCCGGAGACAGAGCCCTATTACTATATCCCCCCGGCTTAGACTATATCGCCGCCTTTTTAGGTTGCCTCTTTGCGGGAGTCGTCGCAGTACCCACTTATCCACCACGACGCAATCGAGCGGATTCTCGTCTTGCCGCTATTATCAACGACGCGCAAGCGACTGCTGTACTCGCCACGACCGACATTTTATCAGATATAACCCAGCGACTCACCCACACCCCAACATTAAAAAACATCCACTGGATCAGCACTGACGATCTTTCCTTTAGCTACGGTTCCGCTTGGAAAGTGCCTACAGTACATAGCAAAACCTTAGCTTTTCTCCAATACACCTCCGGCTCCACAGGTACACCTAAAGGCGTGATGGTGACTCATGCTAACCTGCTCTACAATCAAGAAATGATCAAGCAGGCATTCGGGCACACAGAAAAAACAACTATTGTCGGATGGTTGCCCTTATTTCATGACATGGGACTGATTGGCAACGTCTTACAGCCCTTGTATCTCGGCATACCCGCTATACTCATGTCTCCCATGCACTTTTTACAGCAACCTTACCGTTGGTTGCAAGCGATTTCGCGCTATAAAGCAACCACCAGTGGAGGACCGAATTTTGCATACGACTTATGTGTTCAAAAGATAACCCCCGAACAGCGAGCCAAACTTGACCTGAGCACTTGGGAAAATGCTTTTAACAGTGCTGAACCCATCCGAGCCGACACACTAGACAGATTTGCCACCACTTTTGAACCCTGTGGCTTTGTCCGCGAAGCCTTTTACCCCTGTTACGGCATGGCTGAAGCCACCTTATTCGTATCAGGCGGATTGAAAAGGGCAGCGCCCAAGGTCACTCAACAAACCATCGTGGGCTGTGGTCAAACATGGTTAGATCAGAAAATTGTTATCGTCGAACCAGAAACTTTCCGCCCATGCCAACAAGTGGGCGAAATTTGGGTATCAGGCCCAAATGTAGCACAAGGTTATTGGAATAATAGCGCGGAAAAAACTTGGAAAGCCTATCTAGCCGATACCGGCGAAGGGCCATTTCTACGCACAGGGGATTTGGGATTTTTAAAAGACGGAGAATTGTTTGTCACTGGTCGCCTAAAAGACCTCATCATCATAAGAGGCAGAAACTACTATCCCCAAGATATTGAATTCACACTAGAAAATAGTTATCCCATCTTACGTAAAGGCAGTAGTGCGGCATTTTCGGTGGAAGTCAATGGCCAAGAACGCTTAGTTGTCGTGGCAGAGATTGAACGCCGTTTTGGACCCCGTCGTCGGGCGAGAAGACAAGAGACGACAGAACGTCGAACCGGTTCAGATCGTCGTCAAATAGAGGTAGTACCCAGTCTTGAACCCAAACGCCGTCTGCCACTCAATGTTGAAGAAGCTATTAACACTATCCGTCAAGCCGTATCTGAAGAACACGATGTCTCCGTTTATGCCGTGTTGTTGCTCCGGGTAGCAACTATTCCTAAAACCTCCAGTGGCAAAATTCAGCGCCATGCTTGTCGAGAACAGTTTCTGATTGATAGCCTGAATATTGTCGGAAAATGGCAACAAGAATTACCGAGCCGTCCCTCAACCGCCCATCAAACCTTAGTAGAACTACTCCGCCACCGAGCCCAAAACCAACCCGATAAACATGCTTATACCTTTCTCAAAGATGGCGAAACAGAAGAACTCAGCCTCACATACGCACAATTAGACAAACGAGTGCGGACTATCGCAGCAAAGCTTCAGCAAATATCAACCGCCGGCGAACGTGTCTTGTTACTCTACCCACAGGGAATAGATTATATCGCAGCATTTTTCGGCTGCCTGTACGCTGCTATCATAGCCGTGCCCACTTATCCACCACGGCGCAATCGTCCAGACCCTCGTATTGCCGCTATTGTGAACGACGCGCAAGCGACACTGGTACTGACGACTAGCAAAATTCTATCAGATATAACGCCGCGCCTCGCCCATACCCCAGAATTGAAAGACTTGCAGTGGATTGCCACTGACAATCTCCCCGACGCCGATAATTGGCAAGCACCTGACATTCAGCCTGATACCCTGGCTTTTCTTCAATATACCTCAGGCTCGACTGGCACACCAAAAGGTGTCATGGTAAGCCATGGTAATTTGTTGCACAATTTAAAAGACCTTGATTTAGGATGGGAGCACACGCCAGACAGCGTCATGCTCACATGGTTGCCCATCTTCCATGATATGGGACTTATCTACGGAATACTTCAGCCCTTATATAAGGAATTTCCTTGTTACCTGATGGCACCAACCGCTTTTTTGCAACAACCTTTTCGCTGGCTACAAGCAATTTCGCGCTATGGAGCTACTCACAGTGCTGCACCTAATTTTGCATATCAACTTTGCGTACAGCGCATTACACCACAACAACGGGCAACTTTGGAGCTAAGTCGTTGGCGTATGGCTTTAAACGCGGCAGAACCCGTCAGAGAAGAAACACTCAAAGGTTTTGCTAAAACGTTTGAACCTTGTGGCTTTAACAAAGCTGCTTTATGTCCGGGCTATGGACTCGCCGAAGCAACCTTAAAAGTGACCGCTGTTCGCCATAGCGATCTCCCGTTTTTACTAACCGTTCAAACAGAAGCCTTGGCACAGCATTATGTGGTCAAGGCGAGAGCGGTCGAAGCGGCTCAGACACTGGTTGGATGCGGCTTGAGTGAAATTGATACTCAAATTACCATTGTCAATCAGGAGACTTTGATGCCCTGCGCCTCTGATGAAGTCGGTGAAATTTGGGTATCAGGCGCCTCAATGGCGCAAGGTTATTGGAACCGCCCCGTTGAGACCGAACAAACGTTTCGTGCTTTTACCGCAACTGGCGAAGGGCCATTCTTACGCACTGGAGATTTAGGATTTTTAAAAGAGGGAGAATTGTTTGTTACTGGTCGCCTTAAAGACCTCATCATCATAAGAGGCAGGAACTACTATCCCCAAGATATTGAACTCACTGTAGAAAACAGTTATCCCCAATTACGTCAGGGGAGTAGTGCCACTTTTTCTGTGGAAGTCAATGGCGAAGAACGTTTAGTTGTCGCAGCAGAAGTAGAGCGCAGCTTTATGCCCCCTCGTCTGCCAGAAAATGCAGACTCTCGTCAACTCAAGATTGAAGAGGCCATTAACACTATCCGTCAAGCACTATCTGAACAATACGACATTCCCGTTTATGCCGTATTGCTGCTCAGAGTGGCAACTATTCCAAAGACCTCCAGTGGCAAAATTCAGCGTAGTGCGTGTCGAGAACAGTTTTTGGCCGGCAGCCTGAATATTGTGGGAGAATGGCGACAGGACGAAACCCCTTCTCAAAAACCGCTTTCCAAAGATTTGGGAGCGCACTCCGCAAAAAGTCTTCAAAACTGGCTGCTCACTAAGATTTCTGAAAAGTTACAAATAGCCACCACCCAAATAGAGGTTCGAGAGCCCTTAGCCCGTTATGGCTTGGATTCAGTAACAGCCGTCAGCCTATCAGGAGAACTAGAAACCTGGTTAGAGCGTAAACTGTCTCCCAGCTTGGTTTATGATTATCCTAGCATTCAAGCCCTTGCCCACTATTTAGCCGGAGAAGAACAGCCCGAACCTATTCAACAAAAAACGGAAAATGAACCCATCGCCATTATTGGTATTGGTTGCCGCTTTCCGGGGGGCGCGAAGACACCAGAGACCTTTTGGCAAATATTGCGTGATGGTGTTGATGCGATTCAGGAAGTCCCTGTATCACGTTGGGATATCAATGCCTTCTATGAACCCGATACCCCCGGCAAAATGAACACCCGCTGGGGCGGATTTTTAGATGAGGTGACCGCGTTTGACCCGCAATTTTTTGGGATTACGCCCCGTGAAGCCGAAAGCATGGACCCTCAACAACGCTTATTATTGGAAGTCAGTTGGGAAGCCTTGGAAAACGCTGGCTTAGCAGCCGAACAATTGGCGGGCAGTCAAACCGGCGTCTTCATCGGTATTAGCAGCAATGATTATATCCGCTTGCAGACAGCCTCTGGCACGGGTCTTGATGCCTACGCTGGCACCGGCACCACTCAGTGCATTGCCGCTAATCGTCTTTCCTATCAATTGGACTTACACGGCCCCAGTTGGGCAATGGATACCGCTTGCTCCTCATCTCTCGTCGCGATCCATCACGCTTGCCAAAGTTTGCGTCAAGGAGAATCTGAATTGGCTTTGGCGGGTGCTGTCAATTTAATTTTATCCCCTGAATTAAGCATTATTTTTTCGGCAGCGAACATGCTCTCACCCGATGGACGCTGCAAAACATTCGATGCCGATGCGAACGGTTACGTGCGTGGAGAAGGCTGTGGCATTCTCGTACTCAAGTGCCTATCTGATGCCACTCGGGATGGAGACAATATCGTTGCCCTCATCAAAGGTAGTGCCGTGAATCAGGATGGGCGCAGCAATGGACTCACCGCCCCCAACAGCCTGGCACAGCAGGCCGTCATCCGTCAAGCATTAGCCAATGCCGGCGTCGCCGCGTCTCAGATTAATTACGTTGAAGCCCACGGCACGGGCACCTCTTTAGGTGATCCCATTGAATTAAATGCGCTCAAAGAAGTCTTGATGTCTGACCGTTCACCAGAGCAGCCTTGTTATATTGGATCAGTTAAGACCAATATTGGTCATTTAGAAGCCGCAGCGGGTATTGCCGGATTAATCAAAGTCGTGCTGTCCATACAGCAACAAGAAATTCCAGCTCATCTGCACCTGAAAACGCTGAATCCGCATATTGCCATCGCTGATACGCCATTGTCGATTCCGACAGAACGATTGCCCTGGCCGAGTACAGAAAAACTAGCAGGGGTGAGTTCCTTTGGTTTCGGCGGCACCAATGCCCACGTTATTCTCGCCTCCGCCCCTGAATCAAAAAACACCGAAGTGGCAGGAAGATTGATTGAACGTCCTAAACACTTATTAACCCTGTCCGCAAAAGATGAACCGGCTTTACGCGCATTAGCAAACGCTTATGTCAGTTATCTTCAATCCCACGCACAAATATCCTTGGCAGATGTCTGTTTCACAGCGAATACAGGCCGCTCGCACTTTGCACACCGCATTGCGGTTGTCACTGACTCAGCAGAACAACTTCAAGAACAGTTGAATGCGCTTGGAACGGTGGTGAGGGCACAAAGTGGCAACTCACCGAAAATAGCGTTTTTGTTCACCGGTCATGGCTCACAATATGTCGGTATGGCACGTCAACTCTACGAAACTCAGCCCTTCTTTCGTGAAACACTTGATGTTTGTAATGATATTTTGCGTCCCTATTTGGAAAAACCGCTGCTTTCAGTTATCGGTGAACCGGAGATCAATGAAACGGCTTATACTCAACCGGCTTTATTTGCCCTAGAATATGCCCTCGCCGAGTTATGGCAATCTTGGGGCATAGAACCTGATGTGGTCATGGGACATAGCGTTGGAGAATATGTGGCCGCTTGTATCGCTGGTGTTTTTAGCCTAGAAGATGGCCTAAAATTAATTGCAGCGCGGGGGCGTTTAATGCAGACGCTTTGTGACAAAGGCGATATGCTGGTGCTGTCGGTGGATGAAAGCAAAGCTGCCGAGATCATTCAGCCCTACGCGCAAGACGTGTCCATCGCCGCCATTAATGGCCCAGAAAATGTGGTTATTTCCGGCAAACACGAAGCCATAGAGTCCATCAGTGCCACTTTAAGCACCGACATCAAGATCACACGCTTGCCCGTTTCCCATGCTTTCCATTCTCCCATGATGGAACCGATGTTAGCTGAATTTGAACGGATAGCCGCCGATGTGACTTACGCCACCCCTCAAATCCCCCTATGCTCTAATGTCACCGGACAACTGGCAACGGATGAAATCGTAACCCCAGCCTATTGGATTCGTCATGTGCGCCAACCGGTGCGTTTTGCGGCGAGTATGGAGACACTTTATCAGCAAGACTATGAAATATTTTTGGAAATCGGACCAAAACCGTCCTTATTGGGCATGGGTCGATTGTGCCTCCCAGAAGATGTGGGGACTTGGCTCGTCAGTTTGCGTCAAGGCCAAGAAAATTGGCAAACCTTGCTCCAGAGTTTGGCGGAATTATATGTGCGTGGAGTGTTCATAGATTGGACTGGTTTTGATGAAGATTATTCGCGTCGTCGGGTAATACTGCCGACTTATCCCTTTCAGCGAAAACGTTATGGTCTTGAAACGGCAGATTTACGAAAGCCAAGCGTCAAAAATCAAGGGCACCCGCTACTTGGTCAAAAACGACATTCCGCCCCTCTTAAAGGTCAAGAAATTATATTTGAGTCTCAATTGCAGCCCAGTCAGCCCGCCTTTCTAGCACATCATCGCGTTTTTAAAACCACTCTTTTTCCGGCAGCCGCTTACTTGGAAATGGCTTTAGCAGCGGGCAGCACCATATCCGAACATTTAATGTTGGAAAATGTTGTCATTCAGCAAGCTTTGATTTTGCCAGAAGATGAAATCAAAACCGTTCAGTTGATTTTGACTCCAGAGGACTCTTCAGCATATTCTTTTAATATTTTTAGCCTTAAAATAGAAAATGAAAAACCCGATTGGACCTGTCATGTCTCTGGTAAGATCATGGAAGGGCAACCAGAAACCAGTACTGTTGATTTAGCGGCCCTACAGGCGCGATGCACGGAAGAGATAGCCGTTACTGACTACTATCAACAATATAAAGAGAAACGGGGAATTTATTTTGGCCCTAGTTTCCAAGCCATTGAAAAACTATGGCGGCACGAAGGAGAAGCCATCGGCCAGATTCAGTTACCAAAGTCCTTGGTTTTAGAAGCCACAGATTTTTATCTACACCCGGTACTACTGGATGCCGCTTTCCAAGTGTTAGGGGCTATTTTTCCCGATGATGGAAAGACTTATCTTTTGGTGAATATAGAACGTTTGCGCGTTTACCGTCAGCCTGACTTCCGCCTGTGGAGCGCGGCGAGGATGCGTCCGGTTAAAGATTCACAATTCTTGATGGCGGATATGCGTATATTCGCAGAAGATGGACAATTGATAGCCACCCTAGAAGCTATTAAACTTCAAAAAGTGAACCGTCAATCTTTGCTCGCCCAAGACTCTTTACAGGATTTGCTTTATGAAATCGAATGGCAGGTGCAAACGGCAAGCTCCCCCCAACGATATGAAATGCTGTCGCAAAAGGCTGAGGAAACTTGGCTCATTTTTGCTGATAGTCAAGGAATTGGTCAGCAATTAGCGACACTCGTCCAAGCAAAAGGTGATATTGCTATCCTCGTTTTTCCGGGCAAAACGTATGAACAAATCGTCGAGCAAACATTTAGGATAAACCCCGTCAATCCGGCAGATTTTCAGCGCTTGCTTCTTGAGGCAGTGGAGACCACTCACCAGCCATTGACTCAGGTCGTGCATTTGTGGAGCCTAGATGCGGTGGGGGCAGACACGCTAACAATCACTGACTTAGAAACGGCTCAAAGCAACGGTTGCCGTAGCACATTGTATTTAATACAAACGCTTGTCCAAAATTCTAAACAACCGGATTTCTGCTTAGTGACCCAAGGTACTGTGCCAATTTCAAATTCCCAATTCCCAATTCCCAACATTGCTCAATCACCCTTATGGGGCATGGGAAAAGTCATTGCTTTAGAACATCCAGAACTCAACTGTGTGCGGGTAGATTTAGACCCTGAAGTCAAAGCGGATTCAAATGCACAAGCCCTGTTTGAGGAAATCAGGTCAAAAACGCCAGAAGACCAAATCGCCTTTCGTGATAATGCGCGTTATGTCGCCCGTTTGGTGCGTAGCAGTCCACCAAAACCAGCTCAAAGCGTGACATTACGACAGGATGCTACCTATTTGATTACTGGCGGTATGGGGGGGTTGGGACTGAGGGTCGCCCAATGGATGATAGAGCAGGGTGCTCAGCACTTAGTTCTCACGGGACGTCGTGGTGCATCCAGTCAGGTACAGGACATTTTGACTAAAATGGAGCAAACCGGTGCTCAGATTATAGTCGCACGGGCCGATGTTTCTCAGGCGGCTAATATTGCTAAGGTACTGACGGATATTAAGGCATCAATGCCCCCCCTACAAGGCATTATTCATGCGGCAGGTGTCCCAGGTTTTCAAACCCTAGAAAAGCTAGAATGGAGTACGTTTGAATCGGTGCTTCGTCCCAAGGTGCTTGGTAGCTGGGTTCTACATCAATTGACTCAAGAGATGAATCTGGACTTTTTTGTGAACTTTTCTTCCATAAGCTCAGTATGGGGTTCCAAAGGACAAAGCCATTATGTTGCCGCGAACCATTTTCTTGATATTTTGTCTCATTATCGTCGTGGACTGGGACTGCCTGCTTTGACTATCAATTGGGGGCCTTGGGCGGGGGGGGGCATGATGACCACCGAAGTCCAGAGCGGGTTAGCGCGTCAGGGGATAAAACTCTTGCAGCCAGAACTGGCGATTGGTGCCTTGGAATACCTGCTAGGAACAGATCGTGTACAAATCACTGTGGCTCAAGTGGATTGGAATGTTTTCAAACCGCTCTATGAAGTCACAGGAACGCGGCCACTGTTAGAACAAATAACTGAGGTGCCTACTGAGACGGACGACGATACATCGTCCGTGCCAAACTCAACAACGATTTTACAACACTTGGAAAACGCATCGGCAAAGGAGCGTTGGGAATGGTTAATTTCTTACATTCAAGGAGAAGTGGCCAAAATTATAGGATTTCCACCTTCCCAGTTACCAGACATCCAGCAAGGTTTTGCTCTGATGGGCATAGATTCATTGATGGCCATCGATTTGAGAAATCGCTTGCAAACCAAGCTCGGCAGATCGATGCCTTCAACTTTAGCTTTTAATTATCCAAACATTGAGTCGCTGGCTGGATATGTTTTCAATGAAGTGTTTGGCTCGGAGAAACCCACCCCAAAACCTAAGAACAGTGCCCCGCAAAAGCTTCAATCGGATGATGATTTGACTAAAAACATCACACGACTCTCTGAGCGCGACTTAGAAGTATTGATTGATGGAAAGCTCGGTGCTTTGAGGGAGGAGAATTTATCATGAACGATATTAACAAGCCATTGTCTCCTTTACAGCGTGCAGCTTTAGTCATTGAAAAAATGCAGACAAAGCTTGATGCCCTGGAGTACGCAAAAAATGAACCAATCGCAATCATTGGTTTGAGTGGCCGGTTTCCTGGAAATGCCGACGATGTGCAAGCATTCTGGCGATTATTGCATGAGGGTGTGGATGCCATCACCCAAGTGCCACCCGGACGCTGGAACACTGATGATTTAAAAATGGACACAAGCTCTGGTGGCTTTTTGCAGCATATCGACTTGTTTGATCCCCAATTTTTTGGCATTTCTCCCAGAGAGGCGGTGAGTATGGATCCACAGCACCGTTTGTTGCTAGAAGTGAGTTGGGAAGCACTAGAAAACGCTGGTCAGACTCGGGAACGATTAGTGGGGACCCGCAGCGGCGTTTTTGTCGGCATAACCTTGAATGAATACAGTCGACAATTTGATTTATCTGATTCAAATAAACTGGATGTTTATTACATCACTGGCAACGTGCTTAACGCAGCGGCCGGACGTCTCTCTTATACATTAGGTATGCAAGGGCCAAGTATGGCAATAGACACGGCCTGTTCGTCTTCGTTGGTGGCGGTTCATCAAGCTTGCCAAAGTTTACGCAATGGCGACTGTGACTTAGCCTTGACGGGCGGTGTGAACTTGATCTTGTCACCCATTACGATGATCGCTTTATCTCAGGCGAATATGCTGGCACCCGATGGTCGTTGTAAAACATTTGATGCGGCGGCGGATGGCTTAGGGCGGGGAGAAGGCTGTGGCATTATTGTGCTGAAGCGATTTTCAGATGCGAGAGCGGATGGAGATAATATCCTAGCGCTGATTCGTGGCTCGGCGGTCAATCAGGATGGTGCCAGTAGTGCCCTCACCGTGCCGAATGGCGTTGCTCAACAACACCTGATTCGCCAAGCATTGGAAAATGCCAAAGTTGCCCCCTCTGAGGTGGATTATGTGGAGGCACACGGTACCGGAACTGCCTTGGGGGATCCCATTGAGGTGGGTGCCTTGGCGTCGGTATTGGGTGAGGGGCGTTTGCCCAGCCAACCTGTGATGCTAGGCTCCGTCAAGACTAATGTAGGTCATCTGGAATCAGCTTCTGGTGTGACTGGCCTCATTAAGGTGGTGCTGGCCTTACAACATGAAGAGATTCCCCCTCATTTACATTTCAAGCAACCCAATCCACATATCCCTTGGGATGAATTGCCGCTGAAGGTGCTTACTGAACCGACACCTTGGCCTTCTGGGGAAAAACGGCGGATTGCGGGAGTCAGTTCTTTTGGTATCAGTGGCACTAATGCCCATCTGGTGCTGGAAGAGGCACCAAAAACTGCTCAAGTTTCGGCGAATTCTGTGGAACGTCCTTTACATTTGCTGACGCTGTCTGCAAAAACCGCTGCCGCGCTTAAACAGTTAGCCGCTCGCTATGAAAAACACCTCGCCACTCATCCGACTTTGGCATGGGCCGATATTTGCTTTAGTGCCAACACTGGCCGTTCTCATTTTAATCATAGATTGGGGGTGGTAGCGAGTTCTGTGGCGCAAGCACGGGATAAATTGACAGCTTTCATTGAAGGGCAAACCGCTATCACTGCTGTTTTCCAAAATACAGTCACCCGTCAGCCGCACAAGATCGCTTTCCTGTTTACGGGGCAAGGTTCACAATATGTTGATATGGGGCGACAACTTTATGAAACGCAGCCCACTTTCCGCCAAACGCTTGAGCGTTGTGATGAAATTCTGCACCCTTATTTGGAAAAACCGCTGCTTTCAGTTATCAGTGATCAGGTGCTCAATGAAACGGCTTATACTCAACCGGCCTTGTTTGCCCTAGAATATGCCCTCGCCAAATTATGGCAATCTTGGGGCATTGAACCTGATGTGGTCATGGGACATAGTGTTGGAGAATATGTTGCCGCTTGTATCGCCGGGGTTTTTAGTTTAGAAGATGGGCTCAAATTGATAGCAGCGCGGGGGCATTTAATGCAAACGCTTTGTGACAAAGGTGATATGCTTGTGCTGTCGGTGGATGAGACAAAAGCCGCCGAGATCATTCAACCCTACGCGCAAGACGTGTCCATCGCGGCCATTAATGGGCAAAAAAATGTGGTCATTTCTGGCAAGCACGACGCTATAGCCGCCCTAAGCAGCGAAACAGACATCAAAACAAAACTTTTGCCCGTGTCCCATGCCTTCCACTCTCCCATGATGGTACCGATGTTAGCTGAATTTGAGCGCCAATGTACCCATGAGGTGACTTACACCACACCTCAAATACCCCTATGTTCTAATGTCACCGGACAAATGGCGAGGGAGGAAATAGCCAGCCCAGCATACTGGTGTCGTCATGTGCTTCAACCGGTGCGCTTTGCCGCGAGTATGGAGACACTTTATCAACAAGGCTATGAAATATTTTTGGAAATTGGGCCGAAACCGTCCTTGTTGAGTATGGCGCGTCAGTGCCTCCCCGAAGGAGTGGGAACTTGGCTGGTGAGTTTGCGTCAAGGACAAGAAGATTGGCAACCATTGCTCCAAAGTTTGGCAGAATTATATGTGCGTGGTGTGCCCATCGATTGGTCTGGTTTTGAGAAAGATTATCTGCGTCGCAAGGTAGCATTGCCAACCTATCCCTTCCAGCGTCAGTCTTATTGGTTTGATACAACTCAAAATAGAGACACAAAAACTGCCTTCTTACCACAGACTTCTATTTTTAATCTCCTGCAACCGGGGAAGACAGAACAGTTAACGCGCCAGTTAAAACAGCTTGAACAATTCTCAGAAGCTGAAATAAAACTATTACCTAGATTGCTGGAAAGTTTGGCTAAACAATATCAGCAAGAAGTCACAGCAGATACTATTAAGGATTGGCTCTATCAAATAGAATGGCAATCTCAACCACGTTCGTCAGCCACATCAGCAGAAATTCAGTCAGCGGATCGTTGGCTGATTTTTGCTGACCAAGGTGGTGTGGGACAAGCTTTAGCTGAATTTTTAGAAACTCGTGGTCAGTATTGTGTTTTGGTTTATGCGGGCAAGGTGCCAGCTAAGGCCTCAAATCTGACTGCTTGGCATATCAATCCGATGCGACTTGCCGACTTTAAACGTCTGTTCAATGAAGAAAAAATCAGTGGTATAAGCCATATCATTCACCTGTGGAGTTTAGATGCTGCCTTATCAGAGGAATTGAGCCTGTCAGCGTTAGAGCAAGCGCAACAATTAAATTGTGGTAGTGTGTTGCATTTGGTGCAGACACTCTGCCCGCAGAATAAATCCGTATTACCTCGCCTTTGGCTAGTGACACGAGGGGCTGTGCCAATCGGACAACACCCTTTGAGTCTGGCACAATCGCCACTATGGGGATTGGGTAAAGTGGTTGCCCTAGAACACCCTGAATTTTGGGGGGGTATGTTAGATCTGTCCCCTGATGCCACTTTTGATGAGACTGGAATGCTATTGGCGGTGATTCAAGATTCACAAGGTGAAGATCATATTGCCTTTCGGAATGGACAACGTTATGTGGCTCGCCTGGTTGCGAAACCCCCTGAGCTTCGTTCTTCTGTTGGATTCGATGCACATTATACCTACCTCATTACAGGCGGTTTAGGTGCTTTGGGGCTTAAGGTGGCTCAATGGATGGTAGCGCAAGGTGTACGGTATTTGGTTTTAACCGGGCGGCATGGTGCTTCCACCAATCAAGCACAAGAAACCTTGAAGCAACTGGAACAGGCGGGTGCTCAAGTGCGAGTTGCTAAAGCGGATGTTGCTAATCAGGAAGATATGAGTAGGGTGTTTGCAGAGATGGAGGCTGAGATGCCACCACTACGCGGCATTATTCATGCGGCGGGTCTCCTTGATGATGGTGTGCTGCACCAGCAAAACTGGGAACGTTTCAAACGAGTAATGGCACCCAAGGTTGCTGGCAGTTGGCATCTGCACACTTTGACTCAAGAGCAGCAGTTGGATTTTTTTGTGTGTTTTTCCTCAATTGCGTCATTACTGGGCTCACCCGGTCAAGGGAATTACGCGATGGCCAATGCTTTCATGGATGCCTTAACTTACTACCGTCAAGCACAAGGTCTACCCAGTTTGAGTATCAACTGGGGTCCTTGGGCGGGTACCGGCATGGCCGCAAACTTAGACCACGGCCGTTTTGCTGACAGGGGCATAAAGACCTTGCAGCCAGATATGGCGATTGCTGCCTTGGAATACCTGCTGGGAACAGATTGTGTACAATCCAGTGTGCTTGAAGTAGATTGGAATCTGTTCAAAGCATTCTATGAAGCGACAGAAAGGTGGTCACTGTTAGAACAATTGACAGAGGTGCCTACTGAGAGGGGTACCGAGTCCGTGCCAAAGTCAACAACGATTTTACAAGACTTGGAAAACGCATCGGCAAAGGAGCGTTGGGAATGGTTAATTTCTTACCTTCAAGGAGAAGTGGCCAAAATTCTAGGATTTCCACCTTCCCAGTTACCAGACATCCAGCAAGATTTTGCTCTGATGGGCATAGATTCATTGATGGCCATCGATTTGAGAAATCGCTTGCAAACCAAGCTCGGCAGATCGATGCCTTCAACTTTAGCTTTTAATTATCCAAACATTGAGTTGCTGGCTGAATATGTCTTCAATCAAGTGTTGGGCTTGGAGAAAACCACCAAAAAACCTAAGGCCAAAGAGTCACGTTCCATCGGATGATGAGTTGAATCTTGCCGCTCATCCGACTTTGGCATGGGCCGATATTTGCTTTAGTGCCAACACTGGCCGTTCTCATTTTAATCATAGATTGGGGGTGGTAGCGAGTTCTGTGGCGCAAGCACGGGATAAATTGACAGCTTTCATTGAAGGGCAAACGGCTATCAGCGGTGTTTTCCAAAACACCGTCACCCCGCACAAGCTCGCTTTTCTGTTTACGGGGCTGGGCTCAGAATATATTAATATGGGGCGGCAACTTTATGAGACTCAACCGACTTTTCGGCAATCGCTTGATCGTTGTGATGAAATTCTGGGCTTGGAAAAACCGCTGCTTTCAGTTTTCAGTGAACAGATGCTCAATGAAACTGCCCTATTTGCCCTAGAATATGCGCTCGCCAAATTATGGCAATCTTGGGGCATTGAACCTGATGTTGTTATGGGGCATAGTGTTGGTGAATATGTTGCCGCTTGTATCGCTGGGGTTTTTAGTTTAGAAGATGGCCTAAAATTGATAGCGGCGCAGGCTGAGTTTGAACGGATAGCCGCCGAGGTGACTTACGCCACGCCTCAAATACCTCTGTGTTCTAATGGACAACTGGTAAGGGATGATATTGCAACGCCAGCCTACTGGTCTCGTCTTATGCGTCAACCGGTGCGTTTTGCGGCGCGTTTGTGCCTCCCCGAAGGCGTGGGAACTTTGCTGGTGAGTTTGCGTCAAGGAGAGCCGGATTGGCAACAATTACTCCAGAGTTTGGGTGAATTGTATGTGCGTGGTGTGTCGGTCGATTGGTCTGGTTTTGATCAGGATTATTCGCGCATGCGTATTGAGTTGCCGACGTATCCTTTTCAGAGGCAAAGGTATTGGATTGATTTTACAAAGGATTTCTAGAAATCCTATTTTTTTTTAAAATAGGATTTCTTTGAATTCCCGAAACAACTGAATAACATTTTTCGACGAGGTTTAGCTTCGCTTACTTCGTTGCGGGAAATCCGCTCCGCTCCATTCCCGAAACAACTGATTTTCGACGAGGTTTAGCTTCGCTTACTTCGTTGCGGGAAATCCGCTCCGCTCCATTCCCGAAACAACTGATTTTCGAGGTTTAGCTTCGCTTACTTCGTTGCGGGAAATCCGCTCCGCTCCATTCCCGAAACAACTGATTTTCGAGGTTTAGCTTCGCTTACTTCGTTGCGGGAAATCCGCTCCGCTCCATTCCCGAAACAACTGATTTTCGAGGTTTAGCTTCGCTTACTTCGTTGCGGGAAATCCGCTCCGCTCCATTCCCGAAACAACTGATTTTCGAGGTTTAGCTTCGCTTACTTCGTTGCGGGAAATCCGCTCCGCTCCATTCCCGAAACAACTGAAAAATGGGCACCCTTCAATTATATCTATCGAAACAGTTTGTTGTTTCGGGAATGGAGCGACTTTCCCGAAACTATAGGCTTTTGCATAGCAGTCCAATATATTTTGTTGTTTCGGGAATTTCGCTGCGCGGATTTCCCGAAACTATAGGCTTTGATTTTGTTGTTTCGGGAATTTCGCTGCGCGGATTTCCCGAAACTATAGGCTTTTGCATAGCAGTCCAATATATTGTCGCACATCGTCAATCAGTGCTTGCAGAATGAAATTTGAGTTGCGTAATTTCTTCATTCGCTTTAGCCAGTTGTGCAGTGCGTTCTTCGAGTTTTTGCTCCAGTGTGCGATACAACAGCGCATTTTCCAAGGAAATAGCGGCTTGAGAGGAGAGAACGCTGAGGACTTCCAGACGTTTTGGGGTAAATGCCTCAGTTGTCATATTGTTTTCTAAATACAACAAGCCTATCAATTTATTTTGATTGAGAAGGGGCGTACATAAAGCCGATTTCGTTTTATTGTTCACAAAATAATTATCATGGGTCAACTGACCTTCCAAAATGGCATCATCCAAAACAAGCTCTACTTTGGTACGACCCACGTAGTTGATAAGAGTGGTGGGTACGAGAGTCGAGTATTTAGAGGGTGCGATGGCTTGAGATTGCAATACGGTCAGCTTATCATTTGTGCCCTCCGCTTCAATAACCCATTGCCCATTTTTATCCAAAATCAGGCAAGCCCGTTGTGCCCCCGCATTTTCGATGAGAATTGTTATCAACTTTTCGAGTAAGCGTGCCAGTTCAATTTCACCCGCGATGGCTTTGAGTACACTGTCCAGTTCACGGGTTTTACCCTCCTCACGGGGCTTCCTCTGCTCTGTGCGCTCATAACCGGGTTGAACCGGGATTTGCTGGTAGCGTTTTTCTAAGTCTTTGACTTTGGCAACCGCGCCCCAGCGTGAATAGGCCTGATGAGCATGGCGCAGATGCTCGTTAGCCAAACTGTTTTGTTCTTTGGCGAGATAATATTGGCCCGCTAATTCATGCGCCAGTGCTTCTTCGTTGAGGTATTTATTCTCATGCGCTAAGCTAATGGCTTTGCCGTAATATTCACTGGCCTCTTGACCCAAGACGCGGGCACGTTCTGCTTCGACCAGATAAAATTTGTGTAGATGGTTCATGGGGGCATGATGCGCCCATTTTTTCATCTTTTTCTGGTTGGCAGCTACCTTTTTAAGGTGGTGCTTTTGTTCAGGCGGTTGGGCATCAGGAAATACAGCCAGTCTGGCCAGAGAATCATAAAAATGGAAGAGAGGGACTAGCATATTTCCTGTTATCCCCTCTAAATATTTTTCTGCCTGGGTGGCACTTTCCACCGCTTGAGGGTATGCTTTAAATAGATATGAGAGAGTCACTTTGTTGCAATAAAAATAGCCAAGTGCACTTAGATTCTTCGATTCCAGATAAATATTGAGCATTTTATGCTCATCATAACGTTCACAGCTTAAACAACTGGGATCATCACTTTGCCCCATCAAGTTCTTGAAGACTTGCCCGTAGATTTCAGGCAGATGCCAGCCTGATCCTTGCTTGAGTACCCTAACAATTTCACTACTATATTCTGCTGTTATTTCTCGTTCAATGATAGCAAGTTCTTGACTAATGACATATGAATTGATGGGGTGCCCCATTACAGCATAGGCGGCAAATTCTAAATCACCCACTTCTAGTCCACTTTGATAGGCCATAAGCATTGGTTTCACTGTTTCCTTAGCGTGTTCCTTCCAATGTCTTATGAAATTATTAACGACATAGAGAGTCTTGCTTTTGATTTCTCTGCCATCAAACCGTTCCAGTAGTGCCAAAGCCAATTGTCCAAATTGATAGCCCGCCTCAATATCGCCTACATGACCGCATAAAATCACCCCATAAGCGGCATAAGCATAGGCTGATAAAGCTGTATTACCATATTTGAGCGATAAATTAACCTGTTTAAACACCAATAACGGAAACAATTCAGGCTTACCAATGTAGGCTGCTGAAGTGATACTGGATAGAAGACGCATGGCAGCCTGCTTGGTAGAATCTGTCATTTCAGGCAAATCTATTAAGTCCTCAGTAGGTTTTCCAAAAAGGGTGATTTTGGTCTGTAACAAACCAAGGATGATCTGCCATTTTTTTGTTTTTTGGGGCAAAGAGATACCCAACTGTGCTAACACAGGCAGGGCTGTTTCGATCGCATCCAACATTTTATCTTGAGCCAGATACGAGGAAATTTTAATCTCGTATGCCTTGATTTTATCAAGAAGCGTTTTGGCTTGTTGCAACACCACTTCAAGTAATTGTTCCATCTGTTCAATTTGGCCACTGAGATAGGCCGCTTCAGCGGCTTCGACATGGAGTGCTAAAGCCAAATCATATTGTGTCTGCCAGCTGTTGTTATCACGACTTAATAATCCAAGGCCCACACTGAAGTAATCCCAGGCGTGTTGATAGGCTGCTGAGGCTCTTGCCTTCTTGCCCGCGAGCAGATTTAAGTCGGCAACCTCATCCCGTTCTGATGGCTGCTTAATCAATTCAAGGCCCGCATTGAGTTGATCAACAATGGCAAAAACGCGCTGTTCTTTGTGTGGTGTATTTTTCAACAGTAATTGACCGATTTGCCAATGCAATACCTGTTTTTGTGCCTCTGGAATGAGGGAATAAATGGCCCGTTGAACACGGTCATGTGCAAATTTATAAGTCTTTTCCAAGGCTAAAACGAGCCCCTCAGCAAGGGCATCCCATAAATCGGCCTTGGTTTCTTGTGCGTCTTTTTCAGAAACAATGGCCAACGTTTCTAGATCAAAGTTATTGCCAATGCAAGCGGCGAATTTTAAGATGTGTTGGGTTTTTTCACTCAGTTTGTGTACCTTTTCTGTCATCAACTCAACCACGTTATCCGTGATATTTCTAGCCTGAATCTGCGCTAAATCCCATTGCCACTGTCCTTGTTTAGGATTAAAATTTAACAATTCTTCTATGTACAGGGTTTTTAAAAATTCACCCATAAAAAAGGGATTGCCGCCGGTTTTGCGCTTGACTAAGGCCGCCAGTGGGTGAGTTTCTTCGAGTGTACTGCTTAAAGCGTCCGCAATGAGTTGATTAATGTGGGATAAACTTAAAGGGGGAATCGTGATGGTTTTGATATTGAGCTTTGACATGCTCAACATCAATGGATGGTTGGCATCGACTTCGTTATCCCGATAGGCGCCTATTAAAAATAGATATTGGTTTTGCGCCATCATTAATGTCATCAATTTCAAACTGGCAGAATCCGCCCATTGCAAATCATCTAAAAAAATAGCTAGGGGATGTTCTGGTTGGCAAAAGAGCTGGATAAAGTTTTGGAAAACATAGTTAAAGCGATTTTGCGTGGCGGTTGGGTTGAGCGTTGGCACTGGCGGCTGTGTCCCGATAATGATTTCAATTTCAGGAATAACTTGACTAACGACTTGTCCATTGGGACCAACAGCCCTTAATATTTTTTCTTTCCATTTAGCCAATCGCTCAGGATCGACTGTGAAAAGTTGATCGACTAAATCACGAAAAGCCATCACGATGCCGGCGTAAGGGGTATTGCGTTGAAATTGGTTAAATTTGCCAGCGATAAAAAAACCACGTTTTTCAGTAATGGGTTTGTAAATTTCTTGTACCAGTGTGGATTTGCCAATACCGGCATAGCCGGCAATTAGCATCATTGAGCTTGCTCCCTGACTGGCTTTTTTAAAGGCGGTGAGTAATGTTTCTATCTCTGAGTCTCGCCCATAAAGTTTTTGAGGGACTTGAAATTTGTCTGAGATATCGTTTTGGCCCAAAGTAAATGTTTGTCCGTCCTTGCACTTTTCTAAGTCAGTTTTGAGGCCCCAGGCACTTTGGTATCTCGCTTCTGGCGGTTTTTCCAGTAATTTCAGGATAATATCTGAAATAATGGTTGGAATTTCTGGATTTAATAGGTGAGGCGGAGTAGGTCGTTTGGCAAGATGACAGTGTACCAATCCTATCGCGTCCTCTGCCTCTTCAAAGGGCAAATGATGGGTGAGTATTTCATAAAAGGTGACACCCAGGGCGTAAAAATCGGTGCGATAATCGACGGCACGATTCATGCGCCCTGTTTGCTCCGGTGAGATGTAAGCCAGTGAGCCTTCCAACTTATCGGGATTTTTGAACGAGGGGATTTCACGCGGTAAAATCGTTGAAATACCAAAATCAATGATTTTTAACTGGCTCGTTTTTTTATTCCAAACGATATTGCTGGGATTAATATCTTTGTGAATGATATTGGCTGTGTGAAGTTGACCTAAAACCTCAGCTATTTGAATAAAAACGGGCAGCCATTCCTCCCATGACGCTTTTGAGGATATTTTCAGCCATTGGTTTAAGGATTCGCCACCAAAATCCTCGAAAATAATCACGGGTGTATCTTCGTGTTTTTCTAGGCCATAAGTTTTACTAACACCAGTTAAGTTAAGGTGGTGGGTAATTTCATATTCTTGTTGGTAGTGTGCCAAATTGGTGGGCGAGTCTTTTTTGAGGACTTTAAGGATAACGGGTTGATTATCCCGCCGTCCACGATAAATTATCGATTTTGCACTTTCATAAATTTTATTGATAAGCTCATAATTAGGAAGGTTCGTCATTGTATTTTACCTTTTGAGCGCATTGAGTTCATGGATGTGTATAGTTTATATTAAAAATATATTTATTTAAAAAAAAATAATTTATGAACAATGTTCATATTAATCTGTCTTGATTTTTTAATAGATTTAAAATAGTATAATTTCCGTTTCTATCTGCAAAACTTAAAAGGAAAAAGACGATGTTAAAAAATAGCTCATTGAGTTCTATCCTATTGTTAGTGTTTGTTTTATTCGGGACTTTAGCGCAAGCGGCAACGGATTGCGCGAAAGTCACTGAAATTCCAGCGGTGGAGTGTCAAGCCCTGCTCGCTATTTATAACAGCACTGATGGTACACACTGGAGGATTAACACGGGGTGGAATGTGACAAATACGCCTTGTAGTTGGTATGGAATAATGTGCGGCAATGGACATGTAACAAGACTCAATTTGCACCACAATCAACTCAAGGGTTCTATGCCAGCAGAATTGGCTAATTTGATCTATTTGGAGGTTATCAGATTGCACAACAATCAACTCAGGGGGGTTATTCTAGACAAATTGGGAAACATGAAGCATTTGTGGTTTCTCTATCAGGGGAACAACCTCCTATAGAGTTGCCAAAACCCCACATTTGACGGTAGGTAGGAGTCCAAGATTTATCTTGGGCAGATGCCCAAAATAAATTTTGGACTCCAAAAGTACGCTCCATATTGCAGTTGATAACTGATAACTGATAACTAATATGAACCACGCTTGCAAGTTCTCAAACCGGCGAATGCGGCTTTTGACAGGGCTCTTGTTCCTTTGTTTCCAAGTGATTTGCTTGGCAGATCAGGACAATCAAACTGTCTCGAAGCCGCACAATTTTATTTCCAACCACCATTTCGTTTATGGTCCCGACTTGTTGGGATTTGAGCTGGAAAAGTATCTAGCGCCACATTATGCTGAAATCATTTCGCACTGGTCAAGCTATTTCAGCATCAATCCTCAAGTTATTCTGACGCTCATCGAGATGCAGACAGGGCTTATAAGTGATCCGACAAATCAGGCAGTGATAGAGCAACCTCTCGGTGTTCTCTCGAAAGAACAGGGATTTTCTGCACAGGTGAAGGATGTCTTATCGCGGCTTTTCTCCGATTTCTATGATCATTTAGGTGCGGGTGGTGATATTGCTGCCAGCTACGCATTAGTCCGCTTGTTAGGCGATACTTCCGATTTTTTCATTGTGTTTGGCCGCTTATTTGAGCAAGCAGCACCAAAGCTTAGGAATAAATATACGGCACCGCCGCTTTGGCTCATGCAATTTCCATGGCACCTCGGCGAATCATGGTATTTCAACGGCGTGCATACGAACAGTGGCAGGCATGATGGCAGTCCCATGTCTTCTATTGACTTGACTCCATCATGGAAGCGTCGATGGGGGGACGATACGAGTTTAGATATAGTCACTGCCGCAAACCAAGGCATCGTTTCAAAACATTCAAGTTGCCACGTTAGAATAACGTCCCCTGACGGTTGGGCGACACAATACTATCATTTAGACGATGTGAGTGTTCACTCAGGTGAATTTGTCGAAAAAAATGACCGTATTGGTATTATTGCTAACAATGAAAACCAAGCTTTATGTCAAGGCGGGCACTCGACAGTGCCGCATCTTCATTTTTCTCTGCTGAAAGATGGATTTTATTATTCACTATCAGGCACTTATCTGAATGATTCTCTCATTCATCCCGGTCGCTGGTCCTATGATTCAGATAATGATTCTATGTGGTTGGAGAAAGGAGAAACAAAATTCTATGCTTATAGCGATAGACTATTCAATAGTTTTTGCACGGATGACATTCCTTATGCGGAGTGTGAAGCACTTTTCGCTCTTTATAACAGCACTGATGGTGCCAACTGGTCGGATAATACAGGCTGGCTTGTGACACCGACTGCCTGTCGTTGGTTCGGAATAAGCTGTAGTGGGGGACATGTCACGAGAGTCGTTCTAAATGAAAACCAACTCAGCGGTTTTATCCCCGCCGAATTGGCTAAGTTGAGCCATTTGAATACGCTTGTGCTGAATAATAACGCATTGTGTGGAAATTTCCCCGTTTCGTTGATGAGCCAAATGGCATCGTTAAAGTTAGATCACAACCATTTAAGGGCTTCTGAGCCTGCGCTGATTAGTTGGCTTAATAGTCATAACCCAGCTTGGGATAGCACTCAAACGGCTTGTTCTGAATTTTTGACGGCTTCTGCCGTTAATGTTGCTGAAAATGCCGGCACTGTTAGTCTCACTGTGCGTCGATTTGGCGAGCCGAATGGCACATTAGCGGTGAATTATGCTACGACAGATGGGCGTGGTGGTACAGTCAGTTGGGCGGATGGCGACAGTAGTGATAAAACTTTGACGTTCATGCTGAGCGATGATCGTGAATATGGAGGTGATGAAACTTTTACAGTCACTCTATCTGATCCGGTGAGTGGGGTGAATTTAGACAGTGCCACTGTCACCATTTCCGATAATGATACGCCTATCGTTAATCTAATCTCTTTCAGCGCGACGGGATTAGAAAATGAGATAATCTTAGAATGGCAAACGGCTAGCGAGATTGATAATGCCGGTTTCCATCTCTGGCGTGCCACTGGCGATGGTTGGAAAAAGGGTGATTATTCAACGGTGATTAGATTAACAGATCGAATGATTCCCGCTGAAGGCTATTCGAGTTCTTATTCTTATATAGATAGCCAAGTCGAATCGGGTGTTACTTATTATTATGGCTTAGAGGATATCGATTTATATGGTCAGAGCATTTTCCATTTGGATAGCATAGCTAGTGCTCGCGTGAAAATTTAGGATTAACAACTATGCCAGATTTACAAAAATTATACGATACCGTACAACAAAACTGCCATATTTCCGATGGATTACATGCTCAGGATTATGGTTTATGCATTTATCTACTCAAAATGCGGGAATTGTATCGCTGGGAAAAAGCCTTGCCTTTGACGGCTCAGTTATCAAAAGATGATCTTGGCGAATGGCTGAGTGCGCGTGAACATTTCTGGGAAAATTTGGTGGATAAATCCTTTGATTGCATACCTATTGATAATGAGTGTTATGAGCCTTTTGATACTAGCGCTATCAATCGCGCATTGTTACCGCAAGCGATTGTTTACGCCGGAGGTTATGGGGCATTTTGTAAGCCTTCGTTTTTTTTAGGTATTTTACATAAGCAGGCATGGCGAGAGGGGGTTGAAATCCTAATTGTTGGCCATGAAATGGCCCGCGATTTGTCAGCACCACCCGCGATGAGTTTGGGTACAACAATATTCATCCGACGAGAATCGGTACGGCGGACATTGTGGGAAAGGATTGAAGAGTGGAGTTGGAAAAAACCAGAAAATCACTTTGCTCGACTTTTGGAAAAGTATCAAGTTGATCAAAATATGGAAACCGCTCTGGATAGGATGACGGATGATGAAATTGAAACGCTGATTGATCATGAAATCGGTGAAGTGCAGATCAGGCCGTTATTGGGGGATAATTGGGAAAAAATGTTAGTGGCAATCTCTGGGACTCAAGCGGAAAAAATCGCCCGTGCTGTGCGTGATCATTTGGCTGATTGTTTGGTAACATTGCCTAAACTTTTGGAAAGAGGGCAGCCCTCTGCTTTATTGTTTTATATGGCTAATTTTCAAGGAATGCGTCAAGTGTTGTTTCCTGTCTTACAGACGGCTTATCAGCAGTGGTTGGCAGATCAAAGTCATTTAGAGGGGATAACAGAAGTCGTGAATAAAGGTAAAACGCATTGGTTGAAGACGGCTGAATCTTTGTTAGCTTGCTATGCGGCTAATCCTGCTGATTGTGCTAGCTTAATAAATAGGCAGATGGAAACTTTTAAGTGTTAACACGACGCAGAGCGTCGTTGTAGGCATTCCTTTGCCTCGCGCACTCTCTTATACATCAGTTTTTTTGTAGGGTGGGTAGAGCTTCGCTGCACCCACCAAGCCTTTGAATTTTATAACAATGGTGGGTTTAGCTTCGCTGACTTCGTCTCGCTCTACCCCCCCCTACATAATATGCTTTTTTTTCAAGGACTTAAACACTTATGTCTAAGAGAGTGCGCTTCGCTAAGGGAACGAGAAAACCCCGTCCGGCACCTGGATTATTTCTCCGACAGGCTGCTAGTACATCGTCAAGGTTGTTTTGATGGGTAATGTAGGGTGCGTCCTACGCACCATGATGCTCAGTCACAAAGGTGCGTAGGACGCACCCTACAACACAATGCCATTGGCGTAGGGGCGGGTGTAGGGGCGGGCAACCACAAGGGATTGCCCCTACGAGAAATCACGGTCCATGTAGGGGCAATCCTTTATGGTTGCCCGATACGATATGGCATTGACCCTACAACACCCATCAATTTAACATTGACAGAGTACTATATAGTTAAGTCTAATAAAAATTGCGAATATTCATCTTTCATCGGTAAATCCAGTTCACACTTGATACGTTTCCGAGTTGTCGTCACTGGCGTTCCCGATTTTGGATTCATCGCCTGTTTTTCGTAATTTTCCCAATACAAACCTACGCCTCTTTTTTGCCAATTAGCTAATTCATTGAAGTTAATACCTTGTTTAAATAACAGTTCGTTTTTGTCAGCAACGGATAATCCCAATAAAGCCGCCGTTGCGGCACGCGGCGATTGTCCCTTTCTTCTCAATAGCCAATAACAATGTGAATTTAAGGCATTTCTATGAGCATCTTCTTGTCGCCAGCGAAAATAATCGCAAACTAAATCGGTTGTGGGTAATTGCGAAATTCGACAATCGAAACAAGCTAGTTCGCCTAACAGTAGTGAAAATTTCGCGCTGGCTTCAGCGGCAAGCACTGAGTTATATTTTCTCAGTTTGCGATTAACAGTCGCGCAATCATATACAAGCTGGGCAGCACACAATAATCGTTTGCCGTTTCAAATCTCCGCATTTTGGTATCAAAGTCATCAAATTTCATTTTGACCATTCCTTGATTGTAAACGTATTATCACCATTTATAGTGACATAATAAAGGACATCAAAGCCTTCAGAAAAACTAGGTATTTGCAGCTTGGCATAAGTTGCTCTGATACCTTTTTCTGGTATGCAGCTTTTACCGGTGCGAGTATTATTCCGTTTGATAGCCTCTTTGAGTTTTGATTGAAAATAGTATCCAATCAGTTTAAATTTTGCCGCTTTTGCCAATGTGATATATTTTTGTCGGTTTGCGACGCTGGGATTGGTATTATCGACGACAAAAGGCTGTTTTGCGGAAAGGCAAGCTTTGAGAATAATATCTTCTCGGTGCCGCGTTTTGAGCATATCGAGGTTTATTCGTAGGTGTGTATCAGAAAAATATTGTTTATAAAAGCTTGATTTTCCGGTGGCTTGTATGCCTGTGAATATGATGACTTCCATAATAAGTACTTTGTTTTAGGAGTCCAAGATTTATCTTGGACGTCCAAATATATTTTTCTTGACACAACAAGATTTTTAGGCTATTAATTAAATATGGCTCATGCTGAGCCTTTAACTAACTATTTAGGAGAAAAAATGCATTTATTAACACAGCGTGGTTTGAGGTTTTTTATTATTATTTCTTTAGGGTTATTTTGGTCCCCTAATGGATTGGCTCAAGGCGATGTTAGTTGCCCTGGTGGCGGTAAAGTGTGTCGGATTAGTTCGACGAGTCTACCGCTGCGTGTATTACCAAGACCGATGTCAACATTGTACAGTAACCCCGATACGAATGCCAATATTATCGCATCCAATCTCAAAGCCTTTTGGCCCATGTATGTTTTTGAAAGAAAGGACGTGGATTTGTCTGAGCCAGCGGCTATTAAAGGTTGGTATAAAGTAGGCACAATGGTCAATGATCCTTGGGCTTGGGTGCAAGCTAAAGATGTTTTAGAATGGAAACAAGCACTTGTCGTTTCTTATACGCATCCGGGCACGGGAAATGAGCGCCGTCATCCCGTTTTGATGTTCAAGACAAAAGAGGGATTGGATCAGCTTGTGGACTCTGAACTCCTAGAGGAGCGTGCTTGGGAGATTTATGCCGGTTTAAGCGCAAGCCCCCCTCAGATACCCGATGAGGTGATTAGTCGTGAACCCGCGCGTTTTGTGAATATCGAAGAAAAATTTTACATGTTGCCAGTGATTGATTTTGAAAAGGTAAATCTATTCCTTGATGATACACGATATTTACAAATTGCAGCGGCTATCCCTGGACAGCGTGCAGATGAAGCGAATCCTGATACACTGGAAAGTCAATCATTCATGGAACAGACTGCTATGATGGAAACGGTTGAAGGTACGGAAATCAGTACGCTTGGCTTTGATATAAAATTTGTCATGGATATGACGGGCAGTATGGGTCCCTATATAGATCGTACTAAGGAAGCGATTCGTGAGGTGGCAGCCATGCTCTCTCAGAAAAAGATGGATGCCCAACTGCGTTATGGTTTGGTTGGCTATCGTGATGATGTTAAAAAAGTCCCTGCGATGAAATTCACTGTCAAGAATTTTACTGAGGATTTGGTTGATGAGAATGTATTTCAACATGTGATTGCCAGTGCCGATCCCGCTCCGACGGGCAGTGCTGACTATCAGGAGGAACTTTTCGCGGGTGTCAAAGAGGCTTTGACATCCCCTTGGAATGAAAATACGATAAGATTTATTATCATCGTTGGAGATGCCAGTTCACATGAAGTGGGTCATCCGCAAAATACGAGTGGACTCAATGCCCCAGAGGTACGTGAATTAGCCAATGCAAACAAAGTGTCTATTATTTCTATCCACTTGAAAGATCCAGGGGCTAGAGCTGACCATGCCATAGCACAAAAACAGTTTTCTGAATTAGCAAGCAATCCCGGCATTGATTTACCGGCTTATATCGCTGTCGCGGCTAATAACCACGATGAGTTTGAAAGAGGCGTGAAAGAGGTGACAAAAGCCTTGTCTGGGATCATCACAGCGGCACGTCAAGGCAATGTCCAACAAATTATTCAGAATGTGCCTACTGCCATACCTGATACTCAAGATGCTGGTGAGAAAGGCGAACAAATGGCAAGCGCCCTCGCTGCTGCTGCTTTAATTGATTATCTTGGTAAAGAGGCTAACCCGCCTAAAGATATGACTGCGTGGGTGATGGATCGTGATTTGACGGATCCTGATAAGCAAGCACTGGAAGTGCGCGTGCTATTGAAAAAGACGGAACTGAATGATTTGATTCAAGCATTAGAAATAGTGCAAAAGGCGCTGAAGAGAGCGATGATAACTCAAATGCAATTTTTTAGTGCGTTGCAGGGTGTGGTCGCCATGACGACACAGGATAAGGATATCACGTTTGAGGGTGCAAAAAGGGTCGCCGATGCGGGCTTGTTGCCGAGTTGGATCGAGAGCTTGCCGTACAAGAGCGAAATTTTGGAGATGAGCGAGGAATTGTTTGAGGGAATGTCTGCCGATGAAAGAAACCATTTGGAGGATAGTGTCGATTCTAAGTTGGAATTGTATCGGAAAATCAATGAGAATAGCGATTTATGGATAGAACTTGATGAGCGTGATGCTAGTGATGATCATGTTTATCCGTTGCCTTTGAGTGCTTTACCCTAACTCGTGCAAGGTATGCCTCAATGCCATCGCAGGGGCAACCATAAAGGATTGCCCCTACAAAAATGGCACGTAGGGGCAACACCCTAGTGGTTGCCCTTGGTATATTAAGCCCTACATACAAAGGAAATTTCAGTATGAAATTGTCATATTTTTTGTCTTATGTTGTTTTGTTCGTCACTTTATCCTTTAGCATGAATGGATGGACTCGTGATATTCAATGCCAAGAGGGCAAAGTTTGTCGCATTGTCTCAACGAGTATGCCTCTACGCGCATTAGCAAGAGATTTTTCAAAAGTATATAGCGCACCAGATAGTACATCGAAAATTATCACTCACCATTTCAAAGCTTTTGAGCCTATATACGTTTTTGATAAACAAAACGTAGATTTATCCGATCCCGTTTATCCCAAAGGATGGTACCAAGTCGGGGAAAAGGTTAATAAACCTTTGGGTTGGATGCAGGCTAAGGATATTTTTGAATGGAAACAGGCACTTGTCGTTTCATTCACGCCACATAAGATAGGCACTGAACAGCGTCACCCTGTCGTGATGTTTAAAACGAAAGAGGCTTTAAAGCAAGTAGTAGAGGCACCTGATCGTCAAGCGCGTGCCGAGGCGATTTATGTCGGTTTGAGCACAATGCCGCCCAATGTACCAGAGGGGATAATAAGCGTTGAGCCAACTCGTTTTGTGAACATTGAAGAAGTCTTTTATTTGTTAGCCGTGCTTGATTTTGAACAGGTGGATTTGTTTGCTAATAAAACGCGATATTTACAAATTGCAACGGCTATCCCTGGTAATCGTGCCGATGAAAATCTCCCTGATATAGTAGAAAATCCAGTGTTCATGACTCAAGCGACAGTCGGTAGTCAATTTGTAGAGGAGAATAAACTGGCTCAATTGGCGACTGCTGTTGCATCCAAGAAAGAGGCAATGCCACCCAGGGATATCACAGCTTGGGTATTGGATCGTGATTTAATTAACCCAGAGCTGCGGGCGTTAGAGGTAGGTGTTCTGTTATCCAGGACTGATATGAACAATTTTATTCAAGCCTTAGATAGTTTGCTTCATCAGATCAAATGGTCCCTAGTGACTCCAATGGAATTTTTTATAGGGCTCCAAGCGGTGGTGACGATGGCATTACAAGATCAAGTCATCACGCTTAAAGCTGCTCAACGGGTTGCTGATATGGGTTTTTTGCCGAGTTGGATCGAGAGTTTACCTTATAAAACGCCTATTTTAAAAATGAGAGGCGAACATTTTATTTCTCTATCGAAGGATGAACTGGCTCATTTTTTGAAAGATATTGAGTCAAAATTGGAACAGTATCGGGCACTTTTTGAAAATAAAGCTTTATGGATTGCTTTGGATAAGCAAAATAGTGAGCCGGATTATGTCTATCCTTTGAGTTTGAGTGCTTTACCTTAGTATTGGGTGCAAGGTACGCCTTGCACTCCTGATACAAATTTTAGGAACCATACAATTATGCTAAAAGAAATCACTTTTAGTCTAGAAGAAGACCTCATTCAGAAGGCGATTGCTGCTGCATACTATAAACACACAACACTTGAAACTGAATTTCGTCAGTGGCTTAACAACTATATTTACAAAAATCAACGGGCGGATGATTATACCAAACTGATGAATGAGTTATCACACGTACAAGCGGGTCGTATTTTTAGCAGGGACGAATTAAATGAACGATAAATTCTTTATGGATAGCAATATCCCAATTTATACTTTTGACTCACGCTTTCCCAATAAACAGAAAAAGGCGCATGAATTGGTAGCCACCGCTCTCCGTACACGAAAAGGTATCATTAGTTTCCAAGTTGTACAAGAATTTCTAAACGTGGCTACACGTAAATTTGAAACTAACCTAACGCAACAAGAGGCTGAAAAATACCTTAACCAAGTGCTTGCGCCGCTTTGCGAAGTATTTGCCAGCATGGAACTTTATATTCAAGCCGTAAAAGTAATGGATAGGTGGCAGTATTCGTTTTACGACTCCCTTATCATTGCCGCTGCATTAGAGGCGAATTGCAAAATACTTTATTCCGAAGATTTACAGCATGGACAAATCATAGAAACATTGACTATCACCAATCCATTTTTAGAAAGTGAGTGATAATAAATCGTGACCGATTTTTCTTTGTTGCAGGAACATCATGAGTGCAAGGTACGCCTTGCACTCCTGATGTTGGTTTCCTCGAATAAGGACTATAAAAAATGGCAACAAAACTGGTTTTTGAATTATGTGACGCTTTAAAACGCCGAGAGCAAGGCGGAGTCGCTTTTGAACTGCACATCCCAAAACTGGCATTATACCAAGGTCAATTTGTTGCCGTCGTCGGCGAAAGTGGCTGCGGAAAAAGTACATTGCTTGACTTATTGGCACTGGTTTCAAAACCAACCACTTGTCGTCAATTTTTCTATTATGAAATGAGACAAACGACTGATGTTAAACAATTATGGGAAAACAAAGAAGAAAGTGCCTTGGCAGCATTACGTCGATCACATTTTGGTTATGTGCTGCAAACCGGCGGCTTACTTCCCTTTTTAACGGTTTATCAAAATCTGCAATTGCCTTCTAAAATAAATGGCTACAAAAATAATGCCGAAATTCTCAAATTAGCAAAACGCATTGGTATAGAAGGATTGCTCCAGAAAAAACCACAATATCTTTCTGGAGGGCAACGGCAGCGAGTGGCTATTTTGCGGGCACTGGCTCATCAACCTAAAATTATTTTAGCGGATGAACCCACAGCCGCTGTCGATAAAACCAGAGCACGGAGTATTGTTAAAGACTTTAATACTTTGGCTAAGGAAAGTGGTACAACGATTGTCATGGTAACACATGACGACGCATTAGTCGCCCCATTTGCTGAAGTGACTTATACTTTTGAACTGAATGAAGTATCAGAAACTTTAACCCAATCCAAATTGCTCACTTAGGAGTCCAAGATTTATCTTGGACGATTAAAAAAATCTTGCTATGAACACACAACCCAAAGGCGTGATAGCCCGTCTCGCCGTCCTTGATTTACGCCATGAATGGATACTCACCTTATGTATGGTATTAGCGATTGCTGCCATACTGGCACCGCTGCTGGTTTTACTCGGCTTAAAACATGGCACCATTCAAACGATGCGTGATCGTTTAATAGAAGATCCCGTGAATAGGGAAATTAAACCGGCAAGAACTTTGCGGCTGACGACGCAGTGGTTTGATGAATTTAAACAACGTCCAGAAGTTGAGTTTATTATTCCGACGATATTACGTGGCTCGTCGATAGTGAGACTCTCAAGCCCTGAAAAGCGTTTAGTCCTTGATTTAGTCCCAACAGCCCCTGGTGATCCCCTGCTCTTAGAAAATGAAGGCATCATCCCTAAAGAGGGAGAATGTGTACTCAGTTATGCGGCGGCTGAAAAATTAGGCGTCAAAAAAGGGTCCCGCCTCACCGCAAAGATTACGCGAACTCGAAATCGGCGCCGTGAGTATGAGCGCACCGATTTACGTGTGGTGGCTATACTCGATCCCCGTGCAGATGTCCTAGATCGGGTTTATATGCCTTTTGAATTTGTGAATGATGTAGAAGCCTATCGAGAAGGTCGTGCAGTCCCCAAACGCGATTGGTCAGGTGGCAAAGCCCTTCCCCCTTTGAGTTATGATGGTCTCTGGGTACTTGTCCCACAGCCATTCACTTCTATTCAAGAGACGATTTTAACTATCGGTACGGGTTTGGCTGAAATTAAAAAGCTGAAAGCGGCACAATTTCGGCAACTGTTAGGATTTTCCTTGCCTGATAATTACCATGCTTATCAATTATTGGCTAGAGGGAGCCCCATTATGATGAGCAGTATAAAAAGTGTGAAAAATAAATTGCGTGGTAAATCCGCCATCGTTTTGCCCTTTGCCCAAGAAATTGAAATTAAGAGAGCCAATGGCGAAAAAATAAAAGTGGTGGGATTATCACTCGATGAGTCTCAAACGACGGACTTGGGTTTACCCGCCTTGCCGTGGGGGACATTTGAGGCTTCGGCTGATTTTAGCAAACAAGGACAAATATTATTTGATTTGCCTGATCAAGAAAGCATCAAGGTGACGGCACCCATTTTGGAGAGTGAGATTGAATTTCCCTTGACGCGACGGGGTGCTAGTTTTGGCGATTATGCGATAGTACCAGTCGAATTGCTGGGTACGCTACGGACAGGGCAATCGAGCAAAATTTTGTTCGATAAAACACAAGAAACATTTTTATTAGCAAAAGCGGGCTATCGTGGATTTCGTTTATATGCGCGTAGCATTGACGATGTTCCCATACTTTACCAAGATTTTATTGCACAAGATATTGATGTGATTACAAAAGTGCAAGAAATTGAAAAAGTGAAGGTACTGGATCGGGGATTGACAAGAATTTTTTGGCTGGTAGCGATAATTGGCATTGCGGGTGGCATGGCTGCTTTGATAGCCAGTCTTTATGCCTCAGTCGAACGGAAAAAGCGGGATATTAGTGTACTTAGACTAATGGGTTTATCCCGGCTTGAGGTATTTCAATTTCCGATTTACCAAGGCATCATAATTGCCATTCTGAGTGTGATAATGGCGATTGGTGGATATGCATTACTATCATCCATCATCAATTTTGTATTTTCAGCCGATTTAAAAATGGGACAAAAAATTTGTAACTTACCCATTAATTATTTTGTTTTTACTTTTATTGTCACATGCTTGATTGCGGCGCTCAGTTCTATGTTGGCTGCGTGGAAAACTACCCAAATTGATCCTGCTGAGGCGATTCGGGAAGAATAAGTATCCAAATCACTTTAAACCATCACGTATTTTTTCTCGTTCCCACGCTCTGCGTGGGAATGCCTGCTTGGACGCTCTGCGTCCTGCAACTTTTTTAATTATATAGGAAAAAATGATGAAGACTGTTTTTAGGAAGATGGCCATTATGTTGGTGACAGTGAGTGTTATATTATCGGGATGTGCGAAGGATGGGAAGTTTGGTGGAGGTTTGGATGTTGGGGTTCTAGCAGCCGGAATATGTGCAACGGTTGCTAGTCTCAGTGGTGTAGAAAAACTCGGAAAAATTGCACTGATAGGTGCCGCTTGTGGTCTTATAGGGTATGCCCTGGGTGAGTTGGTGGAAAGGCGACAACAAGGATATGCCAATCGAGAAGAGGCGATTATGGTTGAAACTGAACTTGTCAAGCGCCAAACGGAAACACTCAAGGCAGAAAACCAGCGACTGGCACAAGAGATCAAGGGCTACCGGCAAAAAATTACTGCTTATGGGAGCAAAAAGAAATTCTTGCAAAGTGAACGGAAAAATGTGGAAAACCGCTATAAAAAAGCCAAACAAACGTTGGCTCAGGCGAAAACTGACTTAGCAAACGCGAAGGCTCAATATGACAGTCAGAAGAATACAGCCAGCACCAAAAACAACGCTGAATTGAATAAATGGAAAACCCAAGTGGCTAACTTGGAAAAAGCGAAAAATGCGTTGCAGGAGAATGTTAAGAAGTTGGACTCTATGATTCAGACTATCTGAGCCATCATTCGCTGTCCTTGTTTGATTGTTAACTTAAAGATGTAAAAAAAACATGTCTTGGATCAGACACTCAAAAAGAGTGGGCATAGTTCTACTGGCGACTGTTGTGTTAGGAGGCTGTGCAACAACTACAAGTGATTGTGATCCCAAGGAGGGAGGCTTTGTTGACGGTGTTCGTTGTGAATTTGTCTACAGAGATCGGATTAAAATTATGGAAGCAGCGTTAGCTATACTGAAGGAACAACAAAAACAAGTCGCCGCTCTACAAAAAAAATTGACAGACAAAAATGAAGATTTACAGACGCAAATTGACACTCTTTCAAATGAGACGAGTCTTACAGCGGCAGAAATAGCTAGTAAACAGGCTCAGATTGACTCTGTTCTTCAGAAAGCAAATGACTTAGCTAAGGATGTGGATAAAGTCCAGGCTAAAACGACACAATTAATGCAGCAAAAGACAAAGACTATAGAACAAGCTGAGAAGTTGAAAAAACAAGCTGAGAAATTGAAAAAAGAAGTGGATGATTTGTGGACGATTTATCATTTACAATAGACTTGTCCCTAAATAAACCTACGAAAACCCCGCAGGTCGAAAACTTCAAAGAAATCCTATTTTTTACTTCGTTACCCGAGGTTCAAAAAATAGGATGCCGTGTGCTGAAAAAATGCCCACAGCGGGGTTAAAAAAAACAGTCGGCTGGTACGGGAGCGATCCTGTACTCTAGTACTCTGTCAACTTTGTTTTGACGGGTAATGTAGGGTGCGTCCTACGCACCTTTTCTTTTGAGTATCAGGGTGCGTAGGACGCACCCTACAAAACAACATTGACAGAGTATTATAAATATTAAAAGGACAATAGCCACCCTACATGGTGATTTATGAAAAATATTCACATAGCTATTTGGTTGACAGTGATTTTTTCACTCATGGGATGTACGTCCAAAGGATTAAAAATCTCCCCTCTCTACGCTAATCCTGTGCAAGCAGAAATAAACTGTGCAGAGATATTTCATGTATCGAACCGAGTCGCAACAGACAAGGCTAGAACTATAGATGAAGCGGCTCATCTAGGTGCTTTTCTAGGTGAATTAATTACTCTTTTCATCAGCCGCGACGATGACAAACGGTTGATTGGTCAGATTCTTGGTGGTCTTGCAGGTGCTTTCGTGGGAAACTGGGTTGTCATGCGAAAACAGCGGTATGCCAATATAGAAAACGCGATTAATAATGAGACTCAAATTGTCACCTGCCAAAATGAATCACTCAGGGTGGAAAACCAGAAACTGAAACAAGACATTGAGGATTACGAACTACAAATTGTGGCGAGTAAAGCCAACAAGCCTTCATTGCAAGCTCAAAAGAAAGCGGTAAAAATTCGCTATCAAGACGCAAAAAAAATGTTGGCAGTGGTAAAAAATGGCTTAAAAGAAGCGAAAATGCAATATCATGCTCATCTGAATGATGACACAGTAGCATTGAAAACTTGGAAAACCCAAGTGGCAGATTTGGAAAAAGAGACAAAAATATTGCAATCCCATGTTGATAGATTGTATTCGATGATTCAGGGTTTATAGGCTTTAGGAGTCCAAGATTTATCTTGGGCGACCTCCCAAGATAAATCTTGGACTCCTAAAGAGCCGAAATTTTATTTATGAATAAGATGAGAGTGAGCATAGTTTTACTGATGACAGTATTAGGAGGCGGCTGTGCCGCGACAAATTGTGATCCGACAGGGGGGGGGTTTTATAATGGAGTTGCTTGTCTCTGGAGTGATGGCTACAAAACTCGTATTAGAAGACGTGCTGGAGAATTAGGCAAATTAAAAAGCACAAAAATACAGGGCAAAAAACAACAAGAAGAATTGAAAAAACAAATTGAAAGTTTAAAGGTGCAAGTTGCGGCTCTCTCAAATGAGACGGATAATTTAGTTATACAAGTGGATCAGATACAATCTGAGGATGCCTTTGTTCGTCAGAAAGTTGCTGGCTTAAGCGAGGATATAGAACAAGTACGCCGTAAAATTGCGCGATTAAGATTAAAGCAGCCTAAAATAAGGGCACAAGCGGATGCGTTGAAAAAACAAGCGAAGGCGTTGGAAAAAGAAGTGGAGAATTTGTGGGAGATTTATAATTCACTTTAACACTAGGGGCTTTAGGACTACCTCCCAAGATAAATCTTGGACTCCAAAATTAATAGGAGGAAATATGAGCTTTTTAGCAACAAACGCAAGCGTACCAAAAACAACCACAGAAAGCGAATATATAAATGATGACACAGCAGCGAATAAATTGAAAACGTGGAAAACCCAAGTGGCTGATTTGGAAAAAGAGACAAAAATATTGCAATTCCATGTTGATACATTGTATTCGATGAGTCAGGGTTTATAGACTTTTGGAGTCCAAGATTTATCTTGGGCGACCTCCCAAGATAAATCTTGGACTCCTAAATACTTATTGTTTTTTTGTTTTTTTGCCTTTGACTTATCCCTGTAGTTATTGTTTTTATTGTTTTTATTGTTTTTATTGTTTTTGTTTTTATTTTGACTTATCCCTGCTAATATATAATCCCTGTAGTATCGATAGGAGGTAATAAAAATATGTATCGGTTCAAGCAACAAAAAATGATAGGCATGGTCCTTTTTGCGAGTCTGTTGGGGGGCTGTGCTACAAATTCTCAGCCAATTTATCAGAAAAATAGGGTGATGGCAGGCGCAGCTGTGGGTGCTTTGATTGGCGGTAGCTACGATAAACGTCTTAAAATGGAACATGCCCCCATCCCCCCCCAAAACAGTGAAAACTACGCCCATTTCGACGACAACCCCGTCAAACGAGTCAGCGAGCACCCAGTCTCAACCTTCAGCATTGACGTAGATACCGGTAGCTATAGCAACGTGCGCCGTATGCTAAACTATGGACAATTGCCTCAACAGGACGCGGTGCGTGTTGAAGAGATGATCAACTACTTTAGCTATGACTATCCCCTGCCGGACAGTATTGATCCCCCCTTTAAAGTCACCACCGAAATCGCGCCAACCCCTTGGAATCCAAAAACGCATTTACTACACATCGGCATCAAAGGCCACAACATCTCCAAGGACAATTTGCCACCCACCAATTTAGTTTTTTTAGTGGACGTCTCAGGCTCAATGCAAAGTTCATTGGCATTGCTCAAATCCTCCTTGAAAATGCTGACGCAGCAATTGACGAGAAAAGATAAAGTCTCTTTAGTCGTTTATGCGGGCGCCACTGGCTTAGTATTAGAGCCCACACAGGGCAATCAAAGGCGCAAAATTATCGCCGCATTGGAACGTTTGAGTGCTGGCGGCTCAACTAATGGCGGAGCGGGCATACAACTCGCTTATGCTGTTGCTCAACAAGCCTTTATCAAGGGTGGCATTAATCGCGTTTTGTTGGCAACTGATGGCGATTTTAATGTTGGCACCGTCAATTTTGAGGCACTGAAAAATCTCATCGAAGAAAAACGCAAAAGCGGAATTTCCTTGACAACGCTCGGTTTTGGCACCGGCAATTATAATGATCACTTGATGGAACAATTAGCCGATGCCGGCAATGGCAATTATGCCTATATCGACAACCTCAACGAAGCGCGAAAAGTGTTAATAGATGAAATGTCCTCTACTCTCAACACCATTGCCAAAGATGTTAAAATTCAGATTGAATTTAATCCCGCAACTGTGGCAGAATATCGTTTGATTGGCTATGTCAATCGCAAATTAAAGCGTGAAGATTTTAGCAATGACAAGGTTGATGCTGGAGAAATCGGGGCAGGGCATACTGTCACGGCTTTGTATGAAATCGCTTTAGTGGGCAGTGGCGGAGAACGCATTGAAAATCTGCGCTATGGCGAAAAGGCATATGATAAAAAACATGGCAATGAATTGGCATTTTTGCGCCTACGTTACAAAGCCCCAGATGGCGATACCAGTCAATTGATCGAATGGTCGCTCAGGCGACAAATGGTGGACAATACCAGTGAACGTTTTCGATTTTCGGCAGCGGTTGCCGCATTTGGTCAACAATTGCGGGGCGGCAAATATTTGGAGCAGTTTTCATACAACGACATTTTAAGCTTGGCGCGAGGGGCGCGTGGTGATGATCCGTTTGGTTATCGCGCTGAGTTTATTAAATTGCTTAAGATAGCTCAATCTTTAAGTGGTGAGCAATAA
Organism: Candidatus Thiomargarita nelsonii; assembly: GCA_000785145.2. Classification (GTDB taxonomy): domain Bacteria; phylum Pseudomonadota; class Gammaproteobacteria; order Beggiatoales; family Beggiatoaceae; genus Thiomargarita; species Thiomargarita nelsonii_B. The sequence goes on from JSZA02000005.1 coordinate 97,210, forward strand.
TGAATTGTATACCAGTCAGGGCAACCATAAAGGATTGCCCCTACAATATCGGCATGTAGGGGCAATCCCTTGTGGTTGCCCTTGGTATATTATTATTTGGGAGTTGCCTTAAAAAAATCCTATTTCTTAAAGAAATAGGATTTTTGGATGGCTACGACACACTAAAACTTATGAAAATAAAATATTTATCTCTTATTATATATATAGGATTGCTAGTGTTTTACGCAAATACCGCAGCGGCATTTTGTAAAACAGAAAAATGTACCTACAATCCGCAACCCAGCAATGATGATTTTAGCTTACCCATGCCAGGCGGCTTACAGATGGTTTTTAAAAAAGTCATCGTACCCGGTCCTGAATTTTGGGGAAATGCGGATCGCATAGTCAAAGTTGGCGACGCACAGGGAGTATTGGCTAATGATCCCATGTCAGCCATGTTTGAAGGGGCGCAAACTCTCCCTATTTCTGGCTCTTTTTATGACTGGAACAAACGTCAATGGTATTACTATTTGGGCAAATATGAAGTGAGTGTTGCCCAATTTATCATGGTCATGGGTAACGGCTCACAAGCCAAAGGATTAGAGAAATTTTATGAACTGAGTGGTGATAGCAAATTTAATGGAAAATTGAAAAAAGCGTTTTCTAAAAATGACAAACGCAGACAACGTCAATTACTAGCCATGCCCCTCACAGCAGTCACTTGGTTTGACTATCAAGACTTCATACGTCAATACAATCATTGGTGTTATAGCACACCTAATTGTATGGCAAAAATACCCAAATTGCCAAAGCGTCTCAATGCCAACGCATCAGGCGCGAAAAAATATGAAGAACTACCTGGTTTTTTCCGCCTACCAACTGAATTAGAATGGGAATACGCAGCACGCGGGGGGCTGGCTGCTTTAAAGAAAAAAGATAGTGATGGTCGTCCTGTATTTGAACATAGTTTGCCCTTTGAGAGAAATCAGTTTAAGAAATTTGCTTGGGCTAAACCTAAAAGCAAAGGGAAGGCACCAACCGTTATAGGACGTTTTGACCCGACGCGGGGCGGATTTTTTGACTTGTTTGGCAATGTCCAAGAACTCATGGCACAAATGTTCAGGACAGAACTCATTCAAGGCAAGGTGGGTGCGCTGAGTGTCAGGGGCGGCTCATTTAGACAGAATGACAATAAATTTCGTGTTTCTATGAGAACTGAGCTAGACATTTATAAAAAGAGTGTACGCACGGGTGAAATGATTGAAACTCGCTCTCATACCACTGGTATTCGCTTGGCGATTGGATCATTGGTCATTAGAACAAAGCAATTTAAGGAAGATATTGAAAAACAGTACGCTGCCTATAAAGAAGGTACCTATAAACAAACACCCGTTGGAAGATCGAACGACGATGCCTTGATGAATGCTGGTACAACGCTCCAGTCAGCAATGAATAATTTAAAAAAGGATAATCGTCGGCTCAAAAATAAGAGCCAGCAAATGCAGAACTTGCTTGCAGCACGTAAATTGAATATTCAAGCGGCGAAAACTGTCATAAACGAGCTTGAAGAGACCATTAATCGTTTGGACCACCAAATGAAATCGGCACTTCAGCAGGCACACAAGAAGATAGAAGAAGGGACATTTGATGTCTGTGAAAAGTTAGTCAGCAATGCCGCTTTAATTTCAAAAACGGCGGGTTGGAATTATGCTCGCGCATCACTCAAAAAAGATTTGATAAAAAAAATAGAGCGGATGGATATTCCTGGAAAGGCAAGAAATCTCCATATGGCGCGACAAAATTATCAGGAGTTGATGGACGGCTTTCAAAGGCACTTTAGCAATTATGTGGAAACGGTTGAAAAATTAGGGCGTTATTCATACCGCTTTATTAAGCCCGCAATCAAGAAAAAGCGTAAGAGCCATGCCAATGATATTGCCATGTTGGAATTTCTTAAACTGTTGGAGAAACATGTCACCAGTGCGATGAATGGTGTCGTGGATGCTAATGGTTGGAAAAATGATGTTCAGCGTCTTTCTTTAGAAAAAGGGATTTTTATTAACTAGTGTCTTGTCAATTTTGTTTTGTAGGGTGCGTCCTGGGTACAAATAATCGGTAAAGGTGCGTAGGACGCACCCTACATTACCCAAATAACTTATGTTACAGCGTACTAGTGTCCTTATAGGCTTTGCCTCAATGCCATTAAGTTAAGCCAAATTCCATACATGTAGGGTGGCTATTGCTCCGCGTATCCACCTGATTAATATATAAATTCAGGGGAGGAGCTACCGCTTAATCCACCCTACATGGGCGGTACGATATGGCATTGAGGCTTTGCCTCGCGTGAACGATAAAAAAATCCTATTTTTTAAAAAAATAGGATTTTTAAACAGGATCGCTATCAAAAAAATAGAAGGCTCAAGTCGGAAAGACACTTGTGTCTATTCAGGATGAAAAAATTTATGACACAAAATGCAAAAAAAAATGAATGGGCGGAAAATTTACCAATTGATTGCCCACCAAAGGCAGCAATTAACCCAAAATATGAAAGATTCTATCGGCTCGTCAAACAATTTCCACCCACAGAAGAAGATTTTTCTTCTCAGAGAAAACTCTATCCAGAAAAACGTTTTAATACGAATGAATGTCGAGCACGCTCTCTTTCAATCTTTAGTTGTTTTGAGGAATGTGTCAAATTACTTAAATTACCATTGCATAGACCTAAAAAGATTGTACAATTAAAACTGCCACCTAAAAGTGGAGTTATTTTACAAACAGGGAATAATCCTACTCATTACTCATGGTGGAAAAAAGCTAAATATAACCCTATTCCTGATTGCTTAGAGGTAAAACCATGCGACGAATAATACAACATCAAGAAACACTGATTTACTATGATAGCCCTCAGTTATTTGTGGCTTATGATCAGTTTAATACGCAATATCTCGGTTTACTTGTGGAATGTACTGAACATTTCGATAAATTTCTTTGTGTTCCAGTCACAGCTTTAAAATTAAAAGATTTTTTTTCGGGTTCTGTTGAACTCCGAAAAATTTATGAAAATCCAGAGAGCGAAGAATTATTTTATGCCCAAGTAGTCGGTGAAATAAAAGACATTCAATTGATTCCGCTTGACTCATTGTTAGAAGACTGGTTGCCAGCACACGATTTTTATTTCAAAAAGGATAAAGAGCCAGAAAACATCGTTGAATCACGTCCCGTAAATATAAACCCTTATTGGAAATATTAAGTAAGCAACAAGGGCTTTTAGCAGGAGGGAATTTTTAATAGAATTAGTTACCCTAACGGGTATTTTGGAGTCCAAGATTTATCTTGGACGATTTTTTAGTAAAGAGGAGTAGTGAATGATGAAGAAATTCATTATAAAAATGCCGATTATGCTGGCAGTGACAGTTGTTTTATCGGGATGTGCGACGACGCCTGGCGGTGAAACAAGGATTGATGGGGCCGCTATAGGTGCTTTTGTAGGTGCAGTGGCAGGTGCGCTTAGCGGCGACAATAAGAAAGAACGAATCGAAAGAGCAATGATAGGTGCAGCCGTTGGAGGTCTGGCAGGGCTTGCCCTGGGAGATTTGGTGGCTAGGCGACAACAAGGATATGCCAATCGAGAGGCGGCGATCCAAACAGAAACTCAAATTGTCAAACGCCAAACTGAAGAGATCCACGCGCAAAACCAGAAACTGGCACAAGATATTCGTAACTACGATCAACAAATTCAGAATTTGAGGATATACAATGCTTCATTGCAAGCTCAAAAGCAAGTTGTGGTCAAACGTCATCAAGAAGCCCTCTCTTTGTTGAAATACGTCAAAAATGAATTAGCAGAAGCGAAAAGACAATCTCAAAAAAAATATCAATCTCAACATAATCAAGTCAGTGCTAGTGACGTGAAAAAGTGGGAAACCCAAGTGACTAACTTGGAAAAAGAGAAAGATGCGTTGCAGAAGAATGTTGATACCTTGTTTTTGATGACTCAAAGTCTATAAGTCCAAGATAAATCTTGGACTCCTACCAATAGGAGGTAATAATGTCCATAAAAAAAATGGTTTTTATGGTTTTTATAGCGACTGTGTTAGGTGGCTGTGCCACGACTAATTGTGATCCCACACAGGATGGCTTTCTCGGCGGTGTTGGTTGTACATTATCTGGTGGCTACGATAAACGTATTAACGCTCGGCAAGCAGAGTTAGAACGCTCCAAGCAGAAACAACAACAAGCTGGCATTGAACAACAAGCATTGAATACTGAATTTCAAAGCTTGAAGGGGCAATTTGAAAATATGTCTGCTGATATAGATAATTTAGAGACAGAACTGGATCATATGCAGAATGCTTCGAGTAAAGATATTGACAAAGCGGACCGCTTAAAAAAGGAGTTCGCTAAAGTCCGCAAGAAACTGGCAGGATTAAAGCAGCAGCAAAAAGGCGGAGGCGGAGGGGCGAAAGTGGCAGAATTGAAAAAACAAGCAAACAAATTGCAACAAGAAGTGGATGATTTGTGGACCATTATTCATGCGGATTAAGGGTTAAAAGCTAATAAAAACATCATCCTATCGTTCCCACGCTGAGCAAAAATGCCATTAAGTATCGCAAAAAACCATACATGTAGGGTGGATTAAGCAGCGCGTATCCACCTGATTAATATATAAATATCGGTGGATACGCTATCGCTTAATCCACCCTACATGACAATGCCATTAAGTTAAGGATTTTTTGTAGGGTGGGTAGGGGCAATCCCTTGTGGTTGCCCGCGCAACATCGTTATGGGACGCCCAACCCACCATTGTTAAAAATTTCAACGAGTTGGTGGGTTTCGATCCGCTCTACCCACCCTACAAAAAAGCTTAACTTAATGGCATTGACCCTACATGAGCGGTACGATATGGCATTGACGCGAGGCAAAGGAATGCAGGCACCGACGCTCCGCGTCGAATTTAGTCTAAAAATCTCAAAAAATTTATGCGCTATTTATTTTTGATAAGTTTACTTTTCAGCAACACAGCCTGCATAGGAGTGAAGTCAGAAGACACCACGCCCCCGATTGTGGACATCCAATCTGCAAACATTTATTCCGTCGCAGCGCCGCTGGCTCAATTGGGATATTTTAAAGGCGAACTCAAACAAGCCAAGCTAACAGAAGTGGAAATCGCTTTAAAATCATTTCAACGGGATATTCCAGTAGCAGAAACGGGACTTTTAAATGAGACAATTTGGAACAAACTGAATAATGTTAAGCTCACGCCTGCCCTTGCAGCGGAATTGAGCGACTTAGAAACGGAAGTACCCTTTTTGAAAGAAGACGAATCCGTTTTTGCCATTGAAAAAATTGACTGTAAAAGTCCCCATGAAGCCTTTGTATTATTTTATAAAGGACAATTGCAAAAAGTCCAAAATGACCAAGCCCAAATCACGGTGACTGAACGTTACGCCTTATGGTATGATCGTCGCCACGAAGGCGTTGTTGAGACAGATTACTGGTGTATTCCAAGAAAAGGTTTTTGTGCATCACCTATTCAATTTTCCGACTGGGGTGGCAAATTGAAACACGGAGAGCCAAGTAATTTTAATAAAACATGGACATTAGCCACTCGCTTGGTTGACATACCCTCTTTAATTACCAACGCGACTCAAGAGCACTGTCAGTTTTCGGACTCAGTTACTCCCCCTGAAATAACAAGCACAAGCACTCATCCCTTAGCCAATGATTGGCCTCTAACAATTATTAACCGATTTATCAGCAAAAATCATTACTTGCGTCCTAACTTTGAACAGGTGAAAACCACCTTAAATCAGATAACTGATATAGAAGCCCTCAATCATTACCTAAAAAGTCTCGATCCTTACTCAAAATATTTACCAAAAGAACAAAATGACTTTTATAAACAGCGAGGGCACCAACAACAAGTTGGCTTAGGTGTCAATATATTAGTAAAGAACGACAACTTATTGGTTGTTCCTATTGACAATGGCCCCGCTTATCGTGCCGGCTTAAAAAAACCTCGCTATCTGATGACTTTGAACGATAAAAAAATCGTCGCGACAGATTTTTCAACTTTTAGTTTTCTGACTCAACTCTCATCAGGTACACGAATACCTTTGCTGGTATCAGAGGAGGATAAAACAAAAAAAACAAAAAAATATACTGTCACGGTTGCCCCCTTCAAAAATATCTCGGTTGAATATATCAAAGAGGGCAAACATCAGTTGATTCGCATCCATAGATTTTATGATGGAGAGACAGCGCAATTGCTTAAAACCTACCTACTCAAGACAATAAAACAAGGAAAAGACATCATTATCGACTTGCGTTATTGCCCTGGTGGTAGTTTATTTGAAGCGATTGATGCGGTTTCATTATTTTTGCCCCCAGACTTAGAAATAGGTGCTCTGAAAAATGTATCTCAAACTCAACCACTGATTTCTATACCTGGACAAATTGTCAAAAATCAAACAATTTATGTGTGGACCAGCCCATTTACCGCCAGTGCAGCCGAATTTTTTGGAGAGGTTCTCCAACATTATAACCAAAATGCAGAGATTGTTGGCACGAGGACTCAAGGTAAATGTCTATCACAACAAATGTTTGAATTTGAAGAGGGTTCAGCTTTAAAGCTGACGGTATTTGAAATAGGAGACCCTGACAAGTTGCCATGTGAAGGTATTGGCATGACACCAGATGTGGAAATTTCTCCTGAAAATATATTGGATAATCGTCACTTTTTGAGCAAAACAAAGTAGTCCAAGATAAATCTTGGACTCCTAAATTTGTTTCGGGAATGGAGCTCCGCGGATTTCCCGAAATAAAAATTCAAAGTAGTCCAAGATAAATCTTGGACTCCTAAATTTGTTTCGGGAATGGAGCTCCGCGGATTTCCCGAAATAAA